>NZ_JASKLY010000012.1:0-453125 GCF_030125545.1 Arthrobacter sp. zg-Y1219
CGAAATGCCGCACACCCTGCACGCCCTCTCGACCGGGGTGATCAACGAGTGGCGGGCCACGCTCCTGGTCCGCGAGACCGCCTGCCTGACCCTGGCCGACCGGCAGAAAGTCGATGAACAGATCGCCGGGAACCCCGCGGAACTGGAACAGCTCGGAGACCGGAAGCTGATCGCCCGGATCAAGTCCCTGTCCTACGGTCTGGACCCGCATGCCGTGGTCAACCGTGCCGCGCATGCCGTTTCCCAACGGTATGTGTCCTGCCGTCCGGCCCCGGACACCATGACGTATCTGACCGCGCTGCTGCCGGTGGCGCAAGGGGTGGGGGTCTTCGCGGCGTTGACCCGGGACGCGGACCGGCTGCGGGCGTCCGGGGACCCGCGGACGAAGGGCCAGATCATGGCCGACACCCTCGTGGAACGCACCACCGGGCAGGCCCGGGCCGAGGACGTGCGGGTCGAGGTGCAGCTGATCATGACGGACCGGACCCTGCTGCACGGCATCCTGCCCCCAGACACAAACACAGGCACAGACGCGGGCACGGGCACAAATACAGGCACGGGCACAAATACGGACACGGGCACGAATACAGTTGCGGACACGGCTGCGGAGCTGGACGCTGCCAGGACATCTGCGGACACCAAAGACCCCGAGACCACGAGCTGTGGCGGGATAGCAGCCGGCCGGCAAACGGAATCCTTCGTGCCCGACGGAGCCGAACCGGCCGTGCTGGCCGGATACGGAATCGTTCCCGCGCAGTGGGCCCGGGACCTGATCCGCGGTCCCGACCCGGTTCCGGACGATGCCAGCCCGGACAACCCGGATCCCGGGGACAGAGACCAGGCCCGGAGTCCCGCCCCTGATCCGGCCCGTGGTCCCGCCCCTAATCCGGTCCGCGATCCCGCCACTAATCCCGCCCGTAATCCGGCCCCTAACTGGGCCCGTGATCCGGGCAGCGCCACAGCCGGCTGGGGTACCGTGGCGCGGCGGCCCGATCCGCGCACCGAAGTCTGGCTCCGCCGGCTCTACGTCGCACCGAACTCCGGGCAGCTGACCGCGATGGATTCCCGGGCACGGCTCGTACCCGGCGGCCTGGCCCGGCTGATCGCAGCCCGCGACCAGATCTGCCGAACCCCGTGGTGCGGAGCACCGATCCGCCACTACGACCACATCACCCCCGTCCGCAACGGCGGACCAACCAGTGCCGAGAACATTCAAGGACTCTGCGAGGCCTGCAACCAGGCCAAGGAAGCACCAGGCTGGAGCGCACACGCGGTCGGGGATCGCCAACCGGACCGCCACACAGTGGACACGATCACTCCTACCGGACACACCTACCGGTCCGCGGCGCCGCAACTCCCGGAATCAGCTGCTTCCCGTGCTTCCACAGCGCCAATCGCGAGGTCTCCCGGCACCGGTGAAGCCAGCACAGCTTCCAGCTTCACACTCAGCCGGAGGAGTTCACACTCTGCCCGAGACAGTCGTGTGACCTAAACTAAAGCCATCGACACCCCCTCATTTTGGAGAATTGCGTGAGCTCACAGCCGCTGAACCGTGTTCCTATCCGCCGGGCCCTGATCTCGGTCTACGACAAGACGGGCCTGACGGAACTCGCGCAGGGCCTGGCTGCTGCCGGAGTGAGCATCGTGTCCACCGGATCCACCGCTAAGCAGATTGCCGCAGCCGGAGTCGAGGTGACCGAGGTAGCCGATGTCACCGGATTCAACGAGTGCCTCGACGGTCGGGTCAAGACACTGCATCCGCGTATCCATGCCGGGATCCTCGCTGACCGCCGCCGTGAGGATCACGTGGCGCAGCTTGAGGAAATGGAAATTGAACCCTTCGATCTGGTGGTCGTAAACCTCTACCCGTTTGTCCAGACCGTGAAGTCCGGCGCCAGCCAGGACGAGGTGGTCGAGCAGATCGACATCGGCGGACCGTCCATGGTCCGCGCCGCTGCCAAGAACCACCCATCGGTGGCCGTCGTGGTGGACCCGGACAAGTATGCCGCCGTGGTTACGGCTGCCGCAGAGGGTGGCTTCGATCTGAACCAGCGACGCCGCCTGGCCGCCGAAGCGTTTGCCTCCACGGCAGCCTACGACACTGCGGTTGCCGCGTGGACTGCGGAACAGTTCGGCGACGGGACTGAGGAAGGCTCCAGCTGGCCGGCCTACACCGGCCTGGCTCTGGAACGGTCCGAAGTGCTGCGCTACGGCGAAAACCCGCACCAGGACGCGGCCCTCTATGTGGACAAGAGTGCTCTGCCCGGGGTTGCCCAGGCCGACCAGCTGCACGGCAAGGCGATGTCTTACAACAACTACGTCGACGCCGATGCCGCCCTGCGCGCGGCCTTTGACTTCGACCTGCCGGCCGTCGCCATCATCAAGCACGCAAATCCCTGCGGTGTGGCGGTAGCTTCCCCGGGTGCAGCCGATCCCATCGCCGACGCGCATGCGAAGGCCCACGCCTGTGACCCGGTTTCCGCTTTTGGCGGCGTCATCGCTGCCAACCGCACGGTCACGGCAGGAATGGCCACCTCGGTCAAGGACATCTTCACCGAAGTGGTGATCGCTCCCGACTTTGACCCCGAGGCCGTGGAAATCCTCTCAGCGAAGAAGAACATCCGCCTGTTGACGCTGCCGGAAGGCTATGGCCGGAACGTTGCAGAATTCCGCCAGGTCTCGGGAGGCATGCTGATCCAGAAGTCCGACAAGATGCAGGCCGAAGGGGACAACCCCGAGAACTGGACCCTGGTGTCCGGCAGCGCCGCCGACGAGGCTACGCTGGCCGATCTCGCCTTTGCCTGGACGGCAGTGCGCGCGGCCAAGTCCAACGCCATCCTTCTGGCACAGAACGGTGCTTCCGTAGGTGTGGGCATGGGCCAGGTCAACCGGGTGGATTCCTGCCGGCTCGCCGTCGAGCGCGCCAACAGCCTGGGCGGCCCGGACGAGGACCGCGCCAGCGGTTCCGTGGCGGCGTCGGACGCCTTTTTCCCCTTTGCCGACGGACTGCAGATCCTCATCGATGCCGGCATCCGCGCCGTCGTCCAGCCCGGGGGATCCATCCGCGACAGTGAAGTCATTGAAGCAGCCAACGCTGCAGGCGTGACCATGTACTTCACCGGCGCCCGGCACTTCTTCCACTAAGAGCCGCACCCCGCCGGCAGCTGATCTCCGGGACCGCGCGAGTCATCTGCCGTCCCGGAGTTTAGGGCGGCCCGAGTGGGCTGTGGCATAGTTGGACACAAATACAGACCAAAAAGACGGGCTCCGTCATGCCATTCGGCATGCACGGGCGCCCACCAACACACAAGGAGACCGTGTGGCTGAGAAAATCAAGGTTGTGGGTTCTGTTGTAGAACTCGACGGCGACGAGATGACCCGTATCATCTGGCAGTTCATCAAGGACCGCCTGATCAACCCGTACCTCGACGTAGACCTGAAGTACTACGACCTCTCCATCCAGAACCGCGATGCCACTGATGACCAGGTCACCATTGATGCTGCAAACGCCATCAAGGAACACGGCGTGGGCGTCAAGTGCGCAACCATCACTCCGGATGAAGCCCGCGTCGAAGAATTCGGCCTGAAGAAGATGTGGGTTTCCCCGAACGGGACCATCCGCAACATCCTCGGCGGCGTTGTCTTCCGCGAACCGATCATCATTTCCAACATCCCGCGCCTGGTGCCGGGCTGGAACAAGCCGATCATCATTGGCCGCCACGCACACGGCGACCAGTACAAGGCCACCAACTTCAAGGTTCCCGGTGCCGGCACCCTGACGCTGACCTACACCCCGAAGGACGGCGGGGAAGAAATCAAGACCCAGGTCGTCACTTACGGTGACGACGGCGGCGTGGCCATGGGCATGTACAACTTCAACGACTCCATCCGCGACTTTGCCCGGGCGTCCTTCGCCTACGGCCTGCAGCGGAACTACCCGGTGTACCTCTCCACCAAGAACACGATCCTGAAGGCCTACGACGGCCAGTTCAAGGACCTGTTCCAGGAAGTCTTCGACGCCGAGTTCAAGGACCAGTTCGAAGCAGCCGGCCTCACCTACGAGCACCGCCTGATCGATGACATGGTGGCCTCCGCGATGAAGTGGGAAGGCGGCTACGTCTGGGCCTGCAAGAACTACGACGGCGACGTCCAGTCCGACACCGTGGCGCAGGGCTTCGGCTCGCTGGGCCTGATGACCTCAGTGCTGATGACCCCGGACGGCAAGACCGTCGAGGCCGAAGCAGCACACGGCACGGTCACGCGCCACTACCGCCAGCACCAGCAGGGCAAGCCCACCTCCACGAACCCGATCGCCTCGATCTTCGCGTGGACCCGTGGCCTGATGCACCGCGGCAAGCTGGACAACACCCCCGAGGTCATCAGCTTCGCTGAAACCCTCGAAGACGTTGTCATCAAGACCGTCGAGTCCGGCAAGATGACCAAGGACCTCGCGGCCCTGGTCGGCCCGGAGCAGGGATACCTGACCACCGAGGAATTCCTCGCTGAGCTCGATGCCAACCTGAAGACCCGCCTGGGCTAAGCTCCGGACGCTTCAACGCACGACGACGGCGGCGCCTCACCTGACAAGGGTGGGGCGCCGCCGTCGTTAAAGCCGGTCCGTTAGATGCCCGAACCCTGGTCGCCGGAGGAAGCTGGTCCGGTTCCGGAACCAGAGCCGGACCCGGAGCCGGAGCCGGAACTGCCCGAAGCGGAGCCGGATCCCCCCGAACCGGAGCTGCTGGAAGCCGAGGAGCTCACCGATTCGGAACTGGACTGGCCGCTGATGGTATTCGAATCCTTGTAGGAGGAAGACACCTCGATCTTGCGCGGCTTCGCCCGTTCGCTGACCGGAATCAGTACGCTGAGGACGCCGTTCTCGTACTTGGCGGAGATGCCCTCAATATTGATTCCCTGACCGAGGTTCAGCTGGCGCAGGAACGAGCCGGACTCACGTTCCCGGGTCAGCCAGGTGACGGTGTCAGCCGCCTGGATGGTGCGCTCAGCCCGGATGGTCAGCAGCTGGCCGTCCACATCCACGTCGACGGAACCCGGATCAATGCCCGGAAGATCGGCATTCAGGATGTAGTGGTCGCCCTCACGGTAGAGGTCGATGGGCATCAGCCGCAGCCGCTGCCGGGGATCAAGCAGGGCTCCTGCCATCCGGTCGAGCTCTCGGAATGGATCGAACTTCATGGCCATTTGTCATCAACTCCTTACGCCCACCTGCAAGGCAGGCGAATCGATATTCGGAACTTCAGAACGGTCGATAACTTGAGTCGTCTCGGCTCAAGAATGAAATTAGATTAGCACTCGGCATATGTGAGTGCCAGAACCTGGAGGAGTTTTTGGGCCCGGAGAGGCAATATTTTTTTCTTCGGATCCGTCAGTCCACCGGCCACTCATGGACCGGGGCATTGGTGTGCATATTCTCCCAGTACCGCTTGGACATTTCGGCCAGGGCAGCGGTTCGTTCCATGCCCTGGCTCTCAAGCCGCCGCAGGTAGGCGATCTGCCAGGATGCTCCGTTTTGTTCGGTGCGGGCCCTTTCCCGGATGACGTCCAGATAGCGGCCGATCAGCTGGTCGTCCACGCCGAGCTCCTGGAGCCCTGAGGCCGCCTGAGGAATCAGATGCCGAATGATCAGTTCTGCGACAGGTATTTCACCGATGCCCGGCCAGTAGAGGGTAGCCTCCAGTCCCAAGCGTGCGCAGGTCAGGAAGTTGTCCGCGGCGCTCTTGAAAGCCATTCGGCTCCAAAGCGGGCGGTCAGCGGTCCGCAGGTACTGGACCAGGCCGTAGAAGAACGCTGCGTTGGCGACCACATCCAGCACCGTCGGCCCGGCGGGCAGGACCCGGTTCTCCAGCCTCAGATTGGGGGCATGTTCGCCGGGGTCGTAGATCGGCCGGTTCCAGCGGTAAACCGTTCCGTTGTGCAGGCGCAATTCCGGGAGCAACGGCGCTCCGGCGGCAGTGGAGCCTCCGCTGCTGCGGGACAGCTCCGGCAGCAGCGCCGGAAAGTAGCGGACATTTTCCTCGAAGAGGTCAAAAATCGAGGTGATCCACCGTTCGCCAAACCATACCCGCGGTCGCACCCCCTGGTTCCTCATCTCCGGCGGGCGGGTGTCAATGGCCTGTTTGAAAAGCTCAATCCGGGTTTCGTGCCAGAGGATGTGCTCCAAGAAAATGGGGGAGTTGGCTGCCAGGGCAATCTGCGGAGCGGCGATGATCTGGGCGGCGTTCCACGCCGGAGCAAAGTCCTCCGGACTGACCTCCAGATGCAGCTGTACCGAGGTGCATGCCGCCTCGGGGGAAATGTTCTTGGCGTAGAACGACAGCGGCTCCGCTCCGCGGAGGTCCACGTGCACATCTTCCCCGCGCGCCTGGAGAACCGACGTGTTCAGGGCTGCATACCGCTTGCCGGCGCTGAGCCACTCCTTGTCCTCCAGCAGGGCCGGCTGGAGCGTGGGCAAAATCCCGACCATGAGAATTTCGGTGTTCACTTCGGCAGCGCGGGTGTCAGCCCGGTTTAGCTGATAACGCAGGGAATCTTCGAGATCCCGCAGGCCACGGCCGCCGATGGCCAGGGCAGGGTGGTTCATTTCGATGTTGAACGCACCGATCTCGGTCTGGAAGGCCGGATCGGCAATTTGCTGCAAAACAGCAGTGTTTCGGAGTGCCGGGGAGAAGTCCTGATTGGTCAGGTTCAGCTCAAGCTCGAGGCCAATGCTGGCGGTGTCGGCGAATGTTGCCGTTGAAAGGTAACCGGCAAACCGGTCGAGGTTTTCGAGCAGGCGCTGGCGGTATCGCGTGCGCTGCTCCCGGCTGTACGTTTTGCTGTTAACTTCGGCGCCCATCGTCTGAAGATAACCATGGGCGCCGAGGGATGTATAGCGTGCCCCGCCCGCAAAACTGAAAATGACGGGCGCCGGCGAGGCAAAAAGACGCTTCAGCGTGTTGCTGCCACCGGCCCGGACGCCGCACGGGGCCTGCGGATCCACAGCGTCGGCTGCAGTGGCACAAGCGGTGGTGCATTACCGGGCCGGCCGCGGTGCCCCGCTGCTCTGTCCGGGCGGACGGCCGGGCTGTATTGTAAGTGTACTTACTACGACTTTACGAACGCGTACTAAGTGTGCTTATTATCGTGTAAACAGTGCAGCTGATTCCCAGCGGCACAGGATTCTGATTCTTCATCCGCAACGATTCAGGAAAGAGTAGTGACGATGACGGAAAACGAGTGGCCCAGAGACGGAAGCCATGCAGCGACCACACCCCAGGGCGGTTCATCCGACACCAAGTCCGCCAAGGCCGGTGCAGCTAAGGACGAGGCCTCAGGGCTTGCGCAGGACGCCGCCGGCAGCGCCCAGCATGTCGCCGAAACAGCGAAGTCCGAGGCCGCCGACGTCGCCTCTGAAGTGACGGCCAACGCCAAGGACCTGTTTAATCAGGCCCGCAGCGACCTCACCGACCAGGCGGGCGCCCAGCAGCAGAAGGTCGCCGAAGGACTCCGGTCCGTGGCGGGCGAGCTGCAGTCGATGGCTGATAACTCGGATCAGCCCGGAGTCGCTTCGGACCTGGTCCGTCAGGCAGCGGAACGCTCCTCGTCAGTGGCCGAATGGCTCGACAGCCGCAACCCCGGTTCCCTGGTCGAAGAGGTCAAGGGCTTCGCCCGGCAGCGTCCGGTTGCCTTCCTCGCCCTCGCCGCCGGTGCAGGCTTCCTTGCCGGGCGCTTGAACAAGGGCCTGAGTGCAGGTCTGCCCGCAGGCACGGCCACCGCCGCACCGGCCGCCCCGCGGACCGGCACGGTGACCACGCCCGAAACCATTTACCCGCCCGCGCCGACCGAGCAGCCCACCTACACGGGCACGGGCACCGTGAACGCAGGGGGAGCGGCCAACGATCCGTTTGGCGCGGAACCCACGCTTCCCGCGGGACGTCCGCCCTCCTCGGATGACCAGCTGCCCGCTTCGGGAACCCGGGGCAGCGATCCGTTTAGCGGTGGCCAGCACTGATGAGTAGCGAAATCCCTGAACCGCCCCCGACGAAGGCTGAGAGTACGTCCCTTGGGGACCTGCTGGGGCAAGTAACCGCGGACATGTCCACCCTCATGCGTCAGGAGGTGGAACTGGCAAAGGTCGAGCTGAAGCAGTCTGCCACCCGTGCGGGCAAGGGGGCAGGGATGTTTGCCGGTGCAGCAGTGGCCGGCTACTTCGTCCTGCTGTTCCTCTCGATCGCGCTCTGGCAGGCCCTCGGGCACCTGATCGGCTTGGGCTGGTCAGGGCTCGTGGTCGCTGTGATCTGGGCGATTATTGCCGCTGTCCTGGCGATGCGTGGCCGCACTGAAATGCGCAAGGTCCGAGGCATGCCTCAGACGTCGGAGACCCTGCAGGAAATTCCCGGAACCCTTAAACCGAATGAGGACCCACGATGAGCGACAATCCCGACGCTATCCGAGCAGACATTGAAGAGACCCGCCGCCGCCTCGGAAGCAACGTAGACGCCGTAGCGGACAAAGTCACCCCGTCCCATATTGTCCAGCGGCAGACCGACAAGGTGAAGGACGCCGTGTTTGGTGTCAGGGACAACGTAAAGGACAAAGTGATGGGAGCAGCTGATTCTATGACTGACAAGGTTCAGACCGGCACGGGCACCGCCTCCGACGGTCTCTCGCGCGCCGGCACCGCAGCAGGTGAAGCGCCGCAGAAACTCACCGCCAAGGCGCAGGGCAATCCCATCGCCGCAGGGCTCATCGCGTTTGGCGCGGGGCTGCTGGCAGCCTCCCTGATCCCGGCCAGCGAGAAGGAACGCGTAGCTGCGGACAACCTCAAGACCGCGGCCGAGCCGCTGACCTCCCAGGTCACCGACACAGCCAAGGAAATGGCGCAGGGCCTCAAGGAGCCGGCTCAGGAAGCCATGGAAAACGTGAAGGCAACGGCTGCTGAAGCGGCTCAGAACGTCAAGCAGGAAGGCCAGAGCGCTGCCGATGATGTGAAGGGCAAGGCCTCAGACGCACAGGACAACGTCCGGAACGCCTGAGTTTTCCCTTCCGCCAGACCCCACGAAGTCTCATGACCTGAACAGGAGATTCGAATGGAAATTGGCAAGCAGCAGATCATCGATTTGATCAAGAAGCGCGGCGGCGACGACAAGGCCGGACAGGCTGAGGCGGAGTTGCCGGATCAGGTGGACACGGAGAAGGACTCGGGCCTGCTTAGCAAGTTCGGGATTGACCCCAAGGACTTGCTGGGCAAGATTCCCGGCCTGGGCGGTCTCGGCGGCTAACTGCACCGTAACCGAAAACCGAAATAACACCGATCTACGGAAGCGGTCCTGCCTCCCGCGGGACCGCTTTCCTGTGGGCTCGGTGCCCGGTTGGGCCGCTGCTCGCCGGCCGGACGTCGTCGGCGGGATACCGCACACCCATCTGGGATCTGGCGTTGTCAAAAAGGCGCATTGTCTGCAGCGAGTGGTCCCAGCTCATGGTGGGGGACTCCGGCAGGCCTGACTGAATGCAGCGGGTGGCTTCGCGCAGCTCGTACGTGTAGCCGTTGCCGACCTGCGGAAACCGCTCCACCCGCTCCTCGCCCTGATACGGCGAAACGGTCAGTTCCACCGGGTTGTGCAGCGGCGCTCCGGTCCGCAGCCACCCCTTGGTTCCGGAAATGGTGGCAGTGCGGGTACCCGAGGAAACCAATGACGACATCAGCTGGGCAGCGGCACCGGAGGAGTACGTCAGGAGCAGGGCGTTTTGCTTGTCGATGCCGTCGCCGGTGAGGGTTCCGACGGCGGACACCCGCTCCGGAAATCCCAAGGCGCCAACGGCCAGCGTGAGCGGATAAACGGTGAGATCCAGCAGTGCTCCGCCGCCGGCCTCCGGGTCCCACCAGCCGGCGGGACTGCCGGCAGCCGGGAAGCCCAGGTCTGCCTGAATCCAGCCCACGTCACCGAGCTCGCCGCTGGCCAGGATTTCCCAGATCCGGTTGACGCAGGGCAGGAACCGCGTCCACACGGCCTCCATCAGGAAAAGCCCGCGGGAGGCCGCGATCCCGATGAGGTCCTCCGTCTCCCGGGCGTTGATGGTCAGGGACTTCTCGCAGACCACATGCTTCCCGGCCAGCAGCGCAGCCCGGGAAATCTCATAGTGCTGCGCGTGCGGGGCAGCCACATAGACGACATCAACCTCCGGATCGTCCACGAGCTGGCGGTACCCCTTGCCCCGCTCGGTGTCGAAGCACGCACGCGCAAATCCGAACCGGTCGGCGAACTCCACCGCTGAGGCCTCGCCGCGCGAACTTACGGCCTGCAGCACAGCGTCCTCCAGCCGGGCGATGTCCTCGGTAACTTTGGCGGCGACATTGCCCGTCGCGACCACACCCCACCTCAGCGTTCTTCCGGTTTTCCGAACCGGGCTCGGTGCCCCCGGAGATACACACGGCGGCGTGGGAATGTGCGGGGCGTTCATGGTCCTCTTCTCTGAGAAGCACTCGCAAGTGCGTTTCTCACTCTAGGGTCCATGCCGCACGGCGCCTAGGGACTGCTCCAACCCAGGGGCCGGAGTCCGGAAAAAAGCGGCCCCGGCCCAGCCCGTCAGGTGTGCAAAGCCGGCGGAGTCAGACCGCGTGCAACGCCTCGCGGTGCGCGGCCGCCGTCTCGAGGTAGTTCGCCGCGTTGGCCCGGACGCCGTCGAACTCGTCATCGGTGAGCTGGCGCCGGACCTTGGCGGGCACCCCGGCGACCAGGGAACGCGGCGGGATGAGTGTGCCTTCCAGGACGACGGCGCCGGCGGCCACCAGCGAGCCGGCACCCACCACGGCGCCGTTCATGACCGTGGCGCTCATGCCGATCAGGCAGTCGTCCTCGATGGTGCAGCCGTGGACCACGGCGTTGTGGCCGATGCTGACGCGCTCGCCGACGGTGGTGGGGAATCCCGGATCGGCATGGAGCACCACGTTGTCCTGCAGATTGCTGCCGGCGCCGACGCGGATGGAATTGGAGTCTCCGCGGACGCAGACTCCGTAGAAGGCGCTGGATCCCGGGCCCATGACGACGTCGCCGATCAGCGAGGCGGTGGGGGCGAGGAAGACTGACGGGTCGATGTCCGGGGTCTTGCCCCGGAGTGAAATAACGTGTGCCATCCGGTCAGCCTAGCCGGGCCCCGCCGCCGGAGTGGTGACGGCGGGGCCGGGCGGACCGCCGTGTCAGTTGAAGACGATGGTCCGCTTCCCATCCAGCAGTACCCGGTGCTCGGCGTGCCACTGCACAGCCTTGGACAGCGTCCGGCCTTCGACGTCGCTGCCCAGTGCGGCCAGCTGCGGGGCGGAGCGGGCGTGGTCCACGCGGATAACTTCCTGTTCGATGATCGGTCCTTCATCCAGGTCCGAGGTGACGTAGTGCGCGGTTGCGCCGATCAGCTTCACGCCGCGGGCGTGTGCCTGGTGGTACGGCCTGGCACCCTTGAACGAGGGCAGGAAGGAATGGTGGATGTTGATCGCCCGGCCGGACAGATCACTGCACAGGTCGTTGCTGAGGATCTGCATGTAGCGGGCCAGCACCACCAGCTCGATGTCCAGGTCCTGCATCAGGCCGCGCAGTTCATTTTCTGCCGCCTCCTTGCCGGCCGGGGTTACCGGAATGTGGTGGAACGGGATGCCGTAGAAGGCGGCCAGCCCGGCGAGGTCCTTGTGGTTGGACACAATCGCCGGAATCTCGATCGGCAGGGTTCCGGCACGCTGGCGGAAGAGGAGGTCATTCAGGCAGTGGCCGGACTTGGAGGCCATGATCAGGGTGCGCACCGGAGCGCCGGCGGTGAACAGCTGCCACTCCATGCCGAAGGCCCGGGCCACCGGCGCCAGGGTTTCCCGGACTTCCGCGCGGGTGCCGGGGGCGGTGAAGTCCACGCGCATGAAGAAGGTTCCGGTTTCGGCGCTGCCGTACTGCTGGGATTCAGTGATGTTTCCCCGCGCGGCGACGAGGCCGCCGGAGACGGCATGCACGATGCCCGGTTGGTCCGGGCAGGACAGGGTGAGCGTGTAGGCGGAAGCGGCGGGGGCCATGGCTGTGGCAGGGGGAGTGGGAAAGTCAGTCACCCTTTCAAGGTTACCTGCCGGACAGGGGCTCCCTTAGGCTAAGAAAATGGACGTAACCTTCATGCCGCTCTCTGACAGGGACGACGAAGAGCTGGTCAAGTTCCTGACCACCAACAGCTTTCCGTACCACCGCATCACGGCGCCTTCCGAGGAGCTGGTGCGTCAGCTGATTGTGGACGGGCGCTTTGAAGCCGACGGCGTCTGCACCTACTGGGTCTACGGCGACAACCGCCGGCTCGGCCTGGTCATCGTGGAGCGGCTGGAAAGCCAGTGCCCCACCTTCGACCTGCGGTTGTTGGAGGAAGCCCGCGGGCACGGCGCAGGGGTGCCGGTGCTGCAGGCCCTGACCGGGTTGGTCTTTGCCGACCGGCCGGCGGCTAACCGGTTTGCCGGCCGGACGCGTGAAGACAACACGGCCATGCGCAAGACCTTCCTCCGGTCGGGGTTCCTGAAGGAAGCCCACTACCGCGATGACTGGCTGCTGGACGACGGCGGCCGGATCGCCTCGGTCACCTACGCGATGCTGCGCAGCGACTGGGAACAGGGGACCCTGACGGGGTTCGACTGGGAGGACGTGGAGTAAGCCGCCTAGCCCGTTCCGAGCAGCTCCAGTGCAGCCGTCGCCGCCGCCCGTCCCGCCCGGGTGGCGCCGAGCGTAGAGGAAGACTCTCCGTAGCCCACCAGGAACAGCTGCGGCAGCTTCTGTACGCGGGGACCGTCCATGCGGATGCCGCCCCCGGGCTCCCGCAGGTGCAGGGGAGCGAGATGATCCAGCGAAGCACGGAACCCGGTGGCCCAGAGAATAACGTCGGCTTCGGCTGTGCTGCCGTCGGCGAAGACCGCCCCGTCCGCGGTGATTCGGGAAAGCGGACCGCGGGAGACGAGGACGCCGTCGTCGATCCCTTGCTGATAGGCGGCGGTCAGCGGCAGTTTTGTCGCGGCCACGACGCTGAGCGGGGGAAGCCCGGCCCGTGTGCGCTCGCTGACCTGCCGCTCGACGTCCCGGCCCCAGTCCGCGTCAAAGGGCGTGCGGGTGAAGTCGGGCGGCCTGCGGGTGGACCAGATGGTGCGGGCACCGGCGTCGTGCAGCTGCAGCAGGAACTGCACCGCAGACGTTCCGCCGCCCACCACCAGGACGCGGCGGCCGGCGAAATCCGCGGCGCTGCTGAAGTCGTGGGTGTGCAGCTGGGTTCCGCCGAAGTTCTCCCGCCCCGGATAGGACGGCCAGTGCGGCTTGTCCCAGGTTCCCGTGGCATTGATGACCGCCCGCGCCCGCCAGGAGCCACCGCTGGTTTCGAGGCGCAGCCTCCCCTTCCCTGCGGGGGAGACCCGGTGCACGCGGACCGGCCGCTGCACGTGCAGCCCGAACTCGGTTTCATAGTCGCCGTAATAGCGGGTCACGACCGACGACGCCGGTTCCCGGGGATTCGGGGTGCCCAGCGGCGAACGGGGCAGGTCGTGGATTCCGTGGACGGAGCCGAGGGTCAGCGAATCCCAGCGGTGGCGCCAGGCACCGCCGGGTCCTTCGTTGGCATCCAGCACGACAAAACCGGACCCCGCCGCCAGGCCGCGGCGCTGCAGATAGTAGGCGGCGCTCAGCCCGGCCTGTCCGGCACCGATGACGGCGACCTCCACTTCGACGCCGTCCGCTTGGTCCTGCCCCATCGCCCTGCCCTCTTCGTCAATTCCGACTGGTTCCGCTCGGTTCCGCTCCGTGCGCACCTGGTACAACCCGCCCGCCCCCGGAACCTATTCCGCCGCACCGGCATCCGGCAGCGCTCATCCGGTACGATCGATATGTCGCAACTGGCGTTGGGTGGGTCACCACCAGGGAGCGGCGAAGCACCACAGACCACGGATCGCACGCCTGGGCCGACGGTCACGCCTTCTGTTCGTCATGCCCGGATCTCCGGGGGTGCCGGCAGGTAGCCTGACCCATAGAACCCCTTCCTCAGGAGATCCTTGTGAGACTGTCCACCCAGCCCGTGACTGACGCCAAATTGTCCGACGTCGATCCGGAAATCGCCGCCGTCCTGAACGACGAGCTGGCTCGCCAGCGCAACACGCTGGAAATGATCGCGTCGGAGAACTTCGCCCCGCGGTCAGTCCTGGAAGCCCAGGGCTCCGTCCTGACGAACAAATATGCCGAGGGATATCCGGGCCGCCGCTACTACGGGGGCTGCGAGCACGTCGATGTCGCCGAGAACCTGGCGATCCAGCGGGTGAAAGCCCTGTTCGGCGCCGAGTTCGCCAATGTCCAGCCGCATTCCGGAGCCTCCGCGAACGCCGCTGCCCTTGCCGCGATGATGTCGCCCGGCGACAAGCTGATGGGACTGAACCTCGCCCACGGCGGCCACCTGACCCACGGCATGAAGCTGAATTTCTCCGGCAAGCTGTACGAAGTGGCCGCCTACGGGGTGGATGAGGACACCTGCCGGGTGGACATGGACAAGGTCCGCGAGCAGGCCCTCGCGGAGCGCCCGCAGGTTATCGTCGCCGGCTGGTCCGCCTATCCGCGGCAGCTGGACTTTGACGCGTTCCGCTCCGTCGCCGATGAGGTCGGTGCGCTCCTGTGGACCGACATGGCACACTTTGCCGGCCTCGTGGCCGCCGGCCTGCACCCGAACCCGGTGCCGGCCTCCGACGTCGTGACCTCCACCGTGCACAAGACCCTCGCCGGTCCGCGTTCGGGCATCATCCTGGCCAAGGAGCAGTTCGGGAAGAAGCTGAATTCGGCCGTCTTCCCCGGCCAGCAGGGCGGCCCGCTGATGCACGTCATCGCTGCCAAGGCCGTGGCGTTCAAGATTGCCGGCTCAGAGGAATTCCGGGAACGCCAGGAACGCATCCTCGAGGGCGCCCGGATCATTGCGGACCGCCTGAACGCCGCAGACGTCGCCGGAAACGGGGTGTCAGTCCTCACCGGGGGCACCGATGTGCACCTCATCCTGGTGGACCTGCGCCACTCGGCGCTGGACGGAAAGCAGGCCGAGGACCTGCTGCACTCCGTGGGCATCACCGTGAACCGCAACTCGGTACCGTTCGATCCGCGCCCGCCGATGGTTACTTCCGGGCTGCGGATCGGCACCCCGGCCCTGGCCACCCGCGGCTTTGGGGCACAGGAGTTCACCGAGGTGGCGGAGATCATTGCCGCGACACTGAAACCGGCCCCCGACGTCGACGCACTGCGGGCGCGGGTCACCGCGCTGGCCGAGAATTTCCCGCTGTATCCGGGACAGGAAGAGTGGTAACGAGCATGGAGAAGGGAAGCAACATGGAAGGCACGAAGGACAGCTTGGAGAACGGCGTGAACCTCGGCTGGGAGAAGAAGGAACGGACCGACTTCGGCACCCCGGTCGCCGCCCGGATCCTCGACGGCCGCAAGGCTGCCAAGGACATCAAGGACGAACTGGCGCAGCGCGTCGCGGTCCTGAAGGACGAATACGGCATCACTCCGGGACTGGGAACCGTGCTGGTGGGTGAGGATCCGGCCTCGCACTCCTACGTGGGCGGCAAGCACAAGGACTGCGCTCAAGTGGGCATCAACTCGGTCCGCCGGGACCTGCCGGAGGACATCAGCCAGGAAGACCTGGAAAAGGTGATCGACGAGCTGAATGCCGACCCCGGCACCACCGGTTACATCGTCCAGCTGCCGCTGCCGGCGCAGATCGACACCAACGCCATCCTGGAACGGATCGCCCCGGAAAAGGATGCCGACGGCCTGCACCCGGTGAACCTGGGACGCCTGGTCCTCAACGTCAGCGAACCCATGACCTCGCCGCTGCCCTGCACCCCGCACGGGATCGTGCAGCTGCTGGTGCGCAACGGCATCTCGCTCACCGGCAAGAACGTTCTCGTGGTGGGCCGCGGCGTGACGGTGGGCCGGCCGCTGGGCCTGCTGCTGACCCGCCGGCCGATCAACGCCACAGTGACGCTCGCGCACACCGGAACCGTGGACCTGCTGGAGCACCTGCGCGCCGCCGACGTGGTGGTGGCCGCTGCCGGATTCCCGGAAATGATCAAGGCCGAGGACCTCAAGCCCGGAGCCATCGTGCTCGACGTCGGAGTCACCCGGGTCACCGATCCGGACACCGGCAAAACCACCCTCACCGGTGACGTGGAGAAGGCCGCGGCCGACGTCGCATCCTGGATCTCCCCGAATCCCGGGGGAGTGGGCCCGATGACCCGGGCCATGCTGCTCTCCAACGTGGTGGAAGCCGCGGAGCGCGCCGCCGGGATCCTTCCCTAGGCACGTCCCGAGCACCTCCGGAAGGCCCCGCGGACGCCCTGTTCCGCGGGGTCTTCATCTTTGCACTAGGCTGTTGCTGTGCCGCAGATCACACCGACCGCAACTGTCCCCAGGACCGCCTCCTCAACCGTCATCTCCGCCCGGAACCTCCGCAAAACCTACGGCGATTTTGCCGCCGTGGACGGGATCAGCTTCGACGTCCCGGCGGGGGAGTCCTTCGGGCTCCTCGGCCCCAACGGCGCCGGCAAGTCCACCACCATGAAAATGATCGGCGGCGTGTCATCGCGCTCCTCCGGGGACCTCACCGTCATGGGACTGGACCCGGACCGGTACGGACCCGAGGTGCGCGCCCACCTGGGGGTGGTGCCGCAGCAGGACAACCTTGATGAAGACCTGCGCGTGCGTGAGAACCTCCTGGCCTACGGCCGGTACTTCGGCCTGCCCAAGAGCTATCTGGGCCCCAAGGCGGACGAGCTGCTGGAATTCGCCCAGCTCACCGACAAGGCCAAGGCCAAGTTGGAATCCCTCTCCGGCGGAATGAAGCGGCGGCTGACCATCGCCCGGTCGCTCATCAACGACCCCAAGATCCTGCTGCTGGATGAACCCACCACGGGACTGGACCCGCAGGCACGGCATATCCTCTGGGACCGGTTGTTCCGGCTGAAGGAAGCCGGCGTCACACTGATCCTGACCACCCACTACATGGACGAGGCCGAGCAGCTCTGCGACCGCCTGGTTGTGGTGGACAAGGGAAGGATCATGGCGGAAGGATCTCCTGCCGCCCTGATCCGTGAGTACTCCACCCGGGAGGTGCTGGAACTGCGCTTTGGTTCCGAGCGCAACACCACGGTGGCAGGCGAACTGCAGGGAATCGGGGACCGCCTCGAAACCCTCCCGGACCGCGTCCTGATCTACGCAGACGACGGCGAGGCCGCCCTGGAAGCGGTCAGCTCCCGCGGGCTGCGCCCCATTACCTCGCTGGTGCGCCGCTCCTCCCTGGAGGACGTGTTCCTCCGGCTCACCGGACGGAGCCTCGTTGACTGAGCGGCAGCCATCAGGCGCGCCGGTGGGGGAAGCGGGGACAAACCGGGATGCCGTGCTTGGTCTGCGTTCTCCGCTGACCCCGGAGCAGACAGCTGCCCGGGCGAAGCGCTTCGGCGCCATCTACTATGCCGAGCACTGGATCAGGCGCATGCGCGGCTACGGCTGGACCGTGCTCATGACGGCGGTGGGCACCCCTCTGGTGTACCTCTTTGGCATGGGCGTGGGGCTGGCGTCGCTGGTGGACAGCGGCGATGCGGCGTTCGACGCCGGCAACGGGACCACAGTCTCCTACCTCGTCTTCGTGGCACCGGCCCTGCTGGCCACCGCCGCCATCATGGTGTCGACCGAAGAAAACACCTACATGGTGATGGGCGGCTTCCGCTGGCAACGCACCTACTACGGTCCCAACGCGTCGCCGCTGTCCAGTAACCAGCTGGTGGACGGGCACCTGATCGGATTCTCGGTCCGGATGCTGATTACCACCGCCCCGTACTTTGTGTTCCTGCTGCTCTTCGGCGCAGTGGAGCAGCCGGGCACCGGCTGGCTGATGATTTTCACCGCGATTCTCGGCGGCGTGGCCTTCGGGCTGCCCCTGCTGGCCTTCAGCGCGTCGCTGGAGCAAGACAAGGGGCAGTTCGCCATGGTGCAGCGCTTCATTGTGATGCCGCTGTTCCTGTTCTCCGGCACCTTCTTTCCGCTGGATGCCCTGCCCGGGGCCATCCGCTGGATCGGCTGGATTTCTCCGCTGTGGCACTCCACCGAGCTCGGCCGGGTCCTCAGCTACGGCTACGCCGAACCGCCGGCGCTGACCGCTGTGCACGTGGCGTATTTGCTGCTCCTGGCCCTGGTCGGCTGGATCCTGGCGCGCCGGAACTTCACTCGAAGGTTGGGAAAATGACGACGCAGCTGGAGCCGGCTGACCGCTTTTTGGGCTCACTCTATGCCCGCAACATCCGTGCCGTCTTTGCCCGCGGGCTCAAAGCCACCTGGGGGAGCAACTGGTCAATCATGATCAGCGGATTCGTGGAACCGGTGCTCTATCTGATGGCCATGGGCATTGGATTGGGATCCCTGATTGGCACTGTTGCCGGCCCGGGAGGCGAACAGATCGGGTACGCCAACTACATTGCCCCGGCGCTGCTGGCCGTCTCCGCGATGAACGGTGCCGTCTATGACTCCACCATGAACGTGTTCTTCAAGCTGAATTACGCCAAGCTCTACGAAGGCATGCTCGCCACGTCGCTGGGCCCGTTAGACGTCGCGCTCGGGGAAATCCTGCTTGCCCTGCTGCGCGGGGCCATGTACGCCACCGGCTTCACGGCCGTCATGGCGGCCATGGGCCTTGTGACCTCTCCTTGGGCGCTGCTCATGATTCCCGCCGCCGTGGTGGTGGCCTTCGGCTTTGCCTCCTTCGGCATGGCGATCACCAGCTGCATGAAGACCTTTCAGCAGCTGGAGTGGGTGAACTTTGTCATGCTGCCCATGTTCCTGTTCTCCGCGACCTTCTATCCGCTGAGCGTGTACCCCGGGGGCGTCCAGTGGGTGATCCAGGCGCTGCCGCTGTGGCACGGGGTGGAAATGATGCGCCAACTCAGCGTGGGGCTGCTGACCTGGTCCACCGCGGGACACCTGCTGTACTTCGTGGTGATGATCGGGCTGGGGCTGGTGGTCACGACCCGGCGTCTTCGGGTCCTGTTCCTGAAGTAACGGTGCCTGAAGCAGCGGACAGCTCCTGCCACACGGACCGGAAGATCTGCTCGGTGGCGGCGCCAAAGAGCACGAAGTCCACCGACCGAACGGTGCGGGCCGGATAGTCCCGGACCGTGCTCAGCCCCACCCGGGCCACCGTCGCCGGGTTCCAGCCGTAAACGCCGGCGCTGATGGCGGGAAAGGCCACGGTCTCGGCGCCGAGCTCCTCGGCGATGTCCAGCGCCCGCCGGAAGCAGGAGGCCAGCAGCGCCGGATCGGTTTCCCCGGCGCGGGCGTTCGGGCCAACCGTATGGATGACCCAGCGGGCAGGAAGGTCGAAACCCGGGGTGGCCGCAGCCTCGCCGGTGGGCAGGCCCTGCGCCCAGGTCCCTGACCGCAGCTCCCGGCAGGCTGCCAGCAGGGCCGGTCCCGCGGCGCGGTGGATGGCGCCGTCCACGCCGCCGCCGCCAAGCAGTGAGGAATTGGCGGCGTTCACGATGGCGTCGGCTGTGCTGGCGGTAATGTCTCCGGCGGTGATGTGAATCTGCATGCGGCCAGTCTTCCACCGGTTCGGCCGGGCCCGCCAGTTCCCCTCTGAACCCGGTGCAGCTGCGCCGCTGCCTTCCGCAACCGCAGGCGGAACGGGATCATGGGACGAAAGGGCGCCGCCGTGTGCCGGACCGCCGAAGCACACGCCAGCATCACGCCCGCAGCACCGGGCGGAACCGGAGGAGTTTGCCATGGCTGATCAATTCGCGGGAAAGACCGCCCTCGTCACGGGCGCGGGATCGGGGATCGGCAAGGCAGCGGCAATCGCGCTGGCGGCGGAAGGCGCCAGGGTGGTGGTCAACGACGTCGACCTGGAAGCGGCACAGGCCGTGGTGAACGAGATCTCGGCGGCCGGCGGAACCGCAGCACCCTCGGTCGGTGACGTCGGCAGCGCCGAGGACGTGAAGGGAGCGGTGGCCACTGCCGTCAATGAGTTCGGCGGCCTGCACCTGGCCTTCAACAACGCCGGCATCAGCGGCCCGCTCGGCCTGCTCACCGAAATAGACCTCGAAGGCTACCGGCGCGTCATTGACGTCAACCTCAACTCGGTGTTCTACGGGATGTACTACCAGATCCCGGAAATGCTGAAGGCCGGCGGCGGCGCGATCGTGAACACGTCCTCCATCCTGGGCATGGTCGGATCCGGGACCGCCGTCCCGTACGTCACGGCCAAGCACGGGGTGACGGGGATGACCCGCGCCGCCGCGCTGGGTTACGCGGACCAGGGCATCCGCATCAATTCAGTGCATCCGGGCTACATCGACACCCCGCTGCTCGAAGCGCTGCCGGGGGAGGTCTACGCCGCGCTGGTGCGAATGCATCCGGCGGGAAGGCTGGGTACCGCAGACGAGGTGGCGCAGGTGGTCCTGTTCCTGCTGTCGGACCGCGCGGCCTTTGTCACCGGCGCCCAGTACGCAGTGGACGGTGCCTACACCACGCAATAGGCCGGCCGCCGTCGAGCCGTTTTGCCGAGGGACCTCCGGGGCTTCGGGTACTTCGATTTCGCCTCGGGAGGACGTTTTAACGGCTGGGCTCCGAGTTTGAGACAATGAAGCCATGCAGTCGCTCCCCAACGGCAAAATGCCGCAGCCCTCGTCCAAAGCCCGCCGTGGAGTAAGCCAGAAAATGGCTACCTTCGGCATGACCCTCATGCTGCTTGTGTTCCTTGTGGCCGTGGTGTTTGCGGCGAACGAGAACGACGTCGTGGGGTGGCTGGTCGTCATCATCTCGCTGGGCTGGCTGTGCCTGTTTGCCTTCGTGGTCTTCAGTGTCCGCGGAGCTGCCCGCAAGGCCGGCGCGAAGCTTGCCGAAGCGCAGGACAACCTCACCCGGGCGGCCGGCGGCGCTCCCGCCGTGCAGGTCGTTGACGAGGCCACCACCATCCGCGACCAGAAGCTGGACCACAGCTTCAAAATCGTCCAGGTGCAGTCCCGCGTGATCCGGGAGAACCTCGGCAAGGACGAAGACCAGGTCAGCCGGGCCCTGGAAACCATTGAGATTACCTCCCACAACGCACGCTCCATGATCAAGAAGGACGACGGCGGCCCGGTCGAGGGCACCCTGGTGGACTAGCACCGCACCCCCGCCCCAGCACCGCCCGCGCGGACCCTCTGCGGCCCGCGCTCCAAGATGAACCGCATGCTACTGAGGAGTATGGTTATTCGCGTGAGTTTGGCATCAGCAGGAGAAGCCGCCGGTCCGGCAAAGACGCTGCGCATTGCAACGGTGAACGTGAACGGCATCCGCGCCGCCTACAAGCGCGGGATGGCCGACTGGCTGGCGGAGCGGGAGGTCGACATCCTCTGCCTGCAGGAAGTCCGCGCCCCCGACGCCGTGGTCCGGGAACTTCTCGGCGACGACTGGCAGATCCTGCACGCCGAAGCTGAAGCCAAGGGCCGCGCCGGGGTGGCCATCGCCTCCAGGATCGCCCCCGTGGCCACCCGCGAGCACATCGGTGACGACTACTTTGCGCTCTCCGGCCGCTGGGTCGAAGCCGACTTCAAGGTGCCGGTTGACGGCGCCGAAAAGCTGCTGACGGTGGTGAGCGCCTACGTCCATTCCGGCGAGGTGGACACCCCCAAGCAGGTCGACAAGTATCGTTTCCTGGACGTCATGACCGAACGGCTGCCCGCGCTGAAGCAGCAGAGCGACTTTGTCCTGCTGGTGGGCGACCTCAACGTCGGGCACACGCCCCTGGACATTAAGAACTGGAAGGGCAACGTCAAGCGCGCCGGCTTCCTCCCCGAGGAACGCGCCTACTTTGACCGGTTCTTCAGCGACGAGATCGGCTACACGGACGTGGCCCGCAAGCTTGCCGGCGACGTTCCCGGCCCGTACACCTGGTGGTCCTGGCGCGGTCAGGCCTTCGACAACGACAGCGGTTGGCGCATCGACTACCAGCTGGCCACGCCCGGGCTGGCCGAACGCGCCGTCTCCGCCGTCGTCGACCGGGCCGCCACCTACGACAGCCGCTTCTCAGACCACGCTCCCGTAGTGGTCGACTACCAGTTCTGAGGGTCAACACCATGAGCACATCCACCGCCACCGGCCGCCAGCGCATCCTCTCGGGGATGCAGCCCTCGGCAGACTCCCTGCACCTGGGCAACTACCTCGGCGCCCTGGTGAACTGGGTCCGGCTCCAGGAGGAGTACGACGCGTACTTCTTCATTCCGGACCTGCACGCCATCACCGTGCCGCAGGACCCGGCGGACCTGCGCCAGCGCACCCGCGTCACCGCCGCCCAGTACATCGCCGGCGGCGTCGATGTGAACAAGGCCACCCTGTTTGTCCAGTCCCAGGTTCCCGAGCACGCGCAGCTGGCCTGGGTCCTGAACTGCCTGACCGGATTCGGCGAAGCTTCCCGGATGACGCAGTTCAAGGACAAGCAGCAGCGCTTCGGCGCCGACGCGGCGTCCGTGGGCCTGTTCACGTACCCGATCCTGCAGGTCGCCGACATCCTGCTGTACAACCCCCACGGCGTGCCCGTGGGCGAAGACCAGCGCCAGCATGTTGAGCTCAGCCGTGACCTGGCCAAGCGCTTCAACTCCCGCTACGGCGACACCTTCATCATTCCGGAGGTGTTTGTGCAGAAGGAAGCAGCGAAAATCTACGACCTGCAGAACCCGACGGCGAAGATGTCCAAGTCGGCGGCGTCCCCCGCCGGGCTGATCAACCTGCTGGATCCGGACAAGGTCATCGCCAAGCGGATCAAGTCAGCGGTGACCGACGACGGCGCCGAGATCCGCTTCGACCGCGAGGCCAAGCCCGGCATCTCCAACCTGCTGTCCATTTTCTCGCTGGTTACCGGCCGGAGCGTGGACACCCTGGTGAAGGAGTACGAAGGGAAAATGTACGGCCACCTCAAGGTGGACCTGGCCGAGGCCGTCACGGAGCATGTCCGTCCGATCCGCGAACGGGCCCTGTTCCTGCTCGAGGATCCGGCTGAACTTGACCGTCTCCTGGCTGTGGGAGCCGCCAAGGCCCGGGAAACGGCATCCGCTACACTGGCCGATGTGTACAGCAAAGTAGGTTTTCTACCTTTGGGCTCCACAGCGGTCTGACCGATGACTCTTTGGAATCCGATGATCCAGGCAGACACCGTCGAGGGCGTCGACGGCAGTTCGGCCGCGCCCGGCTGCACCTGCGTGGGCATCGTGATCGGGGTGCCGGAGCCCATGGCAGCCGAGCTGCGCCGGGCTCGGGCCTCCTTCGGAGATCCGCTGGCGGCCGTCATCCCGGCACACATCACCGTCGTGACCACCACGCAGACCGACGACTGGGAAGCAACCGCTGCGCATGTGCGCCGGGTGGCCCGCAAGCACGCCCCGTTTGACGTCTCGCTGCGCGGCACTGCGACGTTCCGGCCGGTGTCGCCGGTGGTCTATCTCCAGCTCGACGAGGGCTACGACGAGTGCACCGCCCTGCACAAGGAAATGCAGAGCGGTCCGCTGGCCCGGGACCTGCCCTTTCCCTACCATCCCCATGTTACGGTGGCCCACGACGTGAGCGACGCCGGCATGGACAGCGCCATGCAGACCCTGCGCCACTATGATGCCCGCTTCACCGTGAGCACCATTGGGCTGTACGAGCACGATGCGACCGGGCTCTGGAAGCTCCGCGAGGAAGTCCCCCTCCGGGCCTAGGCGCTCAGGTAGACGCCGGCCCAGGCGGCGATGATGTCCGCCGCCCGGCTGGTCTGGGCGCGGTCCACCATCAGGTGGTCGCTGCCCTCCAACGAGATGAAATTCCGGGGATGCCGCGCCACGGAGAAAATCTCGCTCGCATTGTCGATGCCCACCGTGTTGTCGGTGGGGGAGTGCATGACCAGCAGGGGCAGGTGCAGCTCGCGGATGCATTCGGTCAGGTTCTGCGCGGCAAGGTCGTGCAGCAGCTCCTCCCGGATCTGCAGGCTGCGGCCGCCCAGGTCGACCTGCGCCGATCCCTCCTGCCGGATGGTCTGCATCTCCTCTTCGAAGAGGTGCATGACATGGGAAGGCCGGAAGGGTGCGCCGATGGTCACCACGGCGTCCAGTTCCGGGATGCTTCCGGCCGCGGCGAGGACCGCCGCTCCGCCGAGGGAATGCCCGATCAGCAGGGAAACCTTGCGCCCCTGCGCGTGCAGGAAGCCGACGGCGCTGGAGACGTCGGCGACTTTGGTGCTGAACGTGCCGTCCTCCCACGCGCCGCCGGAGCCGCCCAGGCCCGCGGCGTCGTAGCGCAGGACGCCGATGCCGTGCCCGGCCAGGGCCTTGGAAATCCGCGACGCGGCAGCGCTGTTCTTGCCCAGCGTGAAGCCGTGGCAGAACACCGCCCAAGCCCTGGCTTCGCCGTCGGGCAGGTCAAGCGTGCCGGCGAGCGTGGTGTTGTTGACGCCGGGAAAGGATACGGATTCGAACGTGGGCATGGTTCACCTTAGCGGGCGGAGCGGAAGGGGCAAGCAAAAAAGGCAAGCAAAAAGCGGCGCCCGCAGCCCTTGATGGACTGTGGACGCCGCCTCCGGCTGGTGCCTGGCGGAACTAGACCGAGCGGCTCAGGATGGCCTGCTTGACCTCGGCAATGGCCTTGGTGACCTGGATGCCGCGCGGGCAGGCTTCGCTGCAGTTGAAGGTGGTGCGGCAGCGCCACACGCCTTCCTTGTCGTTCAGGATCTCCAGGCGCATGTCTCCGGCGTCGTCGCGCGAGTCGAAGATGAAGCGGTGGGCGTTGACGATGGCGGCCGGACCAAAGTACTGGCCGTCGGTCCAGAACACCGGGCACGAGGACGTGCAGGCGGCGCAGAGGATGCACTTGGTGGTGTCGTCGAACCGCTCACGGTCCTCGGCGGACTGCAGGCGTTCCTTCGTGGGCTCGTGGCCCTTGGTGATCAGGAACGGCATGATCTCGCGGTAGGACTGGAAGAACGGCTCCATGTCCACGATCAGGTCCTTCTCCACCGGCAGGCCCTTGATGGGTTCCACGAGGATGGGCTTGGACGTGTCCAGGTCCTTCAGCAGCGTCTTGCAGGCCAGGCGGTTGCGGCCGTTGATGCGCATGGCATCGGATCCGCAGACGCCGTGGGCGCAGGAACGGCGGAAGGAGACGGAACCGTCATGCTCCCACTTGACCTTGTGCAGGGCATCCAGCACGCGGTCGGTGCCGTACATGGTCAGCTTCCACTCGTCCCAGTATCCTTCGTCGGATACCTCGGGGTTGTAGCGGCGAACCTTCAGCGTGATCTCGAAGGAGGGAATTTCCCCGCCCACAGATGCGGGCAGTTCAATCTTGGAGGCGGGCTCCGCAATTTCCGTTGTCATTAGTACTTCCTCACCATCGGCTCGTAGCGCGTGAAGATGACCGGCTTGGTGTCCAGTCGAATGCCCGCTGTGTTCTCGGCATTGGCGGCTTCGTCAACCTTGTACGCCATTGAATGCTTCATGAAGTTTTCGTCGTCGCGCTCCGGGAAGTCCTCGCGGAAGTGCCCGCCGCGGGATTCTTCGCGGTGCAGCGCCGCCACGGTCATGACCTTGGCCAGTTCCAGCAGGAAGCCCAGTTCCACGGCCTCCAGCAGATCCAGGTTGAAGCGCTTGCCCTTGTCCTGGACGCTGATCTTCCGGTACCGCTCTTCGAAGGAGGCAATGTCGGTCAGGACCTGGTTGAGGGTTTCCGCAGTGCGGAACACCTGCATGTTGGCATCCATGGTGTTCTGCAGGTCGCGGCGGATTTCGGCAACGCGTTCCGTTCCCTCCGAGTTGCGGACCAGGTCCAGCAGCTCGACGGTGGCAGCTTCCGGATCTTCCGGCAGGTCAACGAAATCGGCTGTCAGGGCGTACTCGGCGGCATAGATGCCGGCGCGCTTGCCGAAGACGTTGATGTCCAGCAGGGAGTTGGTGCCCAGCCGGTTGGAGCCGTGCACCGAAACGCAGGCCACTTCGCCGGCGGCATACAGGCCGGGAATAACGGTGTCGTTGTCCTGCAGCACCTCGGCCTTGATGTTGGTCGGGATGCCGCCCATGGCGTAGTGCGCGGTCGGGAAGACCGGCACCGGCTCCGTGTACGGCTCCACACCCAGGTAGGTGCGGGCGAACTCGGTGATGTCCGGGAGCTTGGCGTCAATGTGCGCCGGCTCCAGGTGCGTCAGGTCCAGGAGGACGTAGTCCTTGTTCGGGCCGCAACCGCGGCCTTCGCGGACCTCATTGGCCATGGAACGGGCCACGATGTCGCGGGGTGCGAGGTCCTTGATGGTCGGAGCGTAACGCTCCATGAAGCGCTCACCCTCGGAGTTGCGCAGGATCGCGCCTTCGCCGCGGGCTGCTTCGGAAAGCAGGATGCCCAGGCCTGCGAGGCCTGTCGGATGGAACTGGAAGAACTCCATGTCCTCCAGCGGAATGCCGCGGCGGAACGCGATGCCCATGCCGTCACCGGTGAGGGTGTGCGCGTTGGAGGTGGTCTTGAAGACCTTGCCCGCGCCGCCGGAGGCGAAGACCACGGACTTGGCCTGGAAGACGTGCAGTTCGCCGCTGGCCAGGTCGTAGGAAACAACACCGGCAACGCGCTTCTGGCCAAACGAGTCAGTGACCGTCAGCAGGTCGAGCACATAGTACTCGTTGTAGAACTCCACGTTGTGCTTGACGCAGTTTTGGTACAGGGTCTGCAGGATCATGTGGCCGGTGCGGTCGGCCGCGTAGCAGGCACGGCGGACCGGTGCCTTGCCGTGGTCGCGGGTGTGACCGCCGAAACGGCGCTGATCAATGCGGCCTTCGGGCGTGCGGTTGAACGGCAGGCCCATCTTTTCCAGGTCCAGCACGGCGTCGATGGCCTCTTTGGCCATGACCTCCGCAGCGTCCTGGTCGACCAGGTAATCGCCGCCCTTGACCGTGTCAAAGGTGTGCCATTCCCAGTTGTCTTCTTCGACGTTGGCCAGTGCTGCGCACATGCCGCCCTGCGCTGCACCAGTGTGCGAGCGGGTGGGGTACAGCTTGGTCAGTACCGCCGTGCGTGCGCGCTGCCCGGATTCGATTGCGGCACGCATACCGGCGCCGCCGGCGCCGACAATAACGACGTCGTACTTATGGACCTGCATAGCAGATGCTCTTTCTGTTGAAACTTGTGAATCGTTCGTGGTGGTCGCACCCCGTCAGGGGTGCGACCGTGCGCGGTTACGCCTTGCAGAAGTCCGCGAGCAGCTCCGTGGGAGCGCCGGCGGGGCAGGGGTCGAAGGTGAAGATCACCAGGGTGCCGAGCACGATAATCACGAGCGAAGCAATGTAGAGAATGCTCTTCAACGCCATCCGGGTGGAGTTCTTGTCAGCGTAGTCATTGATGATGACGCGGACGCCGTTGGTGCCGTGCAGCATGGCAAGCCACAGCATGACCAGGTCCCAGACCTGCCACAGCGGGCTGGCCCACTTGCCGGCGACGAAGCCGAAGTCCACTGCGTGGATGCCGTCGCCCACCATGAGGTTGACGAAGAGGTGCGTGAAGATCAGGACGATCAGGATGGCACCGGAGATGCGCATGAACAACCATGCCAGCATCTCGAAGTTGCCTTTGCCGCCCGGGGTACGGGCGTACTTGGGGGAAATCCGGCCGGAGCGCGGAGCCTCGATGGAGACGGCCTCGTTGGTTGATGTACTCATGGCTTAGTGGCCCCCGAAAACGATGGGAAGGTGGCGAATGGAGAAACCGATCATCGTGATCACCCAAAGACCGACGACGCTCCACAGCATCTGGCGCTGGTACTTCGGGCCCTTCTTCCAAAAATCGATCAGGATCACGCGTACGCCGTTAAAGGCGTGGAACACGATGGCGGCAACGAGGCCGAGTTCGCCGAGGCCCATGATGGGGTTCTTGTACGCGCCGATCACTACGTTGTAGGCCTCCGGTGAAACACGCACCAGTGAGGTATCCAAAACGTGGACCAAAAGGAAGAAGAAGATCACCACGCCGGTAATGCGATGCGCAACCCACGACCACTGGCCTTCACGGCCGCGGTAGAGAGTGCCTGCTGGTAACTTCGACACTGAATTTTCCTCCCTGCAACGCAAGCGGCGCTGGCGTGTCTTCCACGCAGTGATGACGCCGGTGCGACAGCAATATAAGCTCAAGCATAATCTAGGTCTCCCCGGGAACGCTTTCAATTTAGGACGCCCTATCATGTGACCCTCGTTACACTCTGCGGGGGTCCTCCAGCCGGGCGGATTACCCTCCGCGGCGGCACCGGGCAGAAGTCACGAAGCCCGGTTCCGGCGGACTCGCCGCTCCGTCGGCTAATCTTGGCTTTGATGAGTACAGAACAGGTAAGCCCTAATCCTTCCTCAGCGGACTTTGACCGCTTTTACGGCGTCATCCCCGCCGGCGGCGTCGGAACCCGCCTGTGGCCGTTGTCCCGTGCAGCTGCGCCCAAGTTCCTTCATGACCTGACGGGCTCCGGCTCGACGCTCATCCGGGCCACCTACGACCGGCTGCGCCCGCTCAGCGGCGACCGAGTCATGGTTGTCACGGGAACGCTGCACCGCGAGGCAGTGCGGAAGCAGCTTCCGGAAATCACCGGCAAAAACCTGGTGCTGGAGCTGGAGCCGAAGGATTCCGCGGCGGCCATCGGTCTTGCCGCGGCCATCCTCTATAAGCGGGATCCGAACATCATCATGGGGTCCTTTGCCGCCGACCAGGTCATCACTCCGGTCGAGGTGTTCCAGGACGCCGTGCGGGAAGCCATCCACACCGCCGCGCAGGGGTACATCGTCACCATCGGCATCCATCCGACCCACCCGGCCACCGGATTCGGGTACATCAGGGCCGGCGACAAACTGGACATCGCCGGGGCCCCCAGCGCACACGCCGTCGTCGAATTCGTGGAAAAGCCCTCGGGAGACGTGGCGCGCACCTACCTCGCTAACGGACGCTACAGCTGGAACGCGGGAATGTTCGTGGCTCCGGTGGACCTGATGCTCAAGCACCTGGAAGCGAACGAGCCGGATCTCTATGCCGGCCTGATGGAAATTGCCGAGGCCTGGGACACCCCGGCGCGGCGCGAGGTGGTGCGCCGGATCTGGCCCACGCTGCCCAAGATTGCCATTGACTACGCCGTGGCGGAGCCCGCGGCGGCAGCCGGCGACGTGGCCATGATCCCGGGCATCTTCAACTGGGACGACGTCGGAGACTTTGCCGCCATCGGACGGCTCAACCCGGCCGCGGAGAACAGCGACCTCACGGTCATGGGGGAAGGGGCGCGGGTCTACTCGGAGAATGCCTCCGGCATTGTGGTTTCCGACACCAAGCGCGTCATCGCCCTGATCGGCATCGAGGATGTGGTGATCGTCGATACCCTGGACGCGCTGCTGGTTACCACCAAGGAACACGCCCAGGAAGTAAAAAAGGCAGTGGAGCACCTCAAGGCCAGCGGCGACACCGACGTCCTGTAACGGCAGATGGATGCTTGCGGGACGGAACATCGTCACACGGTTCCCGTAACAGCAGCCTCAGTGGCTAACCTTGAAGCTGTGCCTACTATCCCACTGAACAGCTCCCCGGTTCCGTCGATGCGCGGAAGTGTTGCTCCGCTGCTGGGGGAGCTGATCGCTTTCCGGCGGGACCTGCACCGGCACCCGGAACTGTCAACGAAGGAATTCCGCACCACCGACAGGATTGTCGAAGCCCTGGCCTCGGCGGGGCTGCACCCCGTGCGCCTGGAGGGCACCGGCGCCTACGTGGACATAGGGGACGGGCCGCTGCGGATTGGACTGCGCGCGGACATCGACGCCCTGCCGGTCCTGGAGGAAACAGGCCTTCCGTACGCGTCGGTCAACACCGGCATCACGCACGCGTGCGGCCACGACATCCACACCACCGTCATGGTGGGGGTGGCGCAGGTCCTTGCCAGGCTGAACGCCGCGGGCAACCTCGGCGGCCGGGTCCGGATCATCTTCCAGCCCGCTGAGGAAGTCATGCCCGGCGGCGCGCTGGGCGTCATTCGGCAGGGCGTCCTGGAGGGGATGCCGCGCATCGTGGCACTGCACTGCGACCCCCGGATCGACGTCGGCCAGGTGGGCACCCGGATTGGAGCCATTACTTCCGCCTCGGACACCATCCGGATCGAGCTCACGGGCCGGGGCGGACACACGTCGCGCCCGCACCTGACGGAGGACCTGGTTTTCGCGTTGGCCGAGATTGCGGTCAGCGTCCCCGCCGTGCTGTCCCGGCGGATCGACGTGCGCAGCGGAGTGTCGGTGGTCTGGGGGCAGATGCACGCAGGCTCCGCGCCCAACGCGATCCCGGGCCACGGCTTCATGTCCGGCACCATGCGCTGCCTGGATGCCGAAGCCTGGTACGCGGCCGGTGAGCTGCTGGACGACGTCGTTCGGCAGATTGCCGCGCCTTTCCGCGTGGACGTCACGATGGAACACACGAGGGGAGTGCCGCCGGTCATCAACACCGATGCGGAAACCAGCCTGATCGAAGCCGCTGCCCGGGCCGAACTGGGGGAGGACTCCATCGTCCTGGCGCCGCAGTCGATGGGCGGGGAAGACTTCGCCTGGATGACGCAGGCCGTTCCCGGCGCCCTGATGCGGCTGGGCACCCGGACTCCCGGCGGCGAAACGTTCGACCTGCACCGGGGCGACTACAACCCGGATGAACTGGCCATCAGCTCCGGCGTGAGCGTCATGGCCGCTGCGGCGGTGCGGGCCGCCCGCGGCCTGCGCCACTAGTTTCAGCGGCGGCCTGCGGGTTTCACCGATGGATGTCATGCGACGCCGGTCCGCGTAATTTGCTTGCAAATAATAACAACATGTAAACAATGTCCCTCCAAGAGCGTTATCTGGCTCACACTCGCCGCCGAAAGCCCATAGGATAGGCATGCCGCGGTCCACTGATGGACGGAGCGCTGCGCCACGCGACGCCCGGATGCTCTTCGCGAGCGTTCGAACAGAATAATCCTGCGCGTGGCACCCATTTCATTCCTGGAGGAACATTGAAGAACTCCCCGCGCAGCTTCAAGCGCAACGCAGGCGTTTCCGCAGCCATGCTCGGCGTCTCGGCACTCCTGCTTACCGGCTGCGGTGCCGCGCCCGAGGAAGAGGCAGATTCCACCGGCGCAGCCAACGCCAACAGCGACTTCCGGGCGTGCATCGTCTCCGACGAAGGCGGCTTTGACGACCGCTCCTTCAACCAGTCCAGCTACGAGGGCCTGAAGGCCGCCGAGGCGGACCTCGGCATCGAGGTTTCCGAGGCCCAGTCGCAGTCCGAGACCGACTTCCTTCCGAACCTTGACTCCATGATCAGCGAAGGCTGCAACCTCACCGTGACGGTCGGGTTCCTCCTGGCTGACGCGACCAAGGAAGTGGCCACCGCCAACCCGGACAGCAACTTTGCCATCGTCGATGACAACACCATCGAGCTGGATAACGTCAAGCCGATCATCTACGACACGGCTCAGGCTGCCTTCCTGGCCGGCTACGTAGCGGCCGGCACCTCCGAAACCGGCAAGGTGGCCACATACGGCGGCATCAACATCCCCACCGTCACCATCTTCATGGACGGCTTCGCCGACGGCGTGGAGTACTACAACGAAGAGAACAGCGCCGACGTCCAGCTCCTTGGCTGGAACAAGGCGGACCAGACCGGTTCCTTCGTCGGCAACTTCACCGACACCGGTGCCGGCAAGACCACCACCGAGAACTTCCTGAACGAAGGCGCGGACATCATCATGCCCGTTGCCGGCCCGGTGGGCTCCGGCACGCTGGATGCCGTCGTCGAAGCCAACGCCAACGGCGGCAGCAACAAGGTTGTCTGGGTTGACTCCGACGGCTTCGAAACGAACGATGTGGGTACCGAGTTCATCCTGACCTCGGTCATGAAGCTCATGGGCGAGGCAGTGGAAGAAGTCATCGCCTCCGACGTCGAAGGTAACTTCGACGCCACCCCGTACGTCGGCACCCTGGAGAACGGCGGCGTCGCACTGGCTCCGTACCATGACCAGGAAAGCGCCGTTCCTGACGATGTGAAGACGGCCGTCGACGAGATCAAGGCTCAGATCATCGCCGGCGACATCACAGTGGAATCCGCCGCCAGCCCCAAATAGTCTGGGGTAAGGCAGCTTTCCTGAACCGCCGTTCGTCCGGCTGCGTTGCAGCGGGCGGACGGCGGTTCCTTTTGTTCCGGGTAGCCTTCCTTAGGAGGCGCCCAACACTCAGACACGAACAGATTGGTTGGGGTTGTGAAACTCGAACTCAAGGGCATCACCAAGCGCTTCGGCGCCTTGGTTGCCAACGACCACATAGACCTGGTGATCGAACCGGGCCAGGTGCACAGCCTTCTCGGCGAAAACGGGGCGGGCAAGTCAACGCTGATGAACGTCCTTTACGGCCTCTACGAACCGTCAGAGGGACAAATCCTGGTCAACGACAAACCGGTTGCCTTCTCCGGCCCCGGTGATGCCATGGCCGCCGGAATCGGGATGGTCCACCAGCACTTCATGCTGGTGCCGGTCTTCACCGTCGCGGAGAACGTGGCACTGGGCCATGAAACCACCAAGTTCGCGGGTGCGCTGAACCTGGAAACCACGCGGGAGCGCATCCGGAAGATCTCCGACCAGTACGGGTTCGACGTTGACCCCGATGCCGTCGTCGAAGACCTCCCCGTGGGTGTGCAGCAGCGGGTCGAAATTATCAAGGCGCTGATCCGGGATGCCGAAGTGCTGATCCTGGATGAGCCCACGGCCGTGCTCACGCCCCGGGAAACGGATGAGCTGCTGGCCATCATGCGCCAGCTCACCGCGGACGGAAAATCAGTAGTCTTCATCTCGCACAAGCTGCGCGAGGTCAAAGCCGTCTCCGACGTCATCACAGTGATCCGGCGCGGCAAGGTTGTGGGCGACGCCGCCCCGGGAGCCTCCACCACCGAACTGGCTTCCCTGATGGTTGGCCGCTCCGTGAACCTGACGCTCAACAAGGCTCCGGCGGAACCCGGCGCCGTCACCTTCTCCGTCCGGGACCTCGTCGTGCTTTCCGACACCGGCCAGCCCGTCGTCGACCACCTGAGCTTTGGCATCGCCAAGGGGGAGATCCTCGCCGTCGCCGGCGTGCAGGGCAACGGCCAGACGGAACTCACCGAGGCCATCATGGGGCTGCAGGACCATGTCACCGGCTCCATCAACCTCGACGGACAGGAACTCGTCGGCCGCCGCGTGGACCAGGTCATCGACGCCGGCGTGGGCTTCGTGCCCGAGGACCGCAGCGTCGACGGACTAGTCGGCCCTTTCACGGTTGCTGAAAACCTGATCCTCAACCGGTACAACAAGCCCCCGTTCGCCAAGGGCCTGTCCATGCGTCCAGCCGTCGTGGCAGCCAACGCCGCCGAGAAAATCGACGAGTTCGACATTCGGACCCAGTCCGCCCACGCGGCCGCCGGGACACTGTCCGGAGGCAACCAGCAGAAAGTGGTGATGGCCCGTGAGCTGTCCCGCCCCCTTTCGCTGTTCATCGCCTCCCAGCCCACCCGCGGCGTCGACGTCGGGTCGATCGAGTTCCTGCACAAGCGGATCGTGGCCGAGCGCGACGGCGGGACGCCGGTTCTGATTGTCTCCACCGAACTGGACGAGGTCCTGGAGCTGGCGGACCGCATCGCGGTGCTGTACGGCGGCAGGCTCATGGGCATTGTCCCGGGCACCACCTCGCGCGACGTCCTTGGCCTGATGATGGCCGGGATGCCCGCCGAAGAAGCACTTGCGCACGACCGCAACATTCAGCACGACGGCGACATTGAGGGAGGGGCGCAGTGAGCCCGGAGAAAGATAACAGGCAGCAGGGCGAACCCGCCCACCGGAAAGAGGAGGCAGCAGCCGAAGACACCCGGTTGCTGAACGCTGCCGAAACCGCGGGCGGAGCTATGCCGCCGCCCGCCGTTCCCGTCCCCGACTCCGAGCTCCACCCGGAAAGCGGGAACGACTCGGTGCTCCACCGCATCGTTTCCTCCAACGCGCTGGTTTCGGTGCTCTCAGTCGTGATGGCGCTGATCGTCGGCGGGCTGCTGATAGCACTCACCAACGAGGACGTCGCCAGTGCCGCGTCCTACTTCTTCAGCCGCCCGTCGGATCTTTTCGCCGCAGCCTGGTCAGCGGCGTCGGGCGCCTACATCGCCCTCTTCCAGGGATCGGTCTTCAACTTCGAAGCCCAGACCTTCTCCCGGATGATCTATCCGCTGACGCAGACGCTGACAGTGGCGACGCCGCTGATCTGCGCCGGCCTCGGGGTCGCCCTGGCATTCCGTGCCGGCCTGTTCAACATTGGTGCGCAGGGCCAGATCCTGATCGGTGCCACCATGGCCGCCTGGGTTGGCTTCAGCTGGCACCTGCCGGCGGGGCTGCACCTGCTGGTCGTGGTGATCGCGGGGGCGCTGGGCGGTGCCCTTTGGGGCGGCATTGCCGGTCTCCTCAAGGCCCGGACCGGCGCGCACGAAGTCATCGTCACCATCATGCTCAATTACATCGCCATCCAGCTGGTGCTCTTCCTGCTCACGACCCCGGGCTTCCAGCGTCCGGGATCCACCAACCCGATCAGCCCGCAGCTGGATGAAACCGCCATGTTCCCGCCTCTGCTGGGATCCGGGTTCCGCCTGCACTGGGGCTTCGTGATGGCCGTTGCCGCCACGGTGTTCATCTGGTGGCTGCTGAACCGTTCCACCGTGGGCTTTGAGCTGCGGGCAGTCGGCGCCAACCCGGCCGCTGCGCGGAACGCCGGCATCAGCACCACCAAGGGCTACGTGATCGTCATGCTCATCGCCGGTGCCCTCGCCGGACTCGCCGGCGTTGCGCAGGTCTCCGGCACCGAGAAGGTGCTGACCTCCGGCGTGGCAGCCAGCTTCGGCTTCGATGCCATCACGGTTGCCCTGCTCGGCCGCTCCTCCCCGTGGGGAACGTTTGCCGCGGGCATCCTCTTCGGCGCCTTCCGCGCCGGCGGCGTCACCATGCAGACCAGCACCGGAACCAACATCGACATTGTCCTGGTGGTCCAGTCACTGATCGTCCTGTTCATCGCGGCACCCCCGCTGGTCCGCTCCATCTTCAGGATTCCGCCGCCGGGAGCGTTCAAGACGTCCGGCAAGCGCACGACCAAGAACGCCAAGGCAGCCGGAGGAACAGCATGAGCACCGCAACCATCCCCGCCTCCGCCGGCAGGCATGCCGCAGCGCAGGCCATCCGCAGCTGGAAGATCCCGATCATCCTCGGCGCCCTGGCCATTCTCGGCTTCATCCTCTTCGGCCTCGGGTCGCCTTCCGCGGAGGTGACGTTCCGCCTCACCGAGGAGAACGCCGCCATCCAGCTTCCCAACATCGTGGTCTCGGCCCCGGTGCTGGGCTGGATCTCCTCCGTGGTCCTGCTGGCCTCGGCCGCCTGGTCCGCCGTCCTGGTCAGCCGGTTCCAGCACGTGCCGGTTTGGCTCATCGCCATGTTCGCGGTCTTCTTTATCGCCGCGTTCCTCACCTGGTCGGTGGGCAGCGCCCGCAGCCCCAGCGTCGCCGTCTACGGACTGCTGGCGGGGTCGTTCACCCTGGCCTTCCCGCTGATCTTCGGCGCGCTCTCCGGCGTGCTGTGTGAACGCTCCGGCGTCGTGAACATCGCGATCGAGGGTCAGCTGCTCTTCGGCGCGTTTGCCGCCGCCGTCGCCGGAACGCTCTCCGGCAACGCCTTCGTGGGACTCTTCGCCGCCGCAGTTGCCGGTGTGCTGGTCTCGCTGGTGCTGGCCGTGTTCAGCATCAAGTACATCGTGAACCAGGTGATCGTCGGCGTAGTCCTGAACGTCCTGGTCTCCGGGCTGACCGGCTTCCTCTTCTCCACGGTGCTCAGCACCGATCCCGCGAAGTGGAACTCCCCGCCGCGCCTGCCGTCGATTCGGATTCCGTTCCTGGCGGACATTCCGATCATCGGTCCGATCCTGTTCGACCAGTCGGTGATCGGCTACCTGATGTACATCGCCGTGGCGGGCATCTACTTCGGCCTGTTCCACACCCGGTGGGGCCTGCGCACCCGTGCCGTGGGCGAACACCCGAAGGCCGCCGACACCCTCGGCGTGAACGTGAACCGCATGCGGTTCCTGAACGTGCTGGCCGCGGGCGCGGTGGCCGGCGTCGGCGGCGCGTTCTTCACCCTCGTTTCGGTCTCCTCCTTCAACCGGGACATGACGTCCGGGCAGGGCTACATCGCCCTGGCGGCCCTCATCCTGGGCCGGTGGAACCCGATCGGCGCGCTCTTCGCCGCCCTGCTGTTCGGTTTCGCATCGAACCTGCAGTCCGTGCTGAGCCTGCTCGGCACGCCGGTGCCGAACCAGTTCCTGGCCATGCTGCCGTACCTCGTGACCATCTTCGTCGTCGCCGGCGTGGTGGGTAAGTCGCGCGGCCCGGCGGCCAGCGGCATACCGTATATCAAGGGCTGAGGAAGGAACCCCCAATGAATGAATCAGCAGGCACCCCGGCAGGTGCTGCGCCGGACATCGACTGGAACCAACTCCTCGATGCTGCCCGTGCCGCCCTGGAACACGCCTACGTCCCGTACTCGAAGTATCCGGTGGGCGCAGCCGCCCTGACCGACGACGGCCGGGTGATCTCCGGCTGCAACGTCGAAAACGCTTCCTACGGGCTGACGCTGTGCGCTGAATGCTCGCTCGTGAGCTCGCTGCGCATGACCGGAGGCGGCCGCCTCACCGCCTTCACCTGCGTGGACGGCGCCGGGGAAATCCTGATGCCGTGCGGACGCTGCCGGCAGCTGCTCTATGAATTTCGGGCACCGGGCATGCAGTTAATGACAGTAAGCGGCATCCGGACCATGGACGAGGTCCTGCCGGATGCCTTTGGACCGCAGCACTTGGAAGGGCAGGACCGCACATGAGCAGCGAAAAGTTTGACGCCGTGGACATCATCGGGATCAAGCGGGACCGGGGAACCCTGTCCCCGGAGCAGATCGACTGGACGATCGACGCCTACACCCGCGGGGCGATAGCCGATGAGCAGATGGCCGCGCTGAACATGGCAATCCTGCTCAACGGCATGAGCCGGCAGGAAATCTCCCGCTGGACCACCGCCATGATCAATTCGGGCGTCCGGATGGACTTCTCCTCGCTGGGGAAAGCCACCACTGACAAGCACTCCACCGGTGGGGTGGGGGACAAGATCACCCTGCCGCTGGCACCCCTGGTCGCCGTGTTCGGCGTCGCCGTGCCGCAGCTCTCCGGCCGCGGCCTCGGCCACACCGGCGGCACCCTGGACAAGCTGGAGGCCATCCCGGGATGGCGGGCCAACCTGTCCAACGAGGAAATCATGGCCCAGCTGGCCGACGTCGGCGCCGTCATCTGCGCCGCCGGCACCGGACTGGCTCCGGCGGACAAGAAGCTGTACGCGCTGCGCGACGTGACCGGAACGGTGGAGGCCATTCCGCTGATCGCCTCCTCCATCATGAGCAAGAAGATCGCCGAGGGCACCGGATCACTGGTGCTCGACGTGAAGGTGGGCTCCGGGGCGTTCATGAAGAATGAAGCCAACGCCCGTGAACTGGCCGAAACCATGGTGGCACTCGGACAGGACGCCGGAGTGAACACCGTGGCGCTGCTGACCAACATGTCCACCCCGCTGGGCCTGACCGCAGGCAATGCCATCGAGGTGGAGGAATCAGTGGAGGTCCTGGCCGGCGGCGGTCCGGCCGACGTCGTCGAACTGACGGTCCGGCTGGCCGAGGAAATGCTCGCCGCGGCCGGCATCCCGGATGCCGACCCGGCGGCTGCCCTGCGGGACGGCCGGGCCATGGACGTCTGGCGGCGCATGATTTCCGCCCAGGGCGGGGACCCGGCGGCTGCGCTGCCGCAGGCGCGGGAATCGGAAACCATCCTGGCGCCCGCCGACGGCGTCCTGATGGAGCTGGACGCCCTGTCCGTGGGCGTGGCTGCCTGGCGGCTGGGAGCAGGACGTGCCCGCAAGGAGGATGTGGTGCAGGCCGGCGCCGGCGTCCGCCTGCATGCCAAGCCCGGAGCCACCGTCCGGGCCGGCCAGCCGCTGATGACCCTGCTTACCGATACACCGGAGAAGTTCGACCGGGCCCGCGAGGCGCTGGAAAACGCCGTCGTCATTGCTCCCGAAGGATCCCGCCCCGCGCAGAAGCTGATCATCGACCGCATCGGCTAGGCACCGCCCATCGGCCGTGCTGAACCGCCGGCCGCCGCCCGCCGCCCCGCCCTGCCCCACCTGCCCGCCCTGCCCCGGCCCGGGCGGGCGGGCAGGCGGCGGGCGCGGGGTTGGCGGGCACCAATGAGTTGATGGCATCGTTATAGATACCAGAGACCAATCCGAGGGAGCCGACTGGACGTGCTGAGCGCCGCAGTGGACAGTGTCAACAATTTCATCCTGACCTCCGCCGATGAGCCGTGGGTTTACTTCGCATTATTCGCGTTCTGCCTGATCGACGGCTTCTTTCCGCCGGTTCCCAGCGAATCCCTGGTAGTGGGACTGTCGGCGCTGGTGGCCACCGGAGCCGGCCCCAACCTGTGGCTGGTGGCAGCGGCAGCGGCCGGCGGAGCCTTTCTGGGCGACAACCTGGCCTACCTGATGGGACGGCGGATCGGCACCGAACGGTACCGCTGGATGCGCGGACCGCGGATGCAGCGAGGCTTCGTGTGGGCCCGCAAGGAACTGGACAAGCGGGCCGTGTCGCTGATCCTGATTGCCCGCTTCATTCCGATCGGACGCGTGGTCGTCAACCTGACCGCCGGCGCCACCGGCTTCCCCCGCCGGTTGTTCGTCAGCCTGACCACCATGTCGGCCTTGGTCTGGGCAGCCTACAGCGTTGCCATTGGCGCGCTTGCCGGTTCCTGGTTCGAGGACAACCATCTCCTGGGCGTCGTGGTCGCGATCGCCGTCGCAATGGTCCTCGGGCTGGTCATTGACCGGCTCATCACCAAGCTTCGCGGCCCCACGCCGCTGAAGACCCCCAAAGACGCAGCGCGCCCCGGAGACGCAGAGCTCCCCGCCGAGGAAGCCGCGCAGCGGGTGCCGAACGAAACGCCCTAGGCACGCGCACCAACGAGTGCCGCAGCTCACGTAGAGTTGGCAGCGTGACTGAGCCTATTCTGCTTCCCGCCTCTGACCCGCGCCTCGACATCCGCAGCCTGCCCAAGGTCTCGCTGCACGACCACCTCGACGGCGGCCTGCGCCCTGCCACCATCATCGAACTTGCCGCGGAGGTTGGCCACGAGCTTCCCTCCACGGACCCGGTTGCACTCGGTGAGTGGTTCCGCGAGTCCGCGGATTCAGGTTCGCTGCCGCGCTACCTGGAAACCTTTGACCACACCATTGCCGTGATGCAGACCCGCGAAGGCCTGTCCCGGGTGGCACGCGAGTTCGTGGAGGATCTGGCCGACGACGGCGTTGTCTACGCCGAGATCCGCTGGGCACCCGAGCAGCACCTGCAGGGCGGCCTGAGCCTGGACGAAGCCGTGGAAGCCGTCCAGGAGGGCCTGGACGCCGGTGTGGACGCCGTGGAAGCGAGCGGCCGCCTGATCCAGGTGGGGCAGCTCATCACCGCCATGCGCCACGCCGACCGTGCCATGGAAATCGCAGAGCTGGCCGTCCGGCACCGCCACAACGGTGCCTCCGGCTTTGACATCGCCGGCGCGGAAGACGGCTTCCCGGCCTCGCGTTTCAGCGAGGCATTCACCTACTTGGCCGAAAACCAGTTCCCGGTCACCGTGCACGCCGGCGAAGCCGCCGGAGTGGACAGCATCCGGGACGCACTGGTCCACGGCCGGGCGCTGCGCCTGGGTCACGGCGTGCGCATCGCCGAGGACATCAATGTTGAGTTCGACAACGAGGACGCCGAAGACAGTCCGGCCGGTGCAGGGGACGACAGCGCCGTGGGCATGGTGACCATCGGCCAGGTGGCCGGATGGGTCCGGGACCGCGGCATTCCGCTGGAAATCTGCCCCTCGTCCAACCTGCAGACCGGTGCCATCGCCTCCTTCGGCGGGGACATCGAATCCCATCCGATCGACCTGCTCTACCAGACCGGTTTCCAGGTCACGGTGAACACCGACAACCGGCTGATGAGCGGTGTTACGCTCACCGGCGAGTTCGAACTGCTCGCGGACACCTTCAACTATGACCTCGACGACATCCTCGAACTCACCATGAATGCGGTCGACGCCGCGTTCCTGCCACTGGAGGAGCGCGACGCCCTGGCCGCCTACGTCACTGAAGGCTTCAACCAGCTCCGTGGCTGATTCGGCCCCCGGCACTTCCGGCGATGACCTCGGCCAGCGGTTCACCCGGCTGGCCGAGGTCATCGCTGTCCTGCGGGAGCGCTGTCCCTGGACGGCCGCGCTCACCCATGAGTCCCTCCTGGAATATCTCATCGAGGAGGCCTACGAGGTGGCCGAGGCCGTGGAAACCGGCCACACCGGGCCGGAAGACGCGCAGGAGCTGGCGGGGGAGCTCGGCGACGTCCTGTTCCAGGTGCTTCTGCACGCCCGGCTTCAGGAAGAATCCGGCCACTTTGGCATCGGCGACGTGGTGGATTCGCTAACGGCCAAAATGATTCGGCGCAATCCGCATGTCTTCGCCCCCGACGGCTCCGTCCGGGAAAGCACCACCGACGATCCAGCCGAAATCGAACGCGCCTGGGACGACGTGAAGAAGCAGGAAAAACCAGGGAGAACCTCACCCTTCGACGGCATCCCCGCCGGGCTTCCGGCCCTCCTGCTGGCCGCGAAAGCCCAGGACCGGGCCCGCCGCGCCGGGATTCCGGTACCTGCAGCGGACCCGGCGAACCGGCCGCTGCCGCCGTGGCACGGTGAGGAAGAGCTGGGAGATCACCTGTTCGCCGTCGTGCGCCAGGCGCAGGCCCAGGGGCTGGATGCCGAAGCCGCGCTGCGGTCCGCGGTCCGCCGTTTCACCGCCGGCGCCTAGCCGGGCCGGGAGCCCTGCAGGCGGCTGCGGAGCCTACCGCAGGGCCATTATGGCGGTGCAGGGCCTTACTACGGCGCGGGTTTCAACTAGTCTGGAACCAGACAGCGGAGCTTGGCTCATTGCCTGCCGCTGTAGTTACCCCTAGCGTTCCAACGAACAGGAGCATTCCCATGGCAATCATCGATGCCATTCACGCCCGCGAAATCCTGGATTCCCGTGGAAACCCCACCATTGAGGTGGAGGTTCTGCTTGATGATGACACGTTCGGCCGCGCCGCGGTCCCCTCCGGCGCCTCGACCGGCGCCTTCGAAGCCAACGAACGCCGCGACGGCGAAAAGACCCGCTACCAGGGCAAGGGCGTGCTGCAGGCCGTTGAAGCGGTCATCGAGCAGATCCAGCCGGCCCTGCTGGGCTTCGACGCCGCCGACCAGCGTGCCATCGACCAGGCGATGATTGACCTGGACGGAACCGAGAACAAGTCCAACCTGGGCGCCAACGCCATGCTGGGCGTCTCCCTGGCCGTGGCACGCGCCGCCGCCGAATCAGCGGCGCTGCCGCTGTACCGCTACCTCGGCGGACCCAACGCGCACGTCCTGCCGGTCCCGCTGATGAACATCCTCAACGGCGGTTCGCACGCCGACTCCGACGTCGACATCCAGGAGTTCATGATTGTTCCCCTGGGCGCACAGACCTACTCGGAGGGCCTGCGCTGGGGAGTTGAGGTCTACCACAACCTCAAGGCCGTCCTGAAGGAAAAGGGCCTGTCCACCGGACTCGGCGACGAGGGCGGGTTCGCCCCGAACCTGCCGTCCAACCGTGCCGCCCTGGACCTGATCCTCGAGGCCATCACGCGTGCCGGCTACACCCCCGGCGCCGACATCGCCCTCGCCCTGGACGTTGCCGCCTCCGAGTTCTACAAGGACGGCTCCTACCTGTTCGAAGGCACCAACCGCTCCGCTGCGGAAATGTCCGCGTACTACGAGGAACTGGTCCGGGACTACCCGCTGGTTTCCATCGAGGACCCGCTGGATGAGGAAGACTGGGACGGCTGGAAGACGCTGACCGCGTCCATCGGCGACAAGGTGCAGATCGTGGGCGACGACCTGTTCGTCACCAACCCGGTCCGCCTCGAGACCGGCATCAAGAACAACGCCGCGAACTCCCTGCTGGTCAAGGTCAACCAGATCGGCACCCTGTCCGAAACCCTGGATGCCATCACCATGGCCCAGCGCGCCGGCTACACCACCATCACCTCGCACCGCTCCGGCGAAACCGAGGACACCACCATCGCCGACATCTGCGTGGCCACCAACGCCGGCCAGATCAAGACCGGCGCCCCGGCCCGCTCCGAGCGCGTAGCAAAGTACAACCAGCTGCTGCGCATCGAGGAAGAGCTCGACGACGCCGCACGTTACGCAGGACGCAGCGCGTTCCCGCGTTTCACGGCAGAGTAAGCCTGCTGCTGGTGGGTACCCTCGTTAATGAGGGTGCCCGCCAGCTGTGTTTAAGCCACTGTGTCGTTTAACCACTGTGTCGTTTAACCACAGTGTCGTTTAGACCCCTGTGTTTGAATCACTGTTCGTTTTGAGCGGTGGGTTTAGCTGTTGTTCTTTTGCCGTTCCGCCAGGTTGTTTTGAATCAAGGAGTTCCATGCCCACCCGACGTCCGAAAGTCCCCAAAGCAGGTTCAGCGGGGGACGGCGCCGCGGCCGAGACCGTCTCCGGCCCCGGCGGGAGCCGGCCGGAGCGGCGACGGAGCCCTGCTGCTGATCCGGACACCATCAGTGCCACGAAGCCGGTGGACGGAGCCCGCGGCGCCGGATCGGGTGCCGCGAAACGTGCACCTGCTCCGGGCGCCCCGGCAAAAACGCCGGCGACGGCCGCCCCGGCCAAGCCAGCCAAAGCCGCCGCGGCGAAAACGCCTCGGGCCAAGGCAGCGCCAGCCAAACCTGCTCCCACAAAAGCAGCGGCCGGGAAGCTCTCCGGCACGAAAGCCGACGATGCCGCAGCCAAGGCCACAACCGCGAAGGCGGCCGCTGCCGGCAGGTTCCGGCGGCGGTCCCTGGCACAGGCTCCGGCAGCGTTGTCCGGAACGGGCGCAGACGAAGTCTCCGATGACCTGCGCCCGGTTCCGGCAAAGGCCTTTTCCGGCCGCCTCCTGGTCCTGGCCATGGTGACCTTGGTCGTAACGGTGCTGCTGGCACCGTCGGTGAGCACTTATCTGCATCAGCGCTCGGAAATTTCCGCGCTGGAAGCGGAAATCGCCAGTGAGAAGGAGACGGCCCGCAACCTGGAAACGCAGCTGGGCCGCTGGGAGGACCCCAACTACATAAAGCAGCAGGCCCGGGAACGCATCTTCCTGGTGATGCCGGGGGAGACCCGCTACCTCGTCAAGGGGGAGCACGGAGTGGAAAACGCCGCGCAGGAGGCGCAGGAGGAAACGGAAGACCTGCAGTGGGTCGACGCCCTCTGGGACTCCGTGAAGCGGTCGGCTGCGGCGCAGTAGGCCCGCTGCCGGCGCGGGGCCGCCGCGGCGGCGGCCCCGGCGTCGTTCTGCGCACAGTAATCTTAGAAACGCAGACATTATTAGCCCGGGCCTCGTCCAGGCCCCCAGGAAGGAACCTCCGGCATGACCCAGCAGCAGCTCACCCCCACCTCCGAAGACTTGGAGACACTGAGCCGTCAGCTCGGCAGGCCGGCGCGCGACGTCGTGGAAATCGGCGCGCGCTGCGTCTGCGGCAACCCCCTCGTGGCCACCACGGCACCGCGCCTCAGCAACGGCATTCCCTTTCCCACCACCTACTATTTGGCGCACCCGGTCATCACTGCCGCAGTCTCCCGGCTCGAAGCCGCCGGCGTCATGAACGAAATGACCGAGCGGCTGGAACAGGACCCCGAGCTCGCCGCCCGTTACCGGGCAGCGCACGAGGCGTACCTTCAGGTGCGGAACGACATCGGTGCCCGCACCGGCGTCGGCCCCGTTCCCGAGATCGACGGCGTCTCCGCCGGCGGGATGCCCACCCGGGTGAAGTGCCTCCACGTCCTCGTGGGCCACTCTCTGGCCGCAGGTCCCGGAGTCAACCCGCTGGGTGATGAAGCCCTGGACCGCATTTCCCCCTGGTGGACCCGCGATCGCTGTTACTGTGAGGGCGCGTGGGACACCGCAAGTGCGGTGCCGAGCCGTGATCTGAGCCGGCACACCAAAACCCAGGGCCTCTCCGCGGAGGAGCTGGACGCCAAGCGCGCCGCCCGCCGCGAGGCCGCTAAAGCCGAGGCCAACACCGCTGACGCGGCCGACACCGACCAGCAGGGGGACGAAGTGCCGGACCAGAGTGAAGTGCAGAACCAGGGTGCTGCTTCAACGGTGCGGGTTGCCGCCGTCGACTGCGGCACCAACTCCATCCGCCTGCTGATTGCCGACGTGGCGCAGGACGGCCCGCCCCGGCTGACCGACGTCGTCCGCCTGATGCGGGTCAACCGGCTCGGACAGGGTGTGGACGCCACCGGCCGCCTGGCCCCCGAGGCCTTGGAACGGACCTTCGAGGCCGCCGACGAGTACGCCGCCCTGATCCGGGAGCACGGAGCCGAGCGGATCCGCTTCGTCGCCACCTCGGCCAGCCGCGACGCCGAAAACCGCGCCGAGTTCGTTGACGGCATCCGGGAGCGGCTGGGCGTTGAGCCCGAAGTCATCAGCGGCGACGAAGAGGCAGCGCTGTCCTTCGCCGGAGCCACCAGCGTCCTGGGCGGAAGCAACGGCTCCAAGACCCTGGTGGTGGACCTCGGCGGCGGCAGCACCGAGTTTGTGCTGGGCACCTCCGAGGGCGTACTGGCGGCCAAGAGCACCGACATGGGCTGCGTCCGGTACACCGAACGGCACCTCACCTCCAATCCGCCAACCGAGGCGCAGATCGCCCTTGCCCGCGGTGACGTCCTGGACATGATCGCGCAGGTTCTGACCACTGTGCCGCTGGCCGAAGCCGACCGCCTGGTGGGCGTGGCCGGGACGATCACCACGGTGACGGCCCACGCCCTGCACCTGCCCGAGTACTCACCCAGTGCCATCCACGGCACCGAGCTCGACACCGCCCGGATAGACCACGCCGCTTCGGAGCTGCTGCACATGGACCGGGATGCCCGTGCGGCACTGCCGTACATGCATCCGGGCCGCGTGGACGTGATCGGCGCCGGTGCGCTGATTTGGCAGACGATCGTGGACCGGGTCGCGGAACTCACCGACGGGGCGGTCTCCTCCGCAGTGACCAGCGAGCACGACATCCTGGACGGCATAGCTCTGAGCGTAGCGCGGTGACGGATCCGTCGGCGGTTCCCGGGCTGCCACGGAGAAGGATCCACGCGGTCCTGCTGGCGGCGCTGCTCGCGCTGACCCTGCTTCCGGCTGCCCCGGCCTCCGCCGACGAATGGCGCGACAAGCAGTACTGGCTCGCTGACTCCGGGTTCGACGAGGCCTGGAAGGTGAGCCAGGGCGCAGGCGTCAAGGTCGCGGTGATCGATACCGGAATCGATCCCACCCATCCGGATCTGGCGGGAGCCGTCACCGGCGGCACCGACGTCTCCGGTGCCGGGGACCCGGCCGGCAGCCGGGGACTGGGCAACAACCCGTCCCACGGCACCCTGGTGGCGACACTGCTGGCAGGGCGCGGCCACGCCCCTGACGTTGCGCCGGACCCGAGCCCGACGAGCAGGACTAAAGAGACGGCCAAGCCCCCGGCGCCCGCCAAATCCGAGGGCATCATCGGCGTGGCACCCAAAGCCGAGCTGCTGGCGGTCTCCGCCTGGATCGGACCCGACAACCCGGCCGGCATCCCCATCGAGGACCAGATTCCGGACGCCATCCGGTGGGCCGTGGACAACGGAGCCCAGGTAATCAACATGTCGCTGGGCAGCTCCTCCACATCCTGGCCGGAGAGCTGGGACTCAGCCTTCCTGTACGCCGAGCAGCAGGACGTTGTGGTCGTGGTCGCCGCCGGCAACCGCAGCGTCGGCATGGTGCAAGTGGGAGCCCCGGCCACCATCCCCGGTGTGCTGACCGTGGCCGGTGTCGACCGGAACGGTGAAGCGAGTCGGTATTCCTCCTCCGAAGGAATCAGCATCGGCGTTGCCGCCCCGGCGGAAAACCTGGTGGGGGGCCTGCCCGGCGAGGCGATCCGGTACGCGGACTGGAGCGGAACTTCCGGCGCTGCGCCCCTGGTAGCGGGAACCGCGGCCCTGATCCGATCCGCCTATCCCGACCTCAGCGCCGCAGACGTCATTAACCGGATCATCAGCACCACCCGCGAGGCCGGCGCGCCGGGACAGGACACCCTGTACGGCTACGGCATCCTGGATGCCGGCGCGGCCCTGACCTCCGATGTTCCCTCCGTCGCGGCGAACCCGCTGGGCAACATTGCGGACTGGATCCGGATCCACCGCCGCGATGCCTCCACAGCCCCGGCCTCCGATGCTCCGGTTGCCGTCGAGCCGCAGGAACCGGACCTGCCGGAGCCCACGGTTCCGGTGGCGCTGCCGCCGGACAGGGGGTCCGATCCGCTGCCCGCAGCGCTGGTCCTGGGCTTCGGCGGACTGCTGCTGGGAGTCACCGCCGCAGGCACTGCAGCGGTGGTTCGCGCGCGTCGCCGGACGGGGGACGACACGGGGCAAGATGCTGTTGCCGAGGACACCGAAACCGGTCAGCTGAAACACTCCAATCTCTCGTGAAGGTTTTCACAAACTCGGGTAGGATGAGGGCATGGCATCTACGACACAGTTTTCAGACCGTCCCCGCGTCCTGGTAGTTGGCGGTGGCTACGTAGGTCTCTATGTAGCGAAAAACCTCCAGAAGAAGGTCAAGGATGAGGGCGGGATCGTCACAGTTGTCGATCCGCTGCCCTACATGACGTACCAGCCCTTCCTTCCCGAAGTGGCCGCCGGCACGATCGAGGCCCGCGATGCCGTCGTGTCCCACCGCATGCACCTGAAGAACACCGAGCTGATCACCGGCAAGGTCACTTCCATCAACCACGCTGCCCGCACCGCCACCATTGAGCCGGGCGACGGCGGCGAGCCGTTCGAGCTGCCCTACCAGGATGTTGTCCTGGCCGCCGGCTCGATCACCCGCACCTTCCCGATCCCGGGCCTCGCCGAGGCCGGCATCGGCATGAAGAGCATCGAAGAAGCAATGGCGACCCGCAACCACGTGCTTGAGCGCATCGAATCCGCATCGCTCATGCCCGCTGGCCCGGAGCGCGACCGCGCCCTGACCTTCGTCGTCGTCGGCGGCGGCTTTGCCGGCATCGAAACCCTGACCGAGCTCGAAGACATGGCCCGCGATGCCGTCCGGATCAACGACCGCCTGCGCCGCGAAGACCTCCGCTTCGTCCTGATCGAGGCCATGGGCCGCGTCATGCCCGAGGTCAAGCCGGACCAGGCCGAGTGGGTTGTTGCCAGCATGCGTGAGCGCGGCATCGAAGTCCTGCTGAACACCTCGCTGGCGTCCGCCGAGAACGGCGTGCTCAAGCTGATCAACATGGCTGACAAGTCCCCGGCCGGCGAGTTCGGTGCGGATACCCTGATTTGGACCGCCGGCGTGCAGGCCAACCCGATGGTCCGCGCCACTGACTTCCCGATCGACGAGCGCGGCCGCGTCCGCGCCAACGCCGAACTGCGCATCACCGGCGAGAACGGCCCCCTCGACGGCGCCTGGGCCGCCGGCGACGTCTCCGCCGTTCCCGACCTGTCCGGCGGCGGGGTCGGCGGGTTCTGCGTTCCGAACGCCCAGCACGCCGTCCGCCAGGCGAAGCTGCTGGCCAAGAACCTCCTGGCCGCCCGCTACGGCATCGGCAGCGTTGAGGAATACAACCACAAGAGCCTCGGCGCCGTTGCCGGCCTGGGCCAGTACAAGGGCGTTGCCAACATCATGGGCTTCGGCCTCAAGGGCTTCCCGGCCTGGCTGGCACACCGCGGCTACCACGGCCTGGCCATGCCGATGTTCGAGCGCAAGTTCCGCGTCGTCTCCGGCTGGCTCCTGAACGTGAGCTACGGCCGCGACCTGACCTCCCTGCGCAACCTGAACAACCCGCGCGAGGGCTTCCGGTCGGCCGCCACGCCGGCCAAGAAGACCGAAGCTGCCAAGTAGCGCTTCCGCTTCAGCAGAACACGTACGACGGCGGTTCCTCCCCTTGGGGAGGGGCTGCCGTCGTTGTTTCTGCGGCGGGGCGGGGATCCAGTAGGCTTGAGCAGAAGCTTTCCGCTTCCGCCCCAGTAGCCCAATGGCAGAGGCAGTGGACTTAAAATCCATGTGTTGTCGGTTCGAGTCCGACCTGGGGTACCACTGTTGTCAGCGGGCCGGCTGCTGCGCCGGGTCCGCTCGTCGCTCGTCCGTTCGTTGCGCCGGGTCCACCACTCCGGGTTCATCGGGATGCGCCACCCGCAGGTGCGAGGTGACGAGCCGGACGGCTTCCTCCTCCGTGCCGACGTCGTACTCCCAGCTGCAGGAACAGCAGCGCGCGTGCGGTGTCCCGTCGGCAGCCACTGAAACCCCCCAGGCTTCCCCGGGAAGCAGATAGAAGCCTCCGTAGGTGCCGGAGAACTCCCTCAGCGGGCTGTCCTCCATCTGACGGTGATGGCTCTGCTCGATCATGGGAGCTATTCGGTGAGCGGGACCAGGGCGGATGGGCCGAAGCGGGCACTTATTTGCCCAAAGGGTTATTGCCGCGGAGCGTATTCGAGGTACTGCGGGGTTCCGGCGCGCAGAGGCCCGTCAGTAGCATGAATCAATAGCATAAAACGGAACGCGGAACCCTTATCCGGGCGGTGCCGCAGGGATAAGCAGGACAAACGGGAACGCCGCCCCCACTGCGCCGGGAGCGGTCATGAGCGATGCCCTGAGAATCGAAAATCCGTCCGAAGACACCTATCTGCTGCGCAACGTCAGCGGACACGTGCTTGGCCACGTGGTTGTTGACGGATCCAGGGTGGGCGTGAACACCAAGAACCTGCCCGCCGGAATGGACCTGGCCGATGGCGAGGCCGTGGAGTTCCACATGTACCACCGCGGGGGAGTGCCCCTGCCAAAGGACCTGTACATCAAATGGGACGGCGCCGCGGAGTGGGACGTTATTCCCGTCTAGCCTCCGTCGAAACCCTCCCCGGACGCCCCCTCGCGCCGGCCTGTAACCCAAGGCACGAAGCGTCGTGTTTGACGGCACACATGATCTGCACCATACTTGGAATCGATTCCATGGAATCGATTCCACAACGGTGTAGGGAGCAGAGTGCGGTCAACGACGATCAAGGACGTGGCGAGGCTGGCCGGCGTCTCGGCAGCCACGGCTTCCCGGGTGCTGTCCGGGCATTCCGCCACCTCCGAAGACGCCCGCCAGGCGGTCCGCGATGCCGCCGCTGAGCTCGGCTTCCGCCCCAACGCCCAGGCCCGCTCGCTGCGCAAGACCAGCACCCAGACCATCGGCCTGCTGCTGCCCGACATCCGCAACCCCTTCTTCGCCGACCTGGCCCACGCCGTCGAGCAGCGCGCCCGCGAATTTCAGTACCTCACCCTCTTCGGCAACGCCAACGAAAGCCAGGAGCAGCAGGAGCGCTACCTCGACGTCATGCTCTCCCAGCGCGTGGACGGCCTGATCGCCGCACCCCAGGGCGAAGCCCGGAGCCTGGTGGGCCTCTTGGCCGGCGAGGTGCCCACGGTGTTCGTGGACCGCGTGGTTGACGGCGCCAAGGTTCCCAGCGTCACTGCCGACAACGGAAGCGGAATCGCCGACGCCGTCCGCCACCTCACCGAGCTGGGGCACCGTCGGATCGGCTACATTGCCGGTCCCCAGTCGACGTCCACGGGACGCGAGCGGCTGCAGGCCTACCGCGGCGCCGTCGCCGAAACCGGGGCGGACGACGACGGCGACCTGGTGTTCCTCGGCGACTTCCAGTCCGCCAGCGGTGCGGCCGGGGCACGCCGGCTGTTGGACCTTCCCGCCCCGCCCACGGCGCTGCTCGCCGCGGACAGCCTGATGAGCATCGGCGCTGTCGGCGTCTGCAACGAGCGCGGACTGGCCATCGGTGCCGACCTGGCCTTCGTGGCCTACGACGACATCGAAGCCTTCACGCTGCTCAACCCGGCGCTGACCGTCATAACCCACGACGTCCATGCCATGGGGCGGCTTGCCGTTGACCTGCTGCTCGCTGAAATCGCCGGGGAATCCCCGGCCTCCGTGGTGCTGCCGAGCAGGCTCATCATCCGCGGCTCGACCCCGCCCCTTCCAGGAGGAACCCCAGCATGAAAGAGAATCCCATCCTGAATGAGAATCCCATCCTGACCCTTGAGGGCGTCAGCAAGTCCTTTGGCCCGGTGACGGTGATCGACGGCGTCACCGTCAACGTGCGCCCGGGCAAGGTCCAGGTGCTCCTGGGCGAAAACGGTGCCGGCAAATCCACCCTGATCAAGATGATGTCCGGGGTCTACCAGCCCGACGGCGGCCGGATCCTCGTGGACGGCAAGCCGGTTTCCCTGCCGGACACCAAGGCTGCCGAAGCCCACGGCATCGCCACCATCCACCAGGAACTGAACCTGGTGGGGTCCATGAGCGTGGCCGAGAACATCTGCCTGGGCCGGATGCCGCGCAAATACGGGCTGGTGGACCGCCGCGCCATGAAGGCTCAGGCCCGGGCGGCGCTGGACCTGATCGGCCTCGACGTGGACCTGGACCAGCCGGTGGGGGAGCTGGGCATCGCCCGGCAGCAGTTGGTGGAAATCGCCAAGGCCCTGAGCCTGAACGCCCGGATGCTGATTCTTGACGAGCCGACGGCGGCGCTGACCAACCGCGAAATCGCCTCCCTGTTCTCCGTCGTCGAGGACCTGCGCCGGAAGGGTGTGGGCATGGTGTTCATTTCCCACCACCTGGACGAAATCGCCGCGATCGGGGACTCGGTATCCGTGCTCCGGGACGGCAAGTTCATCGCCGAGGTCCCCGCCGACACGCACGAAGATGAGCTGGTCCGCCTGATGGTGGGACGGGACATCGACCAGCAGTTCCCCCGCCGGCGTGAATTCACCGGTCCGGCGCAGACGCTGCTGCAGGTGCAGGGACTGTCAATGAAGGGCTTGATCCACGACGTGTCGTTCTCGGTTGCGGCCGGGGAAGTCGTCTCCCTGGCCGGGCTGATGGGCGCGGGCCGGACCGAGGTGGTGCGTGCCATCGCCGGCGCGGACTCCTATACCTCCGGAACGGTCACCGTTCGCGGAAAACAGCTGCCCAAGGCCGACATCGGAGCGGCCATCCGCGCCGGCCTCGGCCACGTGCCCGAGGACCGCAAGGTGCAGGGCCTGGTGCTCGGGGCGGCAGTCAACGACAACATCGGCTATGCCACCCTCGCCGCCACGGCAAAGGCCGGCGTGGTGGACTTCGCCGGCCAGCGCAAACGTGCCCAAGAGGTGGCGGACCGGCTGCGGATCCGCATGCACAGCCTGGACCAGGCGGTGGGATCCCTCTCCGGAGGCAACCAGCAGAAGGCGGTTTTTGCCCGCTGGATCGTGGCCGGATCAACCGTGCTGCTGCTGGACGAACCGACCCGGGGCGTCGATGTGGGCGCCAAGGTGGAGATCTACGAACTGATCAACGCAATCACCGCAGCCGGCGGCGCCGTCGTCATGGTGTCCAGCGAACTGCCGGAGGTGCTGGGCATGAGTGACCGCATCCTGGTGATGAGCGGCGGTCACATAGCCGGTGAACTCGACGCCGGCGAAGCCACACAGGACGCCGTGATGTCGCTGGCGGTGCGCGACATACAGCGTGATTTGGAAGACCAACTGATGAAGGACGGATCATGAACAACGCAGCGGTGCAGACACCGGAAAAGGCCACGCGGAAGCAGGCACCGGACACCGGGGCGCGGGTTAAGAAGTTCCTGGCGGACAACGGGGCGCTGGTGGGCCTCGTGGTCCTGGGCCTGGCGCTCTTTATTGCCACGCCCGACTTCCTGACCGGCCCGAACCTGCTGAACATCGGCATTCAGGCTTCGGTGATTGCCGTACTGGCCTTCGGCATGACCTTCGTGATCGTGGCCGCCGGCATCGACCTCTCGGTGGGTTCGGTGGCGGCCCTGTCCGCCATGGGTTCGGCGTGGATGTTCACGCAGGGCAACCTCCCCGGCTGGCTGGCGCTGGCCGGCGGACTGCTGATCGGAACCCTGAGCGGCGCCGTCAGCGGCTTCGCCGTTGCCTACGGCCGGCTGCCGTCCTTCATCGCCACCCTGGCCATGCTCAGCGTCGCCCGCGGCCTCACCCTGGTCCTCTCCGACGGCCGGCCCATCGCCACCGCCCCCGAGGTGTCCTTCCTGGGCGGAAATGTGGGTCCCATTCCGATGCCCATCGTGGTCCTGGTGATCGCCGGCATCGCCGCTGCCCTGATCCTGAACTACACGGTGATCGGCCGCTACATGTACGCGGTGGGCGGCAACACCGAAGCGGCCCGCCTTTCCGGCATCCCGGTCCGCCGGGTGCTGGTCACCGTCTTCGCGCTGTCCGGGCTCTTCGCCGCGCTGGCCGGACTCCTGCTCTCCGGACGTCTTGATTCGGCCCAGCCCCAGGCCGCGTCCGGCTATGAGCTGGACGCGATTGCCGCCGTCGTCATTGGCGGGGCCTCGCTGGCCGGCGGCGTCGGGCGCATCAGCGGCACCCTCATCGGCGCCCTCGTCCTTGTGGTGATCCGCAACGGCCTGAACCTGCTGAACGTCTCCTCCTTCTGGCAGCAGGTCGTCATCGGCCTGGTGATCGCCCTCGCCGTCGGCGCGGACGCCCTGCGCCGGAAAAATTCCACCCACTAACCCCCCCACAAAAGGAAAAAACAATGAAGTTCTCCTCCGCCCGTAAGACCGCGGCAGTGACCGTATCCCTGGGACTGCTGCTGGCCACCACCGCCTGCAACCGCGGCGACGACGCCGCGGCGGCAGGGGGCACCGTCACCCTGGCCGTGTCCACCCTGAACAATCCCTTCTTCGTTGAACTGCGCGACGGCGCGCAGTCAGCGGCCGAAGCCGCCGGTCTGGACCTCGAGGTCCTGGACGCCCAGAACGATTCCGCCACCCAGACCAACCAGCTGGCCACCGCAGCCACGTCCGGAACCGAAGGCGTCATCATCAACCCCGTCGATTCCGATGCAGCCGCCGCCTCCGTCAGCCCGCTGCTGAGCGCCGAAACCCCGATTGTGGCCGTGGACCGCACGGTGAACGGCGCGGAGATCCAGTCCCTGGTTTCCAGCGACAACAAGGCCGGCGGACGCCAGGCGGCCGACGAGCTGGCCAAGGCCATGGGCGGCGAAGGCGAAATCATCATCCTCCAGGGAGTGGCCGGAACCTCGGCCAGCCGCGACCGCGGCGCCGGCTTCGCCGAGGGGCTCAAGGCCTACCCCGGCATCAAGGTGGCGGCACAGCAGACGGCGAACTTCGACCGCGCCGAAGCGCTGAACGTGGCCACCAACCTGCTGCAGGCCCATTCCGGCGTCACGGGCATCTTCGCCGAAAACGATGAAATGGCACTGGGCGCCATCCAGGCGCTGGGCAACCGTGCCGGTTCCGACGTCAGCGTGGTCGGCTTTGACGGCACCGAGGGCGGTTTCAAGGCAGTCCAGGACGGCACCATGACCGCCACCATTGCCCAGCAGCCCGCCGAACTGGGCAAGCGGTCCGTGGAGGTCCTGGCCCAGCTGCTGGACGGCGAAACCGTGGAATCCAGCATTCCGGTGCCGGTCACCACAGTGACCACCGAAAACGTGGCTGACTTCGTCTCGTGAAAAAAACCGGCATCCTCAACGCACCCCTGAACGCCGCAATCGGCAGGCTCGGACACGGGCACCTGGTAGTGGTCGCTGACTGCGGCCTGCCGATTCCCGACGGTGTCCCTGCCGTCGACCTGGCCCTGGTCCAGGGCATCCCTTCCTTTTCCGATGTGCTGGGCGCACTGCTGGACGAAATCGAGGTCGAAGGGGCGATCATGGCTGAGGAGGCCGGCGGCACCGCCGTTGACAGCCTGCTGGCGCAGGCCGGGCTTCAGCCCGAAACGGTGACCCATGAGGAGTTCAAGGCGCTGCTCCCGTCCGTGCGGCTGATCGTGCGGACGGGAGAGGCCACGCCCTATGCCAACGTCATCTTGCGCAGCGGAGTGACCTTCTAACCCGCGTCCGTGTCCCGGGCAAGTGGTAAAGCGGCACTATGTGACGAGAGTTACAAGGACGTAACCCTAAACTCTTATGTTTGACTCATTATTCAACTAGCTTTCTTCTCATCAGGAATACCTGAAAACGGCATCAAAGGCCTCCGCCTTTCGATCGGGGAGAAAAATCTATGACTGCACTACGCACCACGAGTCGCCTTGGCCTGGGAGACGGATATAGCCGGGCGGCGAAAATCGCGGCGCTCGGGCTCGGCCTGGCAATGTTCGCAACAGCCTGCGGCGGAGAGAACGCACCCTCTGCCGAGTCCACCGGATCGGAATCCGCAACCGCATCTGCTGCCGCTTCCTCAGCGGTCAGCTGCCCGCCCAATGAAGGCGGCAAGGGCGAAGACCCGGGGACCAAGGGTGACCCCGCGGCAGTGCCCGCTTCCACCGGCACGACGGCGTCGCCGTTGAAGATCGGTTCGCTGCTTCCCACCACGGGTGCCCTGGCGTTCCTCGGCCCGCCCGAGATCGCCGGCGTGAACCTGGCTGTCGAAGAAGTAAACGCGGCCGGCGGTGTCCTGGGCCAGCCGATGGAGGTTGTGCACCGGGATTCCGGCGACACTACCACTGACATTGCCACCCAGTCCGTCACCGATCTGCTGAGCCAGGGTGTCAGCGGCATTGTCGGAGCGGCGTCCTCGGGTGTTTCCAAGACCGTCATCGGACAGATCACCGGAGCCGGCGTCATCCAGTTCTCGCCGGCCAACACCTCCCCGGACTTCACCGACTGGGACGACGACGGCCTGTTCTGGCGGACCGCTCCCTCGGACGTGCTGCAGGGGCGCACCCTCGGCAACTACGTCATGACCTGCGGGGCGCAGACCGTCGGCATGATCGTCCTGAACGATGCCTACGGCACCGGCCTGGCGAGCAACATTCGAGGCTCGGTTGAGGCCGCCGGCGGCCAGATCGTTGCGGAAGAAATGTTCAATGAGGGTGAATCCCAGTTCAGCAGCCAGGTGGACGAGGTTGTGGCCGCCAAGCCCGACGCCATTGTTGTCATCAGCTTCGAACAGGCCAAGAGCATTGTTCCGCTGCTGACCGCCAAGGGCATCGATCCCACCCAGCTGTTCCTCGTGGACGGCAACACCTCCGACTACAGCAAGGACCTCGAAGCGGGCACGCTCGAAGGAGCCCAGGGAACCATCCCGGGCCCGTTCGCCTCGGACAACTTCAAGGAATCACTGCTGAAGCTGGACCCGGCCCTGAAGGACTGGGCCTACGCCGGTGAAAGCTACGACGCCGTGACCATGCTGGCCCTGGCCTCAGAGGCGGCAGGCAGCACCGACGGCAAGGCCATGGCCGCCGAACTGCAGGGTGTTTCGGCAGAGGGCGAGAAGTGCTTTGACTACGCAGGCTGCGTGACCATCCTGCGCGGCGGAGGGGACATCGACTACGACGGTTACTCCGGCCCGGTGACCTTCGACGAGAACGGTGACCCGACCGAGGCCTTCATCGGCATCTACCAGTACGACGCCGACAACAAGCCGGTTCCGAGCCGCTCCGAAGAGGGCAAGCTCTAACCAGCGGCAAAACACCGCACCAACGGAACAGCCCCCGCCGATGGCGGGGGCTGTTCCGTTGGTGCCGGGTGGTGAATGCCTACGCGGTGTCCGCCAGGGTCCCCAGATAGAGCTGGATGACCTTCGGGTCCTTCATCAGGTCACGGCCGGTGCCCGTGTAGGCGTCGCGGCCCTGGTCCAGGACGTAGGCGCGGTCACAGATCTGCAGGCAGCGGCGCGCATTCTGCTCCACCATGATCACGGAAACCCCCGCCCGGTTGATCTCATGGACCCGCAGGAATGCTTCATCCTGCTTCACGGGGGAGAGCCCGGCAGAGGGTTCGTCCAGCAGCAGCACCGCCGGCTCCATCATGAGTGCCCGGCCCATGGCCACCATCTGGCGCTCGCCGCCGGACAGCGACCCGGCACGCTGGGCGCGCCGCGTGCGCAGCTCGGGAAACAGGTCCGCCACAAAGTCGAAACGCTCCTTGAACCGCTTCGGCGCCTGGAACAGGCCCATCTGCAGGTTCTCCTCGATGGTCAGGGACGGGAACACGTTGTTGTTCTGCGGGACGAAGCCCACGCCGCGGCTGACCAGCTTGTTGGCCTTCAGCCCGGTGATGTCCTGTCCGCGGACCACAACGGTCCCGGAGTGCACCTTCACCAGGCCGAACATTGCCTTGAGCAGGGTCGATTTTCCGGCTCCGTTGGGGCCGATAATGCCGATCAGCTCGCCGCGGCGGGCTTCGATGCTGCAGCCGTTGAGGATGTTTACGCCCGGAATGTATCCGGCCACCAAATCGGTCACTTTGACGACGGAATCGCCCTCGAATGCCTCGGCAGTCATGCCTGTTCCTTCCGTTCATCGATGTGCCTGCCGACCGCGCCGTCAGGTTCGGTGCCCACGGAGGACTCCGGATCGTGCTCCAGCTGGGCCTCGAGCTTTTCAAAACCTTCCGAATCGCCGAGGTCGACGTCGTGATGGGCACCCAGATAGGCGTCGATGACGGCCTGGTCCTTCATGACCTCACTCGGCGGGCCCTCGGCCACCACCTTGCCTTCGGCCATGACAATCACCCAGTCGGCAATGTGCCGGACCATGTGCATGTCGTGTTCCACGAACAGGACGGTCATGCCTTCGGCCTTGAGGTTCTTGATGTGGTCCAGCAGGGACTGCGTCAGCGCCGGGTTGACCCCGGCCATCGGTTCATCCAGCATCACCAGTTTGGGCCGGACCATCAGGGCCCGGGCCATTTCCAGCAGCTTGCGCTGGCCGCCGGAGAGCGACGCCGCATAGTCGCTGCGCTTGGTGTCCAGCTTGAACTTGGCCAGCAGCACGTCGGCCTGCTCGGTGATTTCGTGTTCCCGGCCCCGCCAGAGCGGCGGCAGGAACGCCCGCCAGAGGGACTCGCCCGGCTGGGAGGAAGCGCCGAGCCGCATGTTTTCGATGACGGTGAGCTTGCCCATGACCTTGGTCAGCTGGAACGTGCGGACCATGCCCATCCGGGCCACCTTGTACGCGGATACTCCGGCCAGATCGCGGCCTTCGAACTGCCAGTCACCGGACTGCGGAGTGTCGAAGCCGGTCAGGAGATTGAACAGGGTGGTCTTGCCGGCGCCGTTGGGACCGATCAGGGCCGTGATCTTGTTCCGCGGGATCTCCACGTGCTTGACGTCAACGGCATTGATGCCGCCGTAGGTCCGGGTGACGTTCCGGGCCACCAGGATCGGATCGCGCTTGCGGCAGCCCGGTCCGGCGTCGTCGGCCGCTATGGCCCGGGTGTCGTTCATGTAATCGTCGGGGGCCGCGGCATGCGCGCCCGTCGCGCGGGCGCCCGGCCCGGGCTCGTCTGACTGGGAACTCATGCGAACGCCAGCTCCTTCTTGTTGCCCAGGATGCCCTGGGGCCTGAAGATCATCAGCAGCATCAGTGCCACACCAACAAGGATGTAGCGCACCTGTCCTGCCTGGGAAGTGGTTATGAAAGTGATGTACCCGGCTTCGATGGCGCCGTACAGCAGGCCCTGCGTCACGGAGAGGATGACCCAGAAGATCATGGCGCCGATGACCGGGCCCAGCACGGTGGACATGCCGCCCAGGAGCAGTGCGGTGTAGAGGTAGAAGGTCAGCTCGGTCCCGTAGTTGGCCGGCTGCACCGCATCCCGGGGGAGGGTGAAGATAATGCCGGCCAGGGAGCCGAGCAGGCCACCGATGATCAGGGCCTGCATTTTGTACGCGTACACGTTCTTGCCCAGGGCCCGGACGGCGTTTTCATCCTCGCGGATGCCCTTGACCACGCGCCCCCAGGGGCTGCGGATCAGCATCCACACCAGGAGGCAGGCCACGATGACGAGGGTCCAGGCGACAATCCGAACCCAGACGTCCCGCTCGTTCATGGCGAAGGGGCCCAGGTTGTAGCTGCCCGGAGGAACCGGGTTCAGGCCGTAGAAGTCTCCGGTGAAGGCCGCCAGGCCGTTCGCCGATCCGGTGATCGACGTCATGCCGTTGGTGGTCACGATGTAGCGGATGATCTCCGCTGCGGCAATGGTCACGATGGCCAGGTAGTCGGCCCGGAGCCGCAGTGTCGGGATGCCCAGGATCACCGCGAAAATCGCGGACCCCGCCAGGGCAATCAGCAGTGCCACCGGCAGCGGTGCGTTGAAGGACAGAATTGGGATGGCGAAGCCGTAGGCGCCCATCGCCATGAACCCGGCCTGTCCGAAGTTCAGCAGCCCGGTGTAGCCGAAATGCACGGCCAGCCCGAGGGCGGCAAGTGCGTAGGCCGCCGTGGTGGGGCTGATGATCTCGTTGAGTGCACCGAGAAGAATATTAACGAAGTCCATCTGAGCTAAGCCCCTAACCTATGCGCTCGCGGCGGCCGAGGATCCCCTGCGGCCGGACGAGGAGGACAAGAATCATGATGACCAGTGCACCCACGTATTTGAGGTCCGCCTCCAGCCAGATTGTGGAGATTTCCACGAAAAGACCCACGATGACGGAGCCAATCAGCGCGCCGTACACCGTACCGAGTCCGCCGAGCGTGACGCCGGCAAAGATCAGCAGCAGGATCTGCTGGCCCATGTTGAAGGAGACGCCGGGCCGGTAGTAGGCCCAGAGGATGCCGCCCATGGCCGCGAGGGCCCCGCCGAGGACCCAGACAATCCGAATGACGCGGTCCACATCGATGCCGGAGGCAGCGGCCAGCGCCGGATTATCCGAGACGGCGCGGGTTGCCTTGCCGATGCGGGTCCGCAGCAGCAGCACGGCCACGAGCAGAATGACGGCCAGGCTGACAAACAGGGAAATCAGGGTGTTCCGCGGAATGGACACCGGACCCAGCTCCAGCAGCGGGCTCTGGGCGCCCGGCAGCTGCTGCGTGCCTCCGCCAAAGAAGAACAGGATGATGTAGCGCACGGCAACCGCCAGACCGATGCTCACGATCATCATCGGCACCAGGCCGGTGCCGCGGCGCCGCAGCGGTTTCCAGAGTCCGGCGTCTTGGACGTAGCCGAAGGCGCCGCCTCCGACCACCGCCAGCGGCAGGGCAATCCAGGCCGGCATTCCCATCGCCGCAAAGCCGAAAGCCAGGACGGCGCCGAGGGTGACCATCTCGCCGTGGGCAAAGTTGGTCAGGCCTGTGGTGCCGAAGATGAGGGAGAGCCCGACGGCGCTCAGCGCCAGGAGCAGGCCGAAGCTCAGGCCCGCAATGGTGCGTTCAGTCAGGATCGAGGCGAAGCTCTCCTGCTGCAGGACGATGCCCTCGCCGAGCAGGAACAGCGTGGTGATGTTGGAGGTGCCGGCAAAGGTGACAGTGCGCGGGTTCTCCTGTCCCTCGGCCAGGGCGACACCCTCCGGCAGCGAGGATTCGTCCAGTTCCACTTCGAAGGCGCCCTGTTCGGGAACGCCGATGGACCAGGAACCGTTGGCTCCGGTTACCGTTTCCGCTTCGTAGCCGTTGCCGCTGGCCGTGATCCGGACCCCTTCCACCGGGACGCCCTCGTTCCGCACCACGCCGCTGATGCGGTCGCTGAATTCGGCACCGTCCGCGGCGGGGGCTGATGCACTGCCCGACGGCGGGGCTGAGGGTGTCGCTGTTGTTGCATGAGCGGCAGGGGAAGCGAGCAGCAGGGCAGCGAACATCGCCGCCACCGCTGCCAGCATCCCCAGATACCGGGTCAGCGCCGATGTTCTTAGCAAGTTCCAAAACCTCCACGCCACGGCCGCGGGCACCGAAAAATTCCCAGGCCTTAGGCGGATCTGATTGTGACTGATGTCACCGATTGGGGATTATGCTACCCAGTGAATGTTTCAGGCAGTGACCAATCCCATCCGGCGCATGTCGCGATCGGGTAACGACTTGATCCGCCAGTTCCGCGGGCTCTCGACAGGCGGGCTATGCCAAACTGTTACCGGCAGCGGTGGTTCCCCGGGAATCTCCCGCCCCCGTCCGCCGTTGACATTGGTAGGCTCTAGGTAAACAGCCCCCAGATGGAGGACATTGAATGGCACTCGGCGGTAATCCGGTCTTTAACGGCAAGAATTTCAACTCCCAGGTTCAGGGCAGCAGGATGAACCGAGGTTCCCTGGCGACGCAGGACCAGACTTCGATGACCCCGCAGCAGCTGCAGGAGCTCTACACCGCTCCTTCGGCGGGTCCGGCGCTGACCGGACGCATGACGTACGACGACGTCATCATGAAGACCCTGGCCTGCCTGGCGGTCGTCCTCATCGGCGCAGCTGTCCCGATGATCCTGATCCCCGGCGCCGCGGCGCCGCTGATGATCGTCGGTGCGCTCGGCGGTTTCGTGCTCGGCCTGGTGAACTCGTTCAAGCGCGAGCCCGCTCCGGCCCTTATCCTGGCCTATGCAGCGCTTGAGGGTCTGTTCCTCGGCGGCCTGACCCTGGTGCTGGACAACCTGTACCCGGGCATCGGACTGCAGGCCGTGCTCGGCACGCTGTCCGTCTTCGCCGTGACCCTGGTGCTGTTCCGCAACGGCAAGGTCCGCGCCACTCCCAAGGCCATGCGCTTCTTCATGATCGCGATGATCGGCTACGCCGTATTCTCACTGGTGAACATGGGCCTGATGATCTTCGGCGCCACCGACAGCATGTTCGGTGCCCGCGATTCAATCACGATCATGGGTATTCCGCTGGGCGTCCTGATCGGCCTCCTGGCCGTCGGCCTGGCCGCCTTCTCGCTGATCATGGACTTCACCTCCATTGAGCAGGGCGTGAAGGCCGGCGCTCCCCAGCGCTACTCCTGGACCGCTGCCTTCGGCCTGACCGTGACACTGGTTTGGCTGTACGTGGAAATCATCCGCATCCTCGCCATTCTTCGCGGCGACGACTAGCGCGTTGGGGGCGCCCTGACCAGTGGTCGGGCGTGCCCCGGGAACAGAGGCCGGCAGGAATTTTTCCTGCCGGCCTCTTTTCTGTAAGCCTCTTTTTTCCCCAACCACTCTGTGCCTGCCTTTCCCGGGACCGTAGGATCCGGGACGGGCCGTTCCGCCGGGGGATGTTTCCTCCGGGAGCGGCTGGACCGGCAGGTCCCGGGAACGGCGGAAGGGGGCGGACGTGGACGACTCGGCGGATACTGCCGCGTTGCCGCTGCGGCTCCAGGACCTGCTGCTGCAGCATCCGGACTTGGAGGAATTTCTCAGTGCCCTCGCCGTCCTGGTCGCCGGGCACCTGGGCGGCTGGGATGTGGCGGGTACGTCACTGATGGTTGTGCGGCCGCGGCGGCAACCGGCGCAGGCCGGCAGTGCGGAGCGCTTCGTGGCGCTGCAGGGTGGTTCGCGGGGGGATGACCCGGCCGGCGTCGTCCTGGCGGGCGGAGGTTCGGCCGTGGTCCGCGATCTGGCTACGGAAAACCGGTGGTTTGGCTTCCGGAGCGCGGCCCGGGAACAGGATGTGGCCGCCGTAGCCGCCGTGCCGGTGCCGGGGCTTGAACCGGCGGCCGCCGTGCTTACCTGCTATTCCTCCCGCCCCGGAGCCTTCGGCCCGGAGGCCGTGCGCGGGGTCGAACGTGCGGCGGCCGATCTGGCCGCGCCGCTGGCCCTGGCCCTGCGCCTGGACGCGCAGGCGCATCGGGCCCACAACCTGCAGGCCGCCCTGGAATCACGGACCGTAGTGGATCTCGCGGCCGGAATCATCATGGGGCAGAACAACTGCAGCCAGCAGCGGGCCGTGGAGATTCTGCGCAGCGTCTCCAACAGCCGCAACGTCAAGGTCCGTGAGGTGGCGGCCGGAGTGGTTGCCGTGGTCTCCGACCGGGTGAGTACGCACTTCGAGGAGTGAGCGGCTGTAGGCTGGTGCAATGAGCGCTACCGGCACGGATCCGGCGGCTGTCCCCGCCACCGGCACCCAGTTTCAGATCACCCGCAACACCCCCGGCGGCCGCGCGGAAGCACGCATCGCGTCGCTCGCCGGAGCGCTGCGCAGCTACTCGGTGGGCGGCACCGACTTCGTGGAGACCTACCCTGACACGGACCTGCCGCCGTCGGCGTGCGGCATCCTGTTGGCGCCGTGGCCCAACCGGGTGGCCGGCGGGAAATGGCTTTTGGGCGGCCGCATCCAGCAACTGGACATCACCGAGCCCTCGCGGGGCAACGCCAGCCACGGGCTGCTTCGCAATACCGGATACGTTCGGGCCGATCCGGGTGACGCTGCTGCCGGCAGCCACCTGCCCGGCAGCAGCGTCACCCTGAAGGCTGAGATTTTCCCCCAGCACGGATATCCGTTCCACCTGGTTCACCAGGTCACCTACAGCCTGGACGACGACGGCGGTCTGCGCGTGCGGCAGGGCCTGACAAATGTGGGCGGCAGCCGGGCACCGTTTGCCCTCGGCGCGCATCCGTTTCTGCGGATCGGATCGGTGCCGGTGGAGGACCTGACACTGACCGTTTCGGGAAACACCCGGCTGACCGCCGACGAGCGGCTGATCCCGTCGGGCCGGGAACCCGCCGACGGACCGAACGACCTCCGGGCCGGCCGCAGGATTTCCGAGCTCAAGCTGGACGCCGCCTACACCGGGCTGGACCTGCAGGACGGCGAGTTCCGGCACCGCCTCGAGGCGCCCGACGGCAGGCGGGTGCTGCTGTGGAGCGGTCCGGAGTTCGGCTATGTCCACGTTTTCGTGACCGACAAGCTTCCGGGACGCGCCTGCGCTGTCGCCCTGGAGCCGATGACCGCCCCAGCCAATGCCCTCAACTCCGGGGAGGGGCTGCGCTGGCTGGAGCCCGGAACAGCCTTCGCCGCAGAGTGGGGAATCCGCCCGGAAAGACCGGCCGGCAGCCCGGCCGCCGGCTTCGCGTAAAGGTGGGAACCGCAGCCAGTGAGTGTGGAAAGATGAGCGCATGAGACCTCATGCACGAAGCATCGCCGCGTCCAAAGCGGTGCAGGCTGCGGCTGTCCGCTCCGGCAGGGGGAACGACGACGTGCCGTACGCGCTCCGCGTCAGCGCAGCGTGGGCCTGGCGGCTGGGCGTGGTGCTGGTGGTCGCCGCCGGCCTGGTCTGGATCCTGCGCAACTTTTCCCTGCTGATCATTCCCCTGATGATTGCCGCCCTGCTGGCGGGCCTGCTTTCACCGATCACCACCTGGCTGCGCCGCAACAAGGTGCCGGGCGGGCTGGCGGTGGCCGTCACAATCGTCACCTTCCTCGGCGTGATCGTTGCCGCCCTGACCTTGGTCGGACGGCAGCTGGCGCTCGGGTTCCGGGATCTGTGGGGAGAAACCCTGTCCGGCGTGGGACAGATCCAGGACTGGCTCGCCGACGGTCCGCTGCGCATCACCACCACCCAGATGGACACCCTGCTGCAGGAAGCCACCAATACGCTGCAGCAGAATTCGGCGAACATCGTGTCCGGTGCGCTCTCCGTTGGCACCGGTGCCGGACACTTTGCCGCGGGCGTGCTGCTGACCCTGTTCGCCCTGGTCTTCTTCCTGCTGGACGGCCACCGCATCTGGCGCTTCACCGCCGGCCTGCTGCCGCGCCGTGCCCGCCCCGGCGCCTACGGCGCCGGCATCCACGGCTGGGAGTCCATGGTGAACTACGTCCGGGTGCAGCTGCTCGTGGCGTTCATCGACGCCGTCGGCATCGGCGCAGGCGCGGCAATCATCGGGGTTCCGCTGGCGCTGCCGCTCTCGGTCCTCGTCTTCCTGGGCTCCTTCGTCCCGCTGATCGGCGCGTTTGTCACCGGCTTCGTTGCCGTCCTGCTCGCCCTTGTCGCGAATGACTGGGTGAACGCCCTGATCATGCTGGGCATCGTGCTCCTGGTCCAGCAGTTGGAGTCGCACATCCTGCAGCCACTGATCATGGGCCGGGCCGTCGCCCTGCACCCGCTGGCCGTGATCCTGGCCGTCACCGGCGGGACGCTGGCAGCCGGCATTCCCGGCGCCCTCTTCTCCGTTCCGCTGCTCGCCATCCTCAACACCGTGGTGCGCTACATCGCCGCCAGGGGATGGGAGGGGGACCCCGCACTGGCCCGCGATCCCGTGTTCGCGGCCGCCGGCGGGCAGCCCTCCAGAACCGATGAAACCGAAAACGCGTTGGAAGACAACGCAGAAGACGAGAAGCGACCGTGACTGACCTGTCCCAACTGCCTGTGACCCTCGACGACATTGAGGAGGCCGCCAAGCTGTTGGACGGTGTGATTGCCCGGACCCCCATCGAGATGTCCCGGGCACTGGGACGCTTAACCGGCTCGAATGTCTATTTGAAGTGTGAAAACCTGCAGCGGGCCGGATCGTTCAAGGTTCGCGGTGCCTACGTCCGGATGGCCAAGCTCTCCCCGTCGGAACGGGACCGCGGAGTGGTTGCCGCATCAGCGGGCAATCACGCCCAGGGCGTCGCCGTCGCGGCCGCGCGCCTGGGCATCAAGGCCCGGATCTTCATGCCCCTGGGGGTGGCGCTGCCCAAGCTGGCGGCCACGCAGGGCCACGGAGCGGAGGTCGTGCTGCACGGGCACAACGTGGACGAAGCCCTCGCGGAAGCCCAGCGCTACTCCGACGAGACCGGCGCCGTTTTTGTGCATCCGTTCGACAACGTGGACGTTGTGGCCGGGCAGGGCACCATCGGCCTGGAGGTGCTGGAACAGATTCCGGACGTCGACACCGTGCTCATGGGCGTGGGCGGCGGAGGTCTTCTCGCCGGCGTGGCCGTGGCCATCAAGACCCGGGCGAAGGAACTTGGACGCGAAGTCCGCATCATTGGCGTGCAGGCCGAAAACGCCGCCGCCTACCCGCCGTCGTTGGCTGCCGACGCGCTGGTGCCGCTGACCAAGGTATCCACGATCGCCGACGGCATTGCCGTGGGGCGTCCGGGCCAGCTGCCCTTCTCCATCATCAAGGAGCTGGTGGACGACGTCGTGACCGTCAGCGAGGACTCGCTGGCACGGGCCCTGATCTTCCTGCTGGAGCGGTCCAAGATGGTGGTCGAGCCGGCCGGTGCCGTGGGCGTGGCGGCGCTGATGGACGGCAAGATCGAGAACCCGGGAAACACGGCGGTGATCCTTTCCGGAGGCAACATCGACCCGATGCTGATGCTGAAGGTCATCCAGCGCGGCCTCGCAGCCGCAGGCCGGTACCTGGTCGTGCGCATCCTGTTGGATGACCGCCCGGGCTCGCTGGCCACCATCTCCCGGATCATCGCGGAGTCGGACGCCAATGTCACCGGCGTCGACCATACCCGGGTGGGCGGATCAATCAGCATGGGGGACGTCGCCATCACCATCAACATGGAAACCAAGGGCCACGAACACTGCGAACTTGTGCTGAACAACCTGCGCGCGCAGGGGTTCCAGCCGATCGTGCTGCACGGGTAGGGCGTGCTTGCCAACCGGGCCAGGACGGCCCTCTTCGTTTCGCTCGGACTGGCCGCCCTGGTCTGGGGATGCTATCTCCTGGCCCTGTTCGCCGGTCCCGCGGTGCTGCATCAACTCGGCATCCTGCCGCGCCGGGTGGACGGGCTGGACGGAATCCTCTTCGGCCCGCTGCTCCACGCCGGGATCAACCATCTGCTGGGAAACACGCTGCCGCTGGTGGTGTTTTCGTTCCTCACCCTGCTGGAGGGCGTGCGGCGCTACTTGGTGGTGCTGGCCTCGTCCTGGCTCGCGTCGGGGCTGGGGGTGTGGCTCTTTGGGGGCGGGCTGACGGTGGGCATCTCCGGCGTCGTCTTCGGGCTTTTCGCCTATCTGATGGTCCGCGGCATCTACAACCGGGACCTGGCGCAGCTGCTGCTCGGGGGCATCCTGTTCCTGGTGTACGGCTCGCTGCTGTGGGGCGTGCTGCCGGTGTCGATCGGTGTCTCCTGGCAGGCGCATCTCTTCGGTGCCGCCGGGGGAGTGCTGGCGGCGGTGCTGCTCAGCCGGCACCGGCAGCGCGGACGCACAAGCAAAAGCGGGCCCTCCCGATGGAAGGACCCGCTGTAACGCCGAAAATCAGCTGGAGTAGGGCTTGGCGGAAATGATCTCCACCGAGATGCTCTTGCCGTTCGGGGCGGTGTAATTGGCCACGTCTCCGGCCTTCATGCCCTGGATGGCCGCGCCGAGGGGCGACTTCTCGCTGTAGACGTTGATGTCCGAGTCGCCGGCGATTTCGCGGCTGCCCAGCAGGAAGGTCTCCACGTCGCCGGCAATCTTGGCTTCGACGAGCATGCCGGGTTCCACGATGCCGTCGTCGGCCGGGGCCTCGCCCACGTGGGCGGTCCGCAGCAGGTGAGTCAGCTGGCGGATGCGGGCCTCGGCCTTGCCCTGCTCTTCCTTGGCTGCGTGGTACCCGCCGTTTTCCTTCAAATCGCCCTCGGACCGGGCCTGCTCAATACGGGCCACGATTTCCGTGCGGCCGGGACCGGACAGGTGATCCAGTTCGGCCTTCAGACGGTCGTAAGACTCCTGAGTGAGCCAAGCGGCGGGTGCGCTGTTGGTGGACACGGGTCTCTCCTTTTAGTGACGACCGGACCAAACGATCTGGTCCGGCAGGTGCGAATACGCTTTGGGGGCCGGAATGGCCTGACAAGCAAAGACCCCGCCGGGCGGTGACCGGTCACTGTGCTGATCACCTGGGCGGGGCATAACGTAGGCTCCATACTAGTTCGCTAAGCGCGTTTACCCAAGAACCTCGCGGGCTTGGTAATCCGCCGGAAACCTGCACCGCATGCGCCGCCGTGCATCGGCGGCCGGGGCTAGGGTTCCTCGGTGATCCAGCAGGCATTGACGCCGCCGGTGACGCCCAGGGAATCCGTGCGGATGGCCACCCGCTGGCCGGTGGTCTCGTCCTCCGCGGGACCGATGGTGATCTGCTTCCATCCCACCACTGCGTACGCGTCGTTCAGGGCTTGGACCGCACAGGTGGCTGTCGCGTCGCGGTCCTTCGTGACCTGGAAATCGATGACGGCACTGCCGCTGTCGGGGATGCTGAAACCCACGTCCTTGAAGGTCACGTCGCCGCCGGGCGAGGGGGCAGCGATCCACGCGGCTCCGGCGCACCCCAGCAGCACCGCGGCGCCGCCGATGATGGTCTTGGTCCGGCGGGACAGGCCCGGCTTGGGGGTGCCGTACCGATTGGCTAATCTTGTTGCGGACGGAAAACCATCCGGGGTCTGCTCGGGGGCTGGCTGCTTGACAGGACCTTCCTCAGTGCTCACTTCTCCATTTTATCCGAGTTTGCCGTCCACCTTTCGCCGACCCATCAGGAGCTGCTTCGTGTCGACCGCCTCAAAGAACAATTCCAGCCAGTCAGCACCGCTGCGGCTGCTGGCCGTGCACGCTCATCCCGACGACGAAGCCAGCAAGGGTGCGGCGATGATGGCGTTTTATGCGGCACAGGGTGTCGACGTGATGGTGGCCACCTGCACCGGAGGGGAACTCGGCAGCGTGCTGAATCCGGCCATGGAATCCAGCGCAGCGGCGAAGCGGGACCTCGCCGGACTGCGGCGGCACGAGATGGCCAACGCGCAGCGGGAACTGAGCGTGCAGCACCGCTGGCTGGGCTTCATGGATTCCGGACTGCCCGAGGGTGATCCGCTGCCGGATCTGCCCGCGGGATGCTTCGCCCTGGAACCGCTGCCGACCGCAGCGGCGCCCCTGGTAAAGCTCGTGCGTGAGTTCCGCCCGCACGTCATCATCAGCTACGACGAAAACGGCGGCTATCCGCATCCGGACCACATCATGGCCCACAAGGTGGCTGTCGAGGCGTTCAATGCCGCGGGAGACCCCGACAAGTATCCGGGCACGGGCGCAGCCTGGGAACCGCTGAAGCTCTACTACGACCGCGCCTTCAACCCCGAGCGCTTCCGGGCACTGCATCAGGCGCTTGTGGAGGAAGGCATCGCCTCGCCGTACGCCGAGCGCATCGCGGCCTGGCAGGAAGCCGACACCGAGGGCCACCAGCCTCCGGCACCCACGCATCCCACCACTACGCAAATCCAGTGCGGAGACTTTTTCGAGGCCCGGGACCGGGCTTTGAAGAGCCACCAAACCCAGGTTGATCCGGAGGGGTTCTTCTTTGCCGTTGACTGCGAGACGCAGCGGAAGGTGTGGCCGTGGGAGGACTATTCGCTGATCGAGTCAAGAGTAGAGACTGAACTGCCGGAAACTGACCTGTTCGCTGGCATACGATAGAGGGCAGGGACGGCGTGAAGCCGCCCGCTGCCAAGAGAGAGATACCTAGTGAACTTCCTGTACAGCCTGCCCCTGCTCGTCAATCCAGGCGGAACCGAGGAAGGCGAGCTCAAATCCGGCCTGAGCATCGCGGATGTCACTCCCGGCCTGCTGGGCTTCCTCGCGACCCTGTTCCTGGTGCTGGCAATCGTTTTCCTCATCCGCGACATGGTCAAGCGCGTCCGGCGGGTCCGCTACCGCGAGCAGGCGCGCACCGGCATCAGCTCCGACGTCTTCATCCCCAGCGCTGAGGACCTTGGCCCCGATTCGCAGCGTCCGGCGACCGGGAACGACGGCGGACCGCCGCGTTCCCCCGAACGCGGCTAGGAGCAGGACATGGCCGGCAGACTTCGCGACGAGGCTTCGGCCTACCTGCGCCAGCATGCCGGCAACCCGGTGGACTGGTGGCCCTTCGGGGATGAACCCTTCGCCGAGGCAAGGCGGCGGAACGTGCCGGTCTTCATCTCGGTGGGATACGCCGCCTGCCACTGGTGCCATGTCATGGCGCACGAATCCTTCGAAGACCCGGCGCTCGCCGCGTACCTGAACGAACACTTCGTCTCGATCAAGGTGGACCGCGAGGAACGTCCCGACGTGGACGCCGTCTACATGGCGGCCACGCAGGCCATGACCGGCCAGGGCGGCTGGCCGATGAGCGTTTTCACTCTTCCGGACGGCCGGACGTTTTACGCCGGCACGTATTTTCCGCCGCGCCCCGCCCAGGGACTGCCCTCCTTCCGCGACGTCCTGGAAGCCGTGTCCACGGCCTGGGCGGACCGGCCGGAGGAGGTCGAGCAGAGCGCCGCGCAGTTGGCCGCGCATCTGGCCTCCGGCCAGCAGGGAAACCGGCGGCTGCTGGGCCCGATCCAAGCTGATGCGCTGGCTTCCGGTGCGCTGGACGGTGCCGGCGCGGAGGCGGAAGCCGAGTCGGGCCGCACCCTGTCGGCGGCAGTTGAAGCCCTGGTTACCCTCGAGGACCGAGAATTCGGCGGTTTCGGCGGCGCACCGAAGTTCCCGCCCTCCACCGTGCTGCGGTTCCTGCTGGCCCACGCCGGCAGCGGTGCCTCCACCGCCGCCGACGCCGCGGCGCTGGCGGACCGCACCCTCGGCGCCATGGCACGCAGTGCCCTGTACGACCAGCTCGAGGGCGGCTTCGCCAGATACACCGTTGACCGCCGATGGGCGGTGCCGCACTTCGAAAAAATGCTGTACGACAACGTGCAGCTGCTGGCCCTGTATGCGCAGTGGGCGCGGACCGCCCAGGACGCCGGGGACCGCCGGCTTGCCCTGCGCGTGACCCGCGAAACGGCTGACTGGATGATCACCCGGCTGCAGGTCGCCGACGGCGGCTTCGCCTCCTCCCTGGACGCGGACACCGTGATGAACGGCCACCGGGTGGAAGGCGGCACCTACATTTGGACTGCGGCAGAGCTGACGGAGGTCCTGGGCGACGAAGCCGCCGCGGCCGTCAGCGGCCTGCTGGACCTGGACTCCGGGAACATGGCCGCCCACGGCGGAACACCCGGGGCCGACGGCGATGCCGGAAGCACTTTGCACTTCGGCCGCCGGTTAAACGCTGCCGAGGAGGAGCTGTGGCTCGGCTGCCGTCCTGCCCTGCTGGCCGCCCGGAACCGGCGTCCGCAGCCGGAACGGGACGACAAGGTGGTGGCCGGGTGGAACGGGCTGGCCGTGGCAGCGCTGGCCCGTGCCGCCGTCGTACTGGCCGATGCGGGGGAGCACGAGGCCGCGCGCCGGATCCGGAGCGCGGCCGAGGACGCAGCGGCCTACCTGCTGCGCGTGCACCGGGTGGGGCCCACGCTGAGGCGCGTCTCCCACGACGGGCGCGCGTCGTCCTTTGAGGGTCAGCTGGAGGACTACGCCGCAGCGGCCGAAGGACTGTTTGCCCTGTTCGCCGCAACCGGCAGCGAGCAGTGGTTCACCGCGGCCGAATTCCTGGTTTCAGCGGCCGAAGACCGGTTCCTGACCGGAGGCCAGCTGCAGGACACCGCCATTCGTCCCAACCAGCTGGTTAACGCCCAGGGGGCGCAAGCAGCCGCAGATCCGCTGGACGGCCCCACGCCCAGCGGTGCCGCGCTGTTCGCCGGTGCCCTGCTGACCTATTCCGCCTATTCGGGGTCCCAGCGGCACCGGGCGCTGGCGCAGTCCCTGCTGGCCCATGTGAACGTCGTGGCGCCGCGTGCACCCCAGGCCGTGGGCTGGGCCATGTCGGTGCTGCAGTTCCTGCTTGACGGGCCCCGGGAACTGGCGGTGACGGGCACCGAGGAGCCGGCAGTGGAGGCCCTGCTCCGCGCGGCGCGGGACGCCGGCGGCCCGGGCCTGGTGGTCGCCTGGCGGGTGGTGACCGGAGCGAAGACGGAGCCCGGCAGCGAATCGGACGGCAGCGGATCGGCCGGCAGCACCGGCGTGCCGTTGCTGGAGGGGCGGGATCCCGGCGCCGAACCGGCAGTTGCCTATCTGTGCCGGGGAATGGTGTGCCGCCGGCCGGTCAGCACGGCCGCAGAGCTGAAGGAACTGCTCGGCGAGGGCTGAGCAGGTGGCGCCGGGACGCGCCGTCCGGGTTGCGCTAGGACGCGCCGACCGACAGCACCGCCATCAGAATGGCGCTGTAGTGGCAGGCGAAGCCGGCCAGCGTGAAGGCGTGGAAAATCTCATGGAAGCCGAACCAGTCCAGGGACGGATTGGGTTTCTTCATCGCGTAGATCACGGCGCCGATGATGTACATGGCGCCGCCCACGCAGACCAGCACGGCCGCGGCCGGAAGCACCGCGAAGAAATCCGGAATGTAGATCAGCGCAGCCAGCCCCAGGGCAATGTAGACCGGGGTGTACAGCCAGCGCGGCGCGTTGAGCCACACCAGCCGGAAAACAACTCCGGCAACGGCGCCGCCCCAGATGAACCAGAGCAGCACCTTGGCTTTTTCGGGCGGAAGCAGGGCCCAGGCCAGCGGCGTGTAGGAGCCGGCAATCACCAGCATGATGTTGGTGTGATCCAGCCGCTTGAGCATCCGCTTCACCTTTGGCGACCAGTTGCCCCGGTGATAAACCGCTGAGACTCCGAAGAGCAGGACACCGGTGACAGCGTAGACCGCGGACGCGATCCGGGTTCCGGATGTCGGGGCCAGGACAACCAGGATGATCCCGGCGGCCAGGGCGAACGGGGTGGCGCCGGCATGCAGCCAGCCGCGGAATTTCGGCTTGATCTCCAGGATGTCGGCAACGTGCTCGACGGCGGATTCCACCGGGCCGGGAGTGCTGCGGGAGTTTGGGTCCCGCTCTGGCGGGGCTGACGACGATGAAGATGCCATGCTGAAAATCCTAACCTACGGAGCAGTAGGTTAAGGAGCCGTCGGCAGCGTCCGGCCCGCCGCAGCACTCCGTGCCCGGCTGTGTGTCCGGCTGCGGGTTGCGGGCCGCAGCGGAGCGCGCCGCTTCAGGAGGAAAGTGCGGGCACCTTTTTGGGAATACACTTTTTAGTGCGCCTCCCACCACCGCGGAGACGTTTTTCCTCCGGCACACAGGACAGGCAGGTGCGGCTCCGCATGAGGTTTCCAGGCGTTGTGTATGCCTATTACGAGCGCAAGCTGCGCCGCAGCCTGGCCGGGGACCGCATCCCCGAGCACATCGGCGTCATGGTGGACGGCAACCGCCGCTGGGCGAAACTGGCAGGCGCTCCGACCAGCGACGGCCATCAGGCAGGGGCCGACAAGATCCTGGAATTCCTGGGCTGGTGCCAGGAGATGGGCGTGCGCCGGGTGACGCTGTACATGCTCTCGACCGACAACCTGAACCGCGACGCCGACGAGCTGGAGCCGCTCCTGGACATCATCGGCAACACGCTGGACCGGCTGGGGGAGAAGGGCGACCTGCGGGTCAACGCCGTCGGAGCCCTGGACATCCTGCCGGCCAACCTGGCCGACAAGCTCAACGCCCTGGGCCGCAGCACCAGCGACGCCGACGGACTGCACGTCAATGTCGCCATCGGCTACGGCGGCCGGCGGGAAATCGTCGACGCGGTCAAGGAACTCCTGAACGACGCCGCTGCGCACGGCAAGACGATAGCCGAGATCACCGAAGAGCTGTGCGACACCCAGATTGCCGAGTATCTCTACACCCGCGGCCAGCCGGACCCGGAGCTGGTGATCCGCACCTCGGGCGAGCAGCGGCTCTCCGGATTCCTGATGTGGCAAAGCGCGTACAGCGAATTCTATTTCTGCGAGGCACTCTGGCCGGACTTCCGCCGCGTGGACTTCCTGCGTGCCCTCCGCGACTACGCCAGCAGGCAGCGCCGCTTCGGTTCCTGAAATCCGCGGGTGAACGGCAGGTAAACCCGCCGCGAAGACGCAGGAACAGGACCGTGTCCTGCTGCGGCGCCGGGCACGTCCGGCGTACCTTGGTGCTAATGATCAGCAACCCGCTGATCTCTCCGCCCAGCGATCCGGGGCAGCGCCCCTGACTGGAGTTTCCCGTGGCCATATCCTCCTCCCCGCGAACCTCTTCCTCTGCCGCTCCGGCGGCAGCCGCAGCACCCGGCGCCGGCGGCGACCCGGCAGGCTACGTGCTGGACACCTCGGTGCTGCTCTCGGACCCGAAGGCAATCCTGCGGTTTGCCGAGCACGAGGTCATCCTGCCGCTGGTGGTCATCACCGAATTGGAAAAGAAACGCCATGATCCGGAACTGGGATATTTTGCCCGGGCGGCCCTGCGCCTGCTGGATGACCTGCGGATTGAGCACGGCGGGCTGAGCGCCCCCATCCCCCTGGGGGAATCCGGCGGAACCCTGCGGGTGGAACTGAACCATGTGTCGGTGGACGTGCTGCCGGCCGGCATCCGGGGCACCGACAACGACAGCCGGATCCTCGCCGTCGCACGGAACCTGGCGGATGAAGGACGGAACATCACCGTTGTTTCCAAGGATCTGCCGATGCGGGTCAAGGCGTCGGCCGTGGGCCTGAACGCCGATGAATACCGCAGCGACCTGGTCCGGGACAGCGGCTGGACCGGCGTCGTCGAACTGGCCGTGGCGGAAGCCGACATCGACGGCCTGTACGAGCACCATCCGGTGTTCATTCCGGCGGCCGCCGAGCAGCCGGTGAACACCGGCGTCGTCCTGCTCTCCAGCCGGGGATCGGCCCTCGGCCGGGTGGGAGCGGACAAGCAGGTGCGGCTGGTGCGCGGTGACCGCGACGTGTTCGGCCTGCACGGACGCTCGGCGGAGCAGCGGCTGGCCATCGACCTGCTGATGGACTCGGAGGTCGGCATCGTCTCGCTGGGCGGCCGGGCGGGCACCGGCAAGTCCGCGCTGGCCCTCTGCGCCGGACTGGAAGCGGTGCTGGAGCGCCGCGAACACCGCAAGGTGGTGGTCTTCCGTCCGCTCTACGCCGTCGGCGGCCAGGAGCTGGGCTACCTGCCGGGCACCGAGGCCGAAAAAATGGGGCCGTGGGGGCAGGCGGTCTTCGACACGCTCGAGGCCCTGGTCTCCAAGGAAGTGCTCGAGGAGGTCCTGGACCGGGGCATGCTGGAGGTCCTGCCGCTGACTCACATCCGGGGCCGGTCCCTGCACGACTCCTTTGTGATCGTGGATGAGGCGCAGTCACTCGAGAAGAATGTGCTGCTGACCGTGCTGTCCCGGATCGGCCAGAACTCACGCGTGGTCCTCACCCACGACGTCGCCCAGCGCGACAATCTGCGGGTGGGGCGCCACGACGGGGTGGCCGCCGTCGTCGAAACGCTCAAGGGGCATCCGCTGTTCGGGCACATCACCCTGACCCGCTCCGAACGCTCGCCCATTGCCGCGCTCGTGACGGAGCTGCTGGAAGACGGGCAGATCGGCTGAGGCTGGCCTCCGGGCCGTGCCGGTTTGTCCACAGGGCGGCGCCGGCCCGGCTCCCGGGCCGCGGGGATGACGTACCGTGGTGCCATGGTGGGGATCCTGGGGGAGTACCGGTCACTGGGCGGGGCGGCCTTTTGGATGCTGTGCGCGGCCACCGCGTACTTCCTGGTGCTGGCCGTGCGGCTCGCCGCCGTGGACGCGGCGACGCACCGCCTGCCGAACCGGATCGTGCTGCCCGCCTATCCGGTGTCGGCGCTGCTGCTGGGCACGGCCGCCCTCGCGGCAGGCGATGCAGCCCGCATTGCCGCGATGGTGCTGGCCGGCGTCGTGCTCTTCAGCGCCTACTTCCTGTTGCGCTTCAGCAATCCCTCGGGATTGGGCTTCGGGGACGTGAAACTGGCCGGAGTCCTGGGGTTGTACCTGGGCTTCGCGGGATGGCCGTACGTTCTCGCCGGCACCGTTGCGGGGTTTGTCCTGGGCGGTTTGTGGGGGGTGTGGCTGATCCTCTCGCGCCGGGGGACGGCCAAGACGGCCATTGCCTTCGGGCCGTTCATGCTGGCCGGCGCCGCCCTGGCCATGGCGCTGCCTGGCCTACAGTAGAGCCATGCCCACCCCTGATTTTGTCCTGTCCCTGCGGAAAAAGATCGGCCATGACCTGCTCTGGCTGCCGGGGATCACGGGGGTCGTTTTCAACGAGGAGCAGCAGGTGCTGCTGGTTAAGCGGGCGGATGACGGTCGGTGGACCCTGATCACGGGAATGCTCGAGCCCGGGGAGGAACCGGCCGCCGGAACCCTGCGCGAGGTGGAGGAGGAAACGGGGATCACCGCCGCCGTTGAGCACCTCATCCATGTCGGCTCCCACGGCCCCATCACGTTCCCCAACGGCGACCAGTGCTCCTTCCTCAACGTGGCCTTCCGCTGCCGCTACACGGGTGGAACGGCGCGGGTCAACGACGACGAGTCCACCGACGTCGGCTGGTTTGCCCTGGACCAGCTGCCGCCGCTGAGCGAGCGGCACACCCTGCTCCTGCGGCTGGCGCTGGAGACGGACGGCGTCCCCGCCTTTTCCCGCTGACGACGCAGGCCTCCTCCTTCCCGAAGGAAAGAGGAGGCCTGCGCTGCTGCTTTTATTGCGGCTGCGGCTATCCGGCGTCGTTGTTGCGCGGCGCTGCCGGGTTGTTGCGGGCTGCCGGAGCACCAGCGTCGCCGTCGCCGTCGCCGTCGCCGTCGGCGTCCGGAGCCTCCGCCGCGGCTGCCGGGGACGATCCCTTCGCGGCTGCAAGGCGCTCGGCCTCGAGGCGGTCGGCCTCCGGGCCGGAGACGGCCTCACCGCGGGCCACCATGCCGGCGACGTCTGAGAGCGGAATCTGCTTCAGGAACACGGCCAGCACGAGAGCAATGACGAGGAACGGAATCAGGTACCAGAAGACCGGCGCCAGGGAATCCGCATAGGCGGTCACAATGCCGTCCTGGACCGGTTCGGGCAGCTGGTCCATCACTGAGGGCTGCAGCGTGGCGGTGGCCTCGCCGGCGGCCGAAGGATCGAAGCCGGCCTTGGTGAAGACCTCATGCAGGTTGTCGGAGAGGCGCGAGGTGAACATGGCACCGAAGATGGCCACGCCCAGGGAGGCGCCCACCTCGCGGAAGTAGTTGTTGGACGAGGTTGCGGTGCCGATCTGGTCCACGGGCACGGAGTTCTGCACCACGAGCACCACCACCTGCATGATGTACCCGAGCCCGGCGCCGAACACGAACAGCTGGGCGCAGATGACCCAGACCGGGGTGTCGGCGGAGAGCGTGGTCATCCACAGCATGGCGAGGATCACCAGGGCGGCACCCATGATCGGGTACTTCTTGTAAGTGCCGTGCTTGGTGATGGCCAGGCCGGAGTAGATCGAGGTGCCCATCATGCCCACCATCATCGGCAGCATCAGCAGGCCGGAGACGGCGGCGGAGGTGCCGGTGGACATCTGCAGGAACGTCGGCACGAAGGCCAGGGCGGCGAACATGCCCATGCCCAGGGTGAAGCCGATGGCGGTGCTGTTGACGAAGATCGGGTTCTTGAACAGGCTCATCGGGATGATCGGGTCCGCCACGCGGTTTTCCACCATCACGAAAAGCGCCGCCGCAACCAGCATGCCCGCGCCCCAGAGCAGGGTCATCTGGTGCGTCCAGCCGTAGTCGTCGCGGCCGCCGAAGTCGGTGAAGAAAATCAGGCAGGTGGTGGCGATGGACAGCAGTACGACACCGCCGATGTCGATGCGCTTGGTGGCCTTTTTGCTCGGCAGGGTCAGCGTGAAGAAAGCGATCAGGAACGCGATGATGCCGATCGGAATGTTGATGTAGAACGCCCACTGCCACGTCATGTGATCCACGAAGAAGCCGCCCAGCAGGGGACCGGCGACGGCGGAGAGGCCGAAGATGCCGCCCAGCGGGCCGAGGTACTTGCCGCGTTCGTTGGCCGGAACGATGTCGGCAATGATGGCCTGCGACAGGATCATCAGGCCGCCGCCGCCGAGGCCCTGGATGGCGCGGAAGATGACAAAGCCCCAGAAATCGGTGGCAAAGGCGCAGCCGACCGAGGCCAGGGTGAACAGGGCAATCGCGAACAGGAACAGGTTCCGCCGGCCCAGTACGTCGCCGAACTTGCCGTAGATCGGCATCACGATGGTAGTGGCGAGCAGGTAAGCCGTGGTGATCCAGGTCTGGTGCTCGACGCCGCCCAGCTCGCCCACGATGGTGGGCATTGCGGTGGACACGATGGTCTGGTCGAGGCTGGCGAGCAGCATGCCTGAGATCAGCGCGGAAAAGATGATCCAGATGCGTTTCTGGGTCAGCAGCAGCGGCCCGGAAGCAGGCGCGGCGGTGGTGGTCATGGCAGGTCCTTGGAAGAGGTGGAAGGGGTGGGTGCAAGTGCGGGAGGGGAAACGCCTGGAAGCGGTGCAGCCGCGGCGAACAGCTGCTGCAGGGCGGTGACGGTTTCGGTGAGGATCGTCCGGTAGGCGCGGGCGTTCTCCCGTTCGAAGAAGGCCGGCCCGGCCCGCTCGGTGAGGCAGCCGAACAGGGTCAGTGTGGCCTGGATGCGGGGATCCTCGGCCGGCAGTCCCTCCCGGGCCGTGAGCAGGGCCGCCATGGCTGCGGCCGCCTCGCGGGAGCCGTGCAGGACCTTTTCGAGCAGCCGGGGTTCGGCGGCAACGGCTTCCTTCAGTGCGGTCATTTCTTCGCGGGAGATCGCCATGCGGTCCATCAGGGCGACGGCGAAGTCCACAAAATCGGCCAGCAGCGAGGGGGAGAGGCTTCCGGGATCGGACTTTGTGCCGCCGGCAATGAACCGTTCGGCCAAATCCGCCGGGATTTCGTCGGCGGGGGAGCCCAGGATGGCGTCTTCCTTGGCGGCGAAGTAGTTGAAGAAGGTGCGCCGGGAAATGCCCACCCGCTCGCAGAGCTCCTCGACGGTGAACCCGTTGACACCGTGGGCGGCGGTCAGGGAACGCGCGGCGGTGATAATCGCAAGCTTGGTTGCGATGCGTTTCCGCTCGCGGAGGCCGCAGTTCTCCTCGGATGCACTATTCGTCACGGAGTGAATATTTACACTTCTGACCATGTAGTGCAAATTCACGCGCCTAACCCCGCCCGTTCCCGCCCGCCCGATCGCCGAACTGGCAGAAAGTGTCCTTCTCAGGGCTGAGAGACGCAGTTTCTGCCAGTTCGCGGGGACGTCAGGAACAGGCGGGGATGTCAGGAACGGGCGGGAACGCGGAAGGGCGCCCGGCTCCATGGCCGGACGCCCTTCCGGGGGTGTTGAAAGCTAGGCCTGCGGAGGCTTCGTCATGGACAGCACATCGAGGGCCGTGTCCAGCTGCTCCACGGTCAGTTCGCCGCGCTCGACGTAGCCGAGTTCCTCGACGGCCTGGCGGATGGTCTTGCCTTCCTTGACCGCGTACTTGGCGATCTTGGCGGCGTTCTCGTAACCGATGAACTTGTTCAGCGGGGTCACGATGGACGGCGACGCCTCGGCCAGGTAGCGCGCGCGCTCCACGTTGGCTTCGATGCCGTCGATCATCTTGTCCGCCATGATCCGTGAGGAGTTGGAGAGCAGGCGGATGGATTCGAGCAGGTTCGAGGCGATGACGGGGATGCCCACGTTGAGTTCGAAGTAGCCGAAGGTGCCCGCCCAGGCGATGGCGGCGTCGTTGCCCACCACCTGTGCGGCAACCTGCATCACGGCCTCGGAGATGACGGGGTTGACCTTGCCCGGCATGATCGAGGAGCCCGGCTGCAGGTCGGGGATGGCGATTTCGCCCAGGCCGGTGTTGGGGCCTGAACCCATCCAGCGCAGGTCGTTGGCGATTTTGGAGAAGGAGACGGCGATCGTGCGCAGCATGCCGGAGACCTCAACGAGGGCATCGCGGTTGGCCTGCGCCTCGAAGTGGTCGCGCGCTTCGGTCAGCGGCAGGCCGGTGTCGGCAGCCAGCAGTTCGATCACGCGCTGCGGGAAGCCGGCGGGGGTGTTGATGCCGGTGCCGACGGCGGTGCCGCCGAGGGGAACTTCGGCCACGCGCGGCAGGGAAGCCTGCACGCGCTCGATGCCGTAGCGGACTTGGGCAGCGTAGCCGCCGAATTCCTGGCCCATGGTTACCGGAGTGGCGTCCATCAGGTGGGTGCGGCCGGACTTCACGACGTCCTTGAATTCCACAGCCTTGCGCTCGAGCGAAAGGGCCAGGTGCTCCAGGGCGGGGATCAGGTTGTTGATCAGGGCAGACGTGGCTGCCACGTGAACCGAGGTCGGGAACACGTCGTTGGAAGACTGCGAGGCGTTGACGTGGTCGTTCGGGTGAACGGTGGTGTCGCTGCCGGTGTCCTTCAACGCGCGGGTGGCCAGCTCGGCCAGAACCTCGTTGGTGTTCATGTTCGAGGAGGTGCCGGAGCCGGTCTGGAACACGTCAATCGGGAACTGGTCGTCGAGGGAACCGCCGGCCACCATGTCGGCGGCCTTTTCGATCGCCCGGGCGCGCTCGGCGTCGAGCACTCCCAACTCGGCGTTCGCGGTGGCAGCTGCCTTCTTGATCCGGGCCAGCGCCTCGATGTGCGCGCTGTCCAGCGGCTTGCCGGAGATTGGGAAGTTCTCCACGGCGCGCTGGGTCTGGGCACGGTACAGGGCGTTGACCGGAACGCGGACCTCGCCCATGGTGTCATGTTCGATGCGGAATTCAGGAGTGTCAGAAGTCATGGTCCCAAGCCTAGTATCCGCAGCGCCGGGGCAGAAACCGCGCCGTCACGGGAGGTCGGGTGCGCACACGGCCTGAGGGCCGGCGGTCCCTCCGGAAAGCACGGAGGAACCGCCGGAACGTGCGGCTAGCGGTGCGAACGCAGCACGGCGGGGTGGACCACGGCGCCGAAGCCGGACACCAGATCCGCTGCGCCTTCGGCCAGCCGGTAGGAAACGCCGACGACGGCGGTGCGCCCTTCCTCCACGGCCGTGGAAATGACCTGGGAGCTTTCCACGAGGCGTTCGGCGGTCTGCTTGGTGTGTTCCACCACCATGTCGTTGACCTCGGTCAGCCCGTTGCGCTGGGCGGCGAGGACCGACGGCGTGATGCGCTCAACGAGGTTGCGCAGGTGCCCGCCGGGCATCTCTCCGGTCTCGACCGTGCGCTTGGCCTCGGTCACGGCGCCGCAGCTGTCATGGCCCAGGACCACGATCAGGGGCACGCCGAGCTTGGCGATGCTGTACTCCAGGGAGCCCAGGACGGCGTCGTCAATGACCTGCCCTGCGGTCCGGATCACGAAGGCGTCGCCGAGCCCGAGGTCGAAGATGATCTCGGCGGCCAGGCGCGAATCGGAACAGCCGAAGATCACCGCGAACGGATTCTGCTCATGGACCAGGGAGCTGCGCCTGTTGGCGTCCTGGTTGGGATGCGAGGACTCTCCGGCGACAAAGCGGGCATTGCCTTCGCGCAGGGTCTGCCAAGCCTGGGCCGGAGTGATTGCTGAAGCGGGAAGTTCATTCACGCCTCTTAGCCTAAACCCCGGGCCCGCCGCCGGCGGTTATTCGCTACGGCGCCGGTGTTTTGTCCAGGTCGAGAACCACTGCTTCGGCGAGGACGTCGAATTCGGCGAGGTCCGCTTCGCCGGTGAGGACGACGGTGAGCCCCTCATGTTCCAGGACCATGCTGGCTTCGCCGTCGGTGGAGTCGCGCAGCTCCCAGGTCTGGCCGCCGGCGACGCGTTCACCGGCAACCATGGAATCCCCGGAGGCCTGGGCTATCCACGTCGGATTGCCGGCATTGGTCTCGGAAAGACGAATAAAGTCGGAATTCGGAGTGACATAGCCCACTTCCCAAACGGGGACTCCGCTGCTGCTGGTCGCTTCCCAGCGGGCGTAATTGGAGCTCCAGCCCTCCGGCAGCTCAGGCGCCAGCGGCGCGTACCCGGCGTCGGCCGCGGCCTGGACGGAAATCTGCTGCACATCCACATTGCGGGTGGTGGCTTTGGGAGTCGGGTTCAGCAGTACCGGAACCAGGACCAGCAGCAGCGTAGCGCCGGTGGCCAGCAGCATTCCGATCACTGTTGCGTTGGCACGTTTGGCCTGCTTGCCGGTCAGTACTGGGGTTACGGGCGTCTCTGGGTCCTGCTGCTGCTCACTCACCCTTCAATGATCGCCCATCCGCCCGCCCAACTCCTACTTGGACCATTGTTCGTGCAGGCGAATAGGGTTTCGTTGGTGGTGGCGCAGGCCACGGAGACTATGATCGGAACAAGGATCAGCCGTTTGTGGGTTTTCGACAAGCGGTTCACAGCGAAATTTCGAAGATGAGGTTAGACGTGTCCAAAGGCGCTCAGTACTCAACACTTTCCCCCGCCCTGGCAGTCGGCGACGACGAGCCGGACCGGAACCTGGCGCTTGAACTCGTCCGGGTGACGGAGGCGGCAGCCATCGCCGGAGGCCACTGGGTCGGTTTCGGCGACAAGAACGCGGCAGACGGTGCCGCCGTCGACGCCATGCGTTCACTGATTTCCACCGTCCACTTCAACGGTGTCGTGGTCATCGGCGAGGGCGAAAAAGACGAAGCCCCCATGCTTTACAACGGCGAGTACGTCGGTGACGGCACCGGCGCCCTGTGCGACGTCGCCGTGGACCCGATTGACGGCACCCGGCTGACCGCGCTGGGCCTCAACAACGCCGTGGCCGTGCTGGCCGTGGCCGAACGCGGCACCATGTTCGATCCCTCCGCCGTGTTCTACATGGAGAAGCTGATCACCGGCCCCGAGGCCGCCGACATGGTGGACCTGCGCCTGCCGGTCAAGCAGAACCTGCACCTGATCGCCAAGGCCAAGGGCAAGAAGATCAACCAGCTCAACGTGATGATCCTGGACCGGGACCGCCACAAGCCGCTGGTGCAGGAAATCCGCGACGCCGGTGCCCGCACCCGCATGCTGATGGACGGCGACGTTGCCGGCGGCATCGCTGCCGCCCGCGAGGGAACCGACGTCGACGCCCTGATGGGCATCGGCGGCACGCCGGAAGGCATCATCACCGCCTGCGCCATCAAGACCCTCGGCGGCGTCATCCAGGGCCGGCTGTGGCCGACCTCGGACGAAGAAAAGCAGAAGGCGATCGACGCCGGCCACGACCTGGACCGCGTGATGTCCACCAACGACCTGGTCACCAGCGACAACTGCTACTTCGCCGCCACCGGCATCACCGACGGCGACCTGGTCCGCGGCGTGCGCTACTCCAAGGACCGCGTGCTGACGCAGTCCATCGTGATGCGTTCCAAGTCCGGAACCATCCGCGTGGTCGACGGCGAGCACCAGTCGCACAAGTGGGAGTCCTACGCCCGCCTGAAGTAGGCCTCGTAGCCCGCCTTGGGGCCCGCCTTGAGGTAGGCGAAAACCCCGGAACCGACGTTGTCGGGTCCGGGGTTTTTTGCTGCCTCGCGGGGATGTCTCCTCGGCGAGTGTGTAGCTATGGCGGGTTGCGGATGAAGCGGCAGCTCGAGTGTGCAGCTATGGCGGGAAACGTGCGTGGTGCCCGCCACAGCTGCACTTTCGGTGCGGGCTGTTGGCTGAAAGTCGGCAGACCTGCACTCTCGGTGCCGCTTGGAAGTAGTGCGAGGGCAGCGACGAACGTAAGCGGCCGGCCGGACGCCGGATCCTTCGTGCAGATATTGCAGCACGGAGAAATCTCTCGTGCAGATCAGGTCCTCTAGCTGGCGAGAACGACCGTGCGGAGTGCGTTATCTGCACGAGAGATTCCGGGCGCAGCGGGGCGGAGTGCGTTATCTGCACGAGAGATCCCGGGATGGACGGCATGGGGGTCTCCCGGAGAAGTGGCTGGATATGCGGCGGGTGCGGGGCGGCGGGGAAGGGCGGGCGCGTTGTGTGCGCCCGGTCTACCGGCGGGCCGTGGCTGCGGCCGGGATCCGGTTGCGCCCGATGAACCGGTAGACGACGGCGGCGAGGGCGACGACGACGGCGGCTGCAACGGCTGCGAATGCCGTGCCGCTGGAGGGCAGCTCGCCGTTAAGCCGTGACACGGCGATCCAGGACAGGCCCCAGGCCAGCGCTGCTGCCGGAGCCAGCCGTCCGCGGCCGTAGGCGGCAAGGGCCGCGCCCAGCGCCGCGACCACGGCCAGGACCGTGATGGACCAAACCTCCGGGGCAAGCCCGAAGCCGTTCCACCCGGCGTCGCTCAGTGCGGCGGCAATGTTGGCGCAGGTGGCAACGGAAACCCAGCCCAGGTACAGGCCCAGGGTTCCGTCGACCACGACCGCCTCGATCCAGTTGCGGGCCGGCGTCCGCGAGTAGCGGGCAAAGCAGACGGCGAGAACCGCGAGCAGGGCCACGATGACCAGGACACTGAACCCGACCCAGCCGGCCTGGACGCTCAGGATCCAGCCGGCGTTGAGGAGCAGCGACGCGGCGACCAGCCAGCCCAGGGACCGCTGGCGTTCCGAGGTGCGCTCCGAGGGCAGCCACTGCCAGAGGGTGTAGGCGCCGAGACCGGTGTAGATGGCGGACCAGATGGAGAACGCACCGCTGGCCGGGGCGAGGTAGGTGGCGTCGGCGTTCAGCGCCCCGCCCGCGGCCTGGGCGATGGGAGTGCCGCCGAACACCCCGACACCGATCATGGATCCCACCAGGCAGACGATGAAGCAGACGGTGACTGTCAGCTGCCGGGGCAGGTCCGATCCTCGGGCGCCGGGAACCGCGGGGCGGGTGCCGGGGGATGAAGTGGTCATAGCTGAGCGTAGCAAGTGGGCGGGACCACTGCAGGGGCGCGCGGGCGCGTCCGGCAACCCCCGGTAGGCTGGAAGGCATGACATTGCGCGTTACACCCTGTTCCGATTCCGCCCGCTGGAACGAAACCGTCAACGGTTTCAACGGACATCCTCAGCAGTTGTGGGGCTGGGGCAAGACCAAGGCCGAGCACAACTGGAGCGCTGAGCGCCTGCTGGTGCAGGACGACGGCGGCAAGGTGGTCGGCGCCGCCCAGGTGCTGCTGCGCCGGCTGCCGTTCCCGTTCAAGGCGCTCGCCTACATTCCGCGCGGGCCGCAGTCGGTTCCCGGCCGTGAACTCGAAATCCTCGGTGCCGTCAGCGAGTACGTCAAGGGCGCCCACTCGCCCGTGGCCCTGAGCATCGAGCCGGATTGGGACGCCGACGGCGACATCGCCGCCGGCCTGCCCGCTGCCGGGTTCCGGCCCTCGGAAAACACCATCCTGATCGGCCGCACACTGATCCTGGACCTGTCCCGGACCGAAGATGAGCTGCTCGCCGAGATGTCCAAGAAGCACCGGCAGTACATCCGCAAGTCCGGCCGCGAGGAGCTGGACTACCGGCGGGTCACGCGCGCGGAACTGCCGAAGTGCCTGGCCGTGTACAAGCAGACGGCGGAGCGGGCCGGGTTCGGCATCCACGAAGACGGCTACTACCTGGACATCTTCGACAACCTGGGCGAGGACTCGCCGGTCTACGCGGCCTTCAGCGGCGACGACGTCGTGGCCTTCCTGTGGCTCTCCACCAGCGGGTACACCTCGTTTGAGCTCTACGGCGGCATGACCGAGGAGGGCGAGCATCTGCGGGCGAACTACGCGCTGAAGTGGCTGGCGATCCGGGAGATGAAGGAGCGCGGCATTGTCCGCTACGACTTCAACGGGCTCCTGAACGACGGCGTTTCCAAGTTCAAGATGGGGTGGGCGAAGCACGAGAACCAGCTCGCCGGAACCTGGGACAAACCGCTCTCACCCCTTTATCCGGTCTTCACGACGGCGCTGCCGCTGGCGAAGAACGGACTGCGGAAGCTGCGCGGGCTGGCGGCTGCAGCACAGGCCAAGATCCGCCGCTAGCCGTACCGGGCCGTCGTCGGCCGGCGGGTGCTGCCGATCAGTACAGCACCCGCTGGTAGAGGGCATGGTCCTGCCAGGATCCCGCGATCTTCAGGTAGCGGGGCGCCAGGCCGATCTCCTCGAAGCCGGACCGCGCCAGCACCTTCTGCGACGCGGCATTGTGCTTCAGGGTGGCGGCCTGCACCCGGTGCAGCCGCAGATCCCGGCCGGCGGCTTTCACCGCAAAGGCCGCCGCAGCCGACGCCAAACCCCGGCCGTTGAACGAGCGGCCGATCCAGTAGCCGAGGTGGCAGCTCAAAAAGGGGCCGCGGACAATGCCCGTCAGGGTGACGCAGCCAATGATGCTGCCGCCGCTGAGCAGAACCCACGGAACCTCGGAACCGGCCTCGTGCAGAGCCAGCTTGGCGTCGATGACGGCGTGCTGCCCGGCCGCGGTAAAGAACTCCGCGGCCCGCTCCGGCTCCCACGGCGCCAGATGCTCCCTGTTGAGTTCGTAGGCTGCCGCCAGAAGTTCGGCGTCGGATCGCCGGAGCAGCCGGACCCGGATGTTCCCGGCCAGGGTTTCGGTCGTGATGGCCACCGGCTCAGATGGCCAGCCGGGGCTCGGCGGGGTCCGTTCCCTGGGCCTCGGCAGAGCCGACAGTCACCGCGAAGGCGAGGGCGCCGTCGTCGTGCTGTGCGGAATGCGCGGAGAGCTTGGCAATGACCGGCGCCTCGGCGGCCGGGATGAACGCGCTCTGCCCGGTCTCGAGCACCAGGTCGCCCTTGGGCGAATCCAGGACCACGGTCCCGCGCACCACGATCACGACGGTGGGACCGTTTTGCAGGACCGAAACGTCGGAACCGGACATCGACGCGGCGGGGGAGTAGCCCTCCCCGAAGTCCTGCGCCCGCTGCTCCAGCTCGATCCGCTGCAGCTGAAATTCGGCGAACGGCGGACGATAGAGCTCCTGTCCCATCTGCGTGTGTTCGGCCGCCAGCAGCGGAACGCCCAGCGGCCGGAAATCGACGGTCTTCAGCAGCTCTGCTACGTCAATGTGCTTGGGGGTCAGCCCGCCGCGCAGGACGTTGTCCGAGGACGCCATGACCTCGATGCCGAGGCCGCTAAGGTACGCGTGAACGTTGCCCGCCGGCAGGTACAGCGCCTCGCCGGGCTGCAGCGACGCCCGGTTGAGCAGCAGGGACAGCAGCACGCCCGGGTCCTCCGGGTAATACGCGTTCAGGTCCACGGCGGTGGCGAGTTCCTTGGCGTACGGCGCCAGGTCTTCGGCACCGGTGGCGGCCAGCGCCGCAGCGGTGCGCCGGACGGCGTCCCGGACCTCCTCGCCGTCGTTGATCAGGGTGCGGAAGACACTCTGCAGCCGGGCCGCGGCATCATGCCCGCTGGACAGCTCGTTCACCGCCCAGGACAGCAGGTCCGGAACCTCTGCGCCTTGTGCCTGCACGGCCCGCGCGGCGGTCCGGAAGATCTGCGCCGCGTCGTCCGGCTCGCGGAAACCGCAGAGCACCTCGAACGGGGTCAGCGCGAAAATCATTTCCGGCTTGTGGTTCCGGTCCCTGTAGTTGCGGTCCGGTGCGCCCCGGTCCAGGCCGGCGGCCTCCTCGGCGGCGAACCCGGCCCGCGCCTGCTCCTGGGTGGGATGCACCTGCAGGGACAGCGGCGTGCCCGCGGCCAGGACCTTGGCGAGGAACGGCAGCACGTTCCCGTAGGCCTCGGTGGTTTCGCGGCCGAGCATCTGGTGGGGATCGGCGGCGATCAGCTGGTCCAGCGTGTCAGCTTCCGGCACCGGAGGCACCAGGGCCGACGGCGCCCCCGGGTGGGCGCCGATCCACAGCTCGGCTTCGGGCTGGCCCGAGGGCTCCCTGCCGAAGAGTTCCGCCATGGCCGTGAACGAGCCCCAGGCGTAGGGCCGAAGTGTGTTGTTCAGCAGGTACATGGCTCTCTTTTCGAAGGTGTTGGTTGCGGTTCTCCGAGGGAGGTTACCCCGGGCTGCAGTCGCCGTTGTTGTTCAGCAGCTCGCCCAGCGTCGCGTCGTCCTGGATTTCGGCAAGGTACTGCAGGTATTCCTCGGTGACTTCCGGCTGCTCGGGAGCGGCCGGGGCCTGCTCCACCGGCCCGGTTTCGGTGCCAATGCCAGTGCTGCTGCCGGCCTCCGGCGCGGCCTCCTGGGCCGCCTCGGGTGCCGGGTCCGCCCCGGGGTCCGCGGCAGGTGCCTCGGCGGGCGGTTCGGCGGCTTCTTCTCCCTGCGCGGCGATTCTCTCCGCGACCCGGGCGTGGATTTGGTCGAAGTCCGGGTAGGTCACGAAGTTGTCGGCCGCGGTGCCGAAGTCCGGCGGACCGATGGTCAGCCGCTCCATCGGCTGGTCCTTGGCCTTCAGCGCCAGATCAAGGAAGCTGCCGAGCTGGTCCTGCGGAATGTCGGTCTTGACGATCTGCTCGCCGGCCGAAGCGATGGCCTGGAACCGGGTCAGGAGGGTGGTGGGATCCAGCTGGGCCACCATGGCCTGCTGGACGCACTGCTGGCGGGCGATCCGGTGATAGTCGGTCGCGAACTCACGGGACCTGGCGTACCAGAGGGCGGTGTACCCGTCCATCTTCTGGGTGCCCGGGGCGATCCAGCCGTCCGGCGGGTAGTGCCGGTTGGTGCCGGGAATTTCACCGGCGGTGATGGGCACCCAGCCGCCGGCGTTGATGGTGATGCCGCCCATGGCGTCAATCAGCTTGGAGAACCCCTCCATGTCCACGATCACGTAGGACTGGACCTCCAACCCGAGGATGCCGGATGCGGCATCCATCATGGCTTCGGCTCCGGGGTCGGTGGACTCCGGGTACAGGTCCGGATGGTTCTCCATGACCGTCTGGTAGAGGCTGTTCAGGATGCACTCGTCGCCGCAGTTGTAGCCGTCGGGGTACACCTCGGCCAGCGGGGAATCAGCGGGGAAGGGGGCGTTCTGGAAATTGCGGGGAAGGCTGAAGGTGATGGACTCGCCGGTCTTGGCGTCAACGCTGATGACCGACATGCTGTCCGGGCGCAGGCCGGTGCGGTCCTCGCCGGCATCGCCGCCCATCAGCATGAAGTTGTACCGCCCGTCCACGGGATCGAGTGACGGTCCTGACGCGAAGATGCTGCCGACGGCACCGCGGCCGACGTTGAGCATGTACGCGCCGTAGGCCAGGCCGCCGCTGGTGCCGATCATCAGGACAGCCAGCAGGCCGGCGACAAGCGGGCGCATGCGGCGCTCCAGCAGCGGCGGCCGGATGATGCGCAGCGTATTGAGGAACAGCAGGGCCCAGCCCACGGCCAGCAGCACCAGGACAACCATGAGGACAAAGGAGGCCCAGCCGTTGGTGACAATGTTCACCAGCAGCGCCCGGTTGGTCAGCGCGAGAACGAGGCCGGCCAGGACGAAGGCCCAGACCGTGAACGTCACCTGCAGTGCGCGGCGGCCCAGCTTGCGGCTTCCGGCGACCACCTGGGCCGAGCCGGGCAGCACCAGCGTGAGCAGCAGCAGGATGAAGGCTCGTTTGGTGCGCGCTCCGGACGGCGCTGACTGCGGATTGCGCACCGGATCGGTGAGCATCCCGGCGTCGTTGTTTCCGTTCCCCTGGTCCATGGCGGTCCTAGTCGGTGACCGTGACGGAGGTGCGCAGCTTGGCACCCTTGGCCAGGGCGCTCTGGCGCAGCCCGGAGGAAAACTCGAGCAGCTGCTGCTGCAGCTGGGCGGCCAGCGGATCGGTGCCGGCGGCCAGCATCCGCACGGCCAGCAGGCCCGCGTTCCGGGCGCCGCCGATGGAAACGGTCGCCACCGGCACGCCGGCGGGCATCTGCACGATCGACAGCAGCGAATCGATGCCGTCGAGGTACTTCAGCGGCACCGGCACGCCGATGACCGGCAGCGGAGTCACCGCGGCCAGCATGCCGGGCAGGTGCGCGGCGCCGCCGGCCCCGGCGATGATCACCCGCAGCCCGCGGCGGTGGGCCTGCTGGCCGTACTCGATCATTTCGGTCGGCATCCGGTGGGCGGACACGACGTCGGCCTCGTAGGGAATGTTGAACTCGGCCAGGGCCGCGGCAGCCGCGTCCATGACGGGCCAGTCGGAGTCCGAGCCCATGACGAGTCCGACCAGGGGGGTGTCGCGGGTTCTCATGAGTTCTCCTTCTGGGAATCGCGGCCGTCGCGGAGGATGGCAGCGGCGTGTTCGGCGCTTCGCCGCACCCGCGGCAGGTCCGCAGCGCTGCGGCCCACCACATTGACGTGCCCGATCTTGCGGCCCGGCCGGACCGACTTGCCGTAGCTGTGGATTTTGGCCGCCGGCTCGGCGGCCAGTGCCTGAGCATAGCCGCTGAACAGATCAGTGTTGGCACCGCCCAGATAGTTCTTCATGACGACGACGCCGCCCAGGACATCGGTGGCGCCCAGCGGAAGGCCCAGGACGGCCCGCAGGTGCTGTTCAAACTGGCCGGTCACCGACCCGTCCATGGTCCAGTGCCCGGAGTTGTGCGGCCGCATGGCCAGTTCATTGATCAGGAACCCGGCGCCGCGTCCCGGCGTTTCGAAGAGCTCCACGGCCATGACGCCGGTGACGCCCAGTTCCGCTGCAATGCGCAGGGCGGCGTCCTGCGCGGCCGATGCCACGGCCGGGTCCAGCTCCTGGGCCGGGGCGATGACTTCGTCGCAGACGCCGTCCACCTGGATCGAGTGGACCACGGGCCAGGGGAGCGCGCTGCCGTCCGGTGTCCGGGCGACCAATGCGGAGAGTTCCCGGGAAAAGGGAACCTTCTCTTCGGCCAGGAGCGGTTCTCCGGTAAACCAGTCCGCCGCGCCGGCGGCTTCCGCGGCGTCGTTGATGATCCGCACGCCCTTGCCGTCGTAGCCTCCGCGCGGCGTCTTGAGGACCACCGGCCAGCCGGCGGATTTGCCGAAGTCCACCAGGTCGTCGATCCCCGAGACCGCGGCCCAGCGCGGATTGGGAAGGCCCAGGCGGTCAACTGCCGCACGCATCACGAGTTTGTCCTGGGCATGGACCAGCGCGTCGGGCGTCGGCTGCACGTTGACCCCGGCGCCGGTGAGGGACCGCAGATGTTCGCCCGGAACGTGTTCGTGGTCAAAGGTCAGCACGTCGACGCCGCGGGCGAAGGCGGAGAGGGTTGCCAGGTCGGTGTAGTCCCCGACCGTTGCGGAGGCCACGGCGGGCACCGCGGAAACGTCGGGTCCCTCGGCCAGGACTCGAAGTTCAAAACCGAGGGCTACTGCAGCCGGGGCCATCATTCGGGCCAGCTGGCCACCGCCGACGACGCCAATTATAGGAAAGCTCACAAGATCAGGTTACCGAAAAGAGACCGTAAACCCCTTTTGTGCAGACGCCTCCGGGCTGTGCGCTCAGGTAACTCCCACGATCCGGGGGTAATATTGTGCCCTTACCGTCCGCGTTTCCTTGCGGCGGGTACTGTGTCCAGCTTCGGCAATTCCGGCCGGCGGCGCACCAACGGCCTCGGAGGATCATGTTTTCATCACTGTCTGCGCGCATTAGAGGGCTGGCCTCGCTGTTCTGGCGGGAACTCGCAAAGTTCGGCACCGTTGGAGCTTTCGCCTTCATCGTGGACAACGGACTGTGGTGGATCCTCTTCCACGGACCACTGGAAGGCAGCGCCACCAAGGCCCGCATCATCAGCGCACTGACGGCCACGCTCTTCTCCTGGGTGGCCAACCGCTTCTGGACCTTCCGCCGCCGCCGCCAGAACAACGTCACACGGGAACTGATCCTGTTCCTCATCATTAACGGCGTGGGCATCGTCATCTCGAGCGGTTTCACCTGGGTCGCCCAGTATCCGCTGGGCATCACCGATGCCAAGATGCTCGGGTTCGCCGGCATCCTGGGAATCGGCGTGGCCACCATCCTGCGCTTCTTTGCCTACCGGTTCTGGGTCTTCAACGCCGAGCTCGACGAGGAGCCGGGTTTCCAGGGCGACTACGATCTTCTGGACGAAAAGACCACCCGCAAACCGGGCCGCGCCCGGGAACCGAAGGCCGGCCTGCCGAACCCCGGTGCCGGCCGGTCCAGTTTCGAAGCGGAGCCTACGCCTCCAGCCGGGCAGTAATTTTCTCGGCGGCCAGCAGCCGCTCCGTGACCTGAACCTCATCTGACGCGAGCACCACGGTGCCGCCCGCGGCCCAGGTGCGCAGCGCCGCCGTCAGCACGGCCGGCAGCTCCGCCGCGGTCGGAACCAGCAGCGTCTGCTGCTTCCCGCCGTCGGCCGCTTCCGCCAGCTGGGCGTAGGTGAGGGTCAGGCGCTGCCCCAGCGTGCTGTGCAGCGCGGTGTAGCTCTCCTCCGCCTCGTAGCCCGGCACGTAGGTGTCCGCATAGCTGCGGACCTCGGCTGCGTAGTCGACGGCGGCAGCGGGAAGCCCTCCGGTCCAGCGGAGTTCCAGCGCCCCCTGGGCCACCGCCACCACGGTTCCCTCAACCGTGTCCAGGGCGGCCTGCGAGGCGGTCACCGTAACGTCCGGCGCCGAGATGCCGTCTGCCGGAGCATCGCCGACCAGTACCGTGCAGCCGGTCTGCCAGGCAGCCAGCGCCCAGACCAGGGTTTTCCAGTGCGCCGGAAGGTCGAGACGGATCCGGATCCCCGGTTCGGCGTCGAGCTCGTCAACCAAAAGGTTCGAGGTCTTGGCGACCCAGTTGTCCAGCACCTTTCCGGAGAGCTCAATCCGTTCTGATCCGGGTCCGTACCAAATGAGCGCGGGGGAGGTCGCCTGCTTGGTGCGCAGGGTGGACAGTAGGGTGGGAACGGTGATCCTTGCGGACATGCGGGGTCTCTTTCCTGTGAAAGCGGGAGGCGGCCGTCGGTGGCGAGAGCGCGGACGGCCCGGCGGGCAGCCGCCGGCCGAAGAAATAAATCCGGTGATGCAACTGCGACGCGCCGGTGAAGCGGGCTGAAATCCGGGCGTGGCGTGCCCGGCTTCTGAGGTCTCGACTCTATAGGATGCCGAAACAGCTTGACGGCATCGTATTACACGCGTGTAATTAGGTATCGGATTTGTTCCAGCAATCCACCACCAAGATGAATTCCAAGCAGGCTGATTGTGCCTGGCAGGGCTCAAAGATCCGCTGCAGGGACAATAACACCGGGAGGTCTTCCATGGGGCAGGCAGAATACACGCACGATCGGTCCATTGCCGCGCAGGCATCCGCCAGCTACGGCTCTCGGGGCGTGCCCGTGGACTGGTACGTGGACCCCGCGGACCCGGGTGCCGCTGAGCGCTACCGCCGGGACGCCGCCGGACTGGAAGACCAGGCCACTGCCTTCCTGGCCGCACACGAAGCCCTCGCCCCGGACACCGTGGAAGAAGAGCTCCTCGATCCGCCCGTCGCCCTGTTCCCGGCTCCCGCCGAGAAGGACAGTCGGCCCGTGTGGATCGGACTGCCCGGGCTCAGCGACGACTACGACGACGGCGAGCTCGGCTGGCAGTCCGACGCCCTGTGCGCCCAGACCGACCCCGAGGCCTTCTTTCCGGAAAAGGGCGGCTCCACGCGCGATGCCAAGAAGGTCTGCGCCGCCTGCAACGTGCGCTCACAGTGCCTGGAGTACGCCCTTGCCAATGATGAGCGGTTCGGCATCTGGGGCGGGCTGTCGGAGCGGGAACGCCGCCGGCTCCGGAAGCAGGCAGTCTAATTCCTTCGCACGTTCGCGTTTGCGCCGTTGTCGTTGCCCACAACGGCGCACAGTACCTTCCGGAAACACTCACCGCGCTGGCCGGACAAACCCGGCCCCCTGACCTTTGCGTCGGCGTCGACGCCGGCTCCACCGACAACTCCGCCGCGCTGCTGCAGCAGGGCCTCTCCGCCGGGAGCCCCGTAGTCACGGCACCGCCGAAAACCGGATTCGGCGCCGCGGTCCGGGCCGGTCTGGCCGAGCTGGACGCGCTGGCTGAACCCGCAACCGACCCTTCGGACGGAATCGTTGACTGGCTCTGGCTGCTTCACGACGATTCAGCCCCCGCCCCGCAGGCGCTGCACGAGCTGCTTCTCGCCGTCGAGCGGGCGCCCTCGGTGACCATTGCCGGCGCCAAGCAGGTCGAGTGGGAAAACGAGCGGCTGCTCGTGGACGTTGGCGTGTCGATCAGCCGGTGGGCTGAACGCGTCACCCTGATTGACGCCGACGAGCTGGACCAGGGCCAGTACGACGCCCGCAGCGACATTTTCGCCGTGAACTCCGCCGGCATGCTCGTGCGCCGGGACGTCTGGGAAGCCCTGGGCGGTTTTGACCCCGCCCTGCCCGGCACCGGCGACGACGTGGACCTGTGCTGGCGCAACCGGCTCGCCGGACACCGGGTCGTCGTCGTGCCGGCGGCGAAGGTGCGCCATGCCGGCAGCAGGCCGAACACTGCAGCCAGCGCCCGTGCCTTCCGCCGGGCCGAAATTTTCCTCCGCCTCAAGCATGCTCCGCTGTGGCAGCTGCCGTTCCTGATGGTTGGCGCCGTGCTGGGCGGTTTTGGCCGGCTGTTCCTGGGGATGCTCGCCAAGGATCCCGGCTACGCGCTGGCGTCGCTGACCGCGAGCATCGGCGGCGTGCTGCGGCCGGTGGACCTCTTCCGTTCCCGCCGCGCCGCTGCTGCCACCCGGACCCGTCCGCGCAGCGCGGTCAATGCCCTGATCACCGGCATGCGCGAAGTCCGCGAACACCGCCGGTCGCTTTTTGAAGCCGAACCCGCAGCTGCTTCGGCCGACGCATCCGGCCTTGCGACGCCGGCCGCGGCCGCCGACAGTGCGGGGCTCCTGGGCGCCAGCCTGGATGCCGGCGCCTTCGAGCCCAGCGGCGATTCCAACGACGATTTTTCCTCCCTGGCCGCCCCCTCCCGGGCCTGGGTGGGGGCCGGCGCCGTCGCCGCCGTGCTGCTGCTGCTCGCCGCGTCGCTGATCGCCCTGCACCGCTTTATCGGTGCGCCGGCGCTGGCCGGCGGGGCGCTGCTGCCCGTGTCCGGCAGCCTGGGGGAGATCTGGTCCAACGCCTCGGGCTGGTGGATCGAGCTGGGCTCCGGCTATCCCGGCCACGGAGATCCGTTCGATTACGTGCTGTGGCTGCTCGGTACGGCCGGACTCGGTCATACCAACGCTGCCGTTGTCGCCCTGATGCTGACGGCCATGCCGCTGGCCGGGCTCAGCGCCTGGTTTGCCGCCGGCGCACTGACCCGGCACCGCGGGCTGCGTTTCTGGGCCGCCGTGTTCTGGGGTGCCGCACCGGCACTGCAGGCCGCGCTGGGCGAGGGCCGCCTCGGCGCCCTGATCGCGCACATCCTGCTGCCGCTGTTCGTCCTGGCCATGCTGCGCGCCGTGGGCGGCGGGCGGCCGGCAAAGCTGCCGGCGGAGACCGAACGAAGCCGCGCGGGTGCACCCCGCGGCCTGGCACCGCGCACCGACGGTGTGCCCAGCTGGGCTGCGGCTGCCGCCGCGGGCTTGCTGCTGGCGGTTCTCACGGCCGCTGCGCCCACGCTGTTTGTGCTGGCCGCAGTGGCCGTCCTGCTGCTGTCCCTGCGGTTGCGCCGCCGGGCGCGGACGCTGTGGTGGTCACTGCTGCCGGCCGCAGCGATGCTGCTCCCGGTGGTGCTCTCCACGCTGAACCGGCCGCGTGCCCTGGCCGCGGACCCCGGGGTGCCCCTGGCCTTCGATCCCGCTGCGCTGTGGCAGCAACTTCTGGGCTTTCCCACGGCCTTCGACGTCACCGGAAGCCTGCCGCTGGCAGGGTTCCTGCCCGCCGGGCCCTGGCCCCTGGTGCTGGCGCTCATCATCGGCGCTCCCGTCGTGGCGCTTTCCGCTGCCGCCCTGTTCCTTGGCGCCCGAGCCGCGCCTGCCCGGCTGGCCTGGATCCTAAGTATTCTGGCACTTCTTGTGAGCTGGTTCTCGGCCTTCGTCGCGACCGGAGCCGCTCCTGACGCCCTCGTGACGCCCTTCCCCGCACCGCTGGTGTCGGCAGCGGTGTTCCTGCAGCTGTGCGCCGCACTGCTGGCCTGCGATGCCCTGTTGACGCGGCCTCGAACGCCGGCACGGCCCGGACGCACCGGCAGCCCGGGACGCACCCGCCGGTCCGGTCGCCCGACCGCCGTGCTGCTGGGGGTCCTGCTGGCGCTGGGCCCGGCGGCGAGCCTGGCCCTGTGGAGTGTTCCGCTGGCCACCGGCACCGCCTCCGGCGGCGGAACGAACGGCGTGCATGGGGCCGCCTCCCTGGTGGCACCGGCGGCGGAACGCACGCTGCCCGCCACCGCTGCGGACAAGGGCAGCAGTGCAGAGCGCACCCGAACCCTGCTGCTGCGCACCGACGCCAACGATGATGTCACGGCTGCCTTGATGGGCAACGGCGGCACCACCCTGGACGGACTGTCGGCCATTTACGCCGCCCGGGCGATTACCGGACCGGTCAACGCCGAGCAGCTTGCCGCCGACGACGACGCCGCCGCCGACCTGCGCCGCGCCGTCGCCGTCATCACAGCCGGAACCGGCGTGGATCCGCGCGGGGAATTGTCCCGTCTCGGGGTCGGCTACGTTGTCCTGCAGCAGTCCGACACCTCGGCGGAACTCCTGGCCGGCAGGATGGACTCGGTTCCCGGGTTGGCCCCCGTGGGGCAGACCGGCTCCGGCTGGCTGTGGCGGGTTGTCGGGCAGCTCGACGAGCAGGGCACCGAAGTCCTCTCGGAGCAGACCGGAAGGGTCCGCATCCTGGCCGCCGACGGCGCCGTGGAAACCGTCGTTCCGTCCGAGCGCACCAGCGTCCGGACCTCCATCCCGGCCGGCGGCGAAGGCCGGCAACTGGTGCTCGCCGAACGCGCCAACCCCGGATGGCAGGCGAGGCTGAACGGTGCAGAGCTGCCGGCGACAACCGACGGTTGGGCTCAGGCCTTCGAACTGCCCGCCGAGGGCGGAGAGCTGGAACTCGGCTACACCACCGTCTGGGAACCCTGGACCGGCGCCCTGCAGGTGCTCATCGTCGCCCTGACCGTGCTGCTGGCGCTGCCGACACGGTCCCGCACCGGCCCGGTCCGGCTGCCGGGCCGGCAGGGTCCGCGCCGCAGCGAGCCGGACAACGCCCTCCCCGACGGGGAGACCGCCGGCAGTTCAGCTGCCGCCCGGGAGCCGGCGACGGCGGCCGGCGGCACGGGTGCGCCATCGCCGGCCTCCGACGACGGACCGGCACCGGGACGCACCCGGCCCAAGCAGAACGACAGAGTCAGCGCCTCCGGAGTATCCGGCGCGACGGAAGGAATGCGCTGATGAGCCGTAAGAACTCCGGTAAAAAGGCCAGCGGGCAGCAGGCCCCTGCCGGCGCCGCGGCCCCTGCCGGCGCCGCGGCCACGGACGGTGAAACGGCTGCGCACGGCGCAACGGCTGCGCAGCAGAGCGAGCCGGAGGCCGGCCGGGCGGAAACCCGGTCCCGACGCCAGCGGCGGCGGCAGCGGGCCGCGTCGGCGGCTGCCGGCCTTCTGGTCCTTGCCGCAGCCTCTGCCGTGATGGCCGGTTCAGTGGTCGCGGACTCCGGAAAGGCCGGCCGGAGCGTTGATGTTGCCGCGGCCGAAGTGCCGGCCGGACCGCTGACCGCCGTCTGCCCTGAGCCCTTGCGGCTACTGTCCGGCGACGTGGCCGGAACCGATCCGGAGTTCAGCCCCGTGTCGGCGTCCGCCCGGACCTCGCTCAGCGCCGCGGTGCTCAGCGGACCGGGCAACCCGGTGCCCGTGTCCTCCCTGCTGCGCGCTGACGGCACCGACCTGAAGACCATCGCCGACGACGCTCCGGATGCCGCCGCGCCCCTGGCCGGGGTGCGCAGCGCCGGCATCGTCAGCAGCCTCGATGTCTCCGAGGTGTCGGTGCTGAGCGCCGAGCCGACGGCCACCCTGCAGGCCACGGCCAATGCCGTGGTCAGCTTCACCGCTGCGGACGGAGACCTCGCCGGTCTCGCCGCGGCAAACTGCCAGGCGCCGGGCAACGACATGTGGATCACCGGCGCGCGCACCACGGTGGGGGCGACTGCCGTGCTGCGGCTGACGAATCCTTCGGAGAGCGCCGCCACCGTTGACCTGGACGTTTACGGCGCGAAGGGACGCGCCGAGGGGACAGGCACTCGGGGAATCCTGATTCCGCCGGGCGCCACGAAATCCATCGTCCTGGCGGGTCTGGCGGCAAACGAACCGGCTGTGGCCGTGCGGGTGCGCAGTTCCGGCGGGCCGGTCACCGCCCTGGTGCAGCAGAGCATCCTGCGCGGCCTGACGCCGGGCGGCGTGGAGCTGATTCAGCCGGCCGCGGCTGCCTCGCCGCAGCAGGTGATCACCGGTGTCCGGGTCCAGAAGCCGGCTGCCACCAAGAAAGTGGCCGCTCAGCGCGGCTACGACTTCGTGACGCCCGCCGTGCAGGTGGCCGTTCCCGGCAGCACGAACGCCGTGGTCTCGGTGAAGGTGCTCGGCCCCCGCGGCGAGCTGCCAATCCCCGGCGGCGGCGTGTTCACCGTTGACGCCGGCAGCGTCGGCCAGCTGCCCCTGGACGCCCTGGCCGAAGGAACCTACACGGTGGAGGTCACCGCCGATGTGGCCGTGGTGGCCGGCGTGTCCTCCAGCCGCGGGGGAGAGCCCAACGCGCCTGTCGACATCGCCGTCGCACCGTCCGGGGAGCGGCTGGGCAGCGAGCACCTTGCGGTCATGCCGCCTCACAGCAGTTCTGTGCTCACCTTTGCCGCTCCGGCCGGTGCCGCTGAAGTGCGCCTGACCGGAGTCGGAGCCGACGGCGGCCTCAAGGAGGACCGGGTCGTCACCGTCGCCGGGGGAACCACGCTCAGCCTGCCGGCGGCCGAGGTGGGGTCCAACCTCGCCGCCGTGCTGATCAGCACCACCGGGGACGCGGTCTACGGCGCCCAGGTCCTCACCACGGCTGAGGGACCCGGCGTCTCCGTGCTGCCGCTGCCGAAGGGAAACATCGGCGGGCTGAGCGTTCCGGTCGGACTGGGCTACTGACCGGGGCTGCCTGCCGGCGGCCTGATCACAGCGGGCGGAACCGTCCGTAGGTGGGATCGACGGTCTCGGGATCCATCCCCATCAGGGTGGCCAGCTGTTCCACTACGACGTCGTGAATCAGTTCGCTGACGGGCACCAGGCCGCGCGCCGCGGACTCCACCGGATGGCGGTACACAGTAATCACCGCGGGCCGGGGACCCGACGCGGGAGTGCCGGTGCCGAAGGGAAGGTGCCCGCCCGATGCGGCCAGTTCCTCGAGCCCGGGAGGTATGTCCTGGACGACGAACTGGTAGGTCTGGATGCTTTCGCCCCACAGCCGTTCCAGGCGCTGCGCGGATTCCAGGACCCAGGCATCAAAGCGTTCCGATCGGGTGCGCGACCCGGCCAAATGGGCCGGTATGAGTTCCCCGCGCAGGCCGCGGCCGTGCCGGTTGCGGCGGCGGCTGCGAAACGGCCTCGGCGGCCCGGGCCAGGCCGGTTCGGCCTCGGCAGGGCCCTTGGCGGGGTCGGTCTCCGGCGTGGCCGGCGCCGGCTCGTCGCCGGGGCCAAGATGCACCCTAAGAGTTGGTCCGGTGGACATATAAGAACTGTAGCCGCAGAAGCGGCTCCGCGGGCACTGTTTTTGCTGCCGGACGTTCGGCGAGCCTGCCGCCGCCTGGGCCTGCGGCGGGTAAAGTGGTCCTCCGTGGATTCCTTAAGACAGTGCTCAAGATCAGCGTGCCGACAGGCGGCTGTAGCCACCCTGACGTACGTTTATGCGGATTCCACTGCGGTGCTGGGACCGCTGGCCACGTACGCCGAACCCCATTGTTACGATTTGTGCAAAGAACACGCCGCCCGGCTGACTGCTCCGCTGGGGTGGGAAGTGGTCCGCCTGAATCTTTCCGGCCAGCCCCGCACTCCGGGCCGCGATGATCTCTCAGCACTCGTGGATGCCGTGCGGGAAGCGGCCGAGGCGCCTGACGCCGAGGCACCCAAACGCGCCGGCAAGAACGCGCTGGAACCCCCGGCGGAGAACCCCGGCGCCCGGCGTTCCCATCTGCGCTTGCTCCGCGACGAGGTCTGAACACCGCGAAGTCGGTAACCGAAAGGGATAGTCTGAGGGCCTGCGCCGCGTATATCGAGCACGGCATCGACGTCTCCAAGGAAGTGCTGTAATCCATGGCTAAACTCACTGCCGACCTGATGGCGGTCCTGCGCTGCCCCGTGACCGGTTCCCCGCTCGAAGAAGACAACGGCGGACTGGTCTCGACCGCCCCCGACGCCGCCGGCCACCGCGTCCGCTACGTCTTGGAGGAGGGCATTCCGGTTTTGCTGGCGCCCTCGGTTGCCACGGCGTCCGATTCGCCCGCCACCTCGGACTGATTCTTCCGACCCGAACTGGTTCTTCCGACACCTCGAACTGATTCTTCCGACCTCTAACTAAGGATCCGCGTGAGTTTTGATTTCAAAGTAGCCGACCTCTCCCTGGCCGAAGCCGGACGCCACCAGATCCGCCTGGCCGAACACGAGATGCCCGGACTGATGGCCCTGCGCCGGGAGTACGGCCCCAGCCAGCCGCTGCAGGGCGCCCGGATCGCCGGATCCCTGCACATGACGGTGCAGACCGCCGTGCTGATCGAGACCCTCACCGCGCTGGGTGCCGAGGTCCGCTGGGCCTCCTGCAACATCTTCTCCACCCAGGACGAGGCGGCGGCCGCCGTCGTCGTCGGCAACGGAACGCCCGAGGCGCCGGCGGGCGTGCCGGTGTTTGCGTGGAAGAACGAGACGCTCGAGGAATACTGGTGGACCGCCCAGCAGATCCTCACCTGGCCCGAGGGCTCCGGCGGACCGAACATGATCCTGGACGACGGCGGCGACGCCACCATGCTGCTGCATGACGGAGTGAAGTTCGAGGCCGCAGGCGCCGTGCCGGAGAGCCCCGCGGAGGGCGACCCGGGCTACTCCCATGAATACACAATTGTCCTGGACGTCCTGCGCCGTTCCCTGGCCGAGAACCCGGGGAAATGGACCGAAATCGCCAAGGGCATCCGCGGCGTCACCGAAGAGACCACCACCGGGGTGCTGCGGCTCTACCAGCTCGCGGCCGACGGTCAGCTGCTCTTCCCGGCGATCAATGTCAATGACTCGGTGACCAAGTCCAAGTTCGACAACAAGTACGGCATCCGGCATTCCCTGCCGGACGGCCTGAACCGCGCCACGGACACGCTGATCGGCGGAAAAGTGGCGGTGGTCTGCGGCTACGGCGACGTCGGCAAGGGTGCGGCCGAAGCGCTGCGCGGCCAGGGCGCCCGCGTGATCGTCACTGAAATCGATCCCATCTGCGCACTGCAGGCAGCCATGGACGGCTACCAGGTGGCCAAGCTGGAATCGGTGCTCGCCGCCGGCGACATGTTCATCACCACCACCGGCAACAAGGACATCATCATGGCCGAACACATGGCCCGGATGAAGCACCAGGCGATCGTGGGCAATGTGGGCCACTTCGACAACGAGATTGACATGGCAGGCCTCGCGAAGATCCCCGGCATCCGGAAGGTCGAGATCAAACCGCAGGTGCACGAGTGGATCTTCGATGAGGGCACTGACAGCCAGCGCAGCATCATCGTGCTCTCCGAAGGCCGCCTGCTGAACCTGGGCAACGCCACCGGGCACCCCTCGTTTGTCATGTCCAACTCCTTTGCGAACCAGACCATCGCGCAGATTGAGCTGTTCACCAAGCACGGCAAATCAGTGGATGAGGGCGGATACGCCAACCAGGTGTACGTGCTGCCCAAGGTCCTGGACGAAAAGGTGGCCCGCCTGCACCTGGATGCTCTCGGCGTCGAACTCACCGAACTGACCAAGAGCCAGGCCGAGTACCTGGGCGTGGACGTGGCCGGTCCCTTTAAACCCGAGCACTACCGCTACTAGCCAGGGAGAAAACCCCGGGACGGTGCGCTGAGCGGCGCACCGTCCCGGGTCCTTGCCCGTGACGGCGAATCGGCCGCAGCGCGGCCGCATCAGGGGTCACCGCTGTCCGGGCATGCCGTAAAATGTCGCAGGGGGAGCATGGTTGCTCCGCATCTGTCGAGAGCACCGGGAAGCATTGGTTACCAGTTATGGCAAAGGGTACAAAGAGGCGCAAGGGCTGGATTGTTGGGTCCGTCGTGGCCGGAGTCGTTGTGTTGGGCGGCGGCGCTGCTGTGGTCACCGCCTCCTCCTGGGCCGGTGAGGACTTTGGACTCCCGTCATTCACTGCGTCGTCACCGTCATCGTCGCCGTCGGCCACTCCCAGCCGGCCTCCGGCACCCGAGCCCGTTGCCGTTGTCACCCCGGAGGCGGACGCCGTCGAGGTGAACCCCGCGGCCGCTCCTGTTATCACCGTGCAGAAGGGGACCATTGAATCCGCCAAGCTGGCGCCGAGCGCCGGCGGCGAACCGGTTCCCGGCGAGCTCAGCGCGGGCGGCACCGTGTGGACGGCCACCGGCAAGCTGGCGTTCAACACGCCGTACAAGCTGACCTACACGCTGGCTGACGCCAACGGCGAGACCAGCACCAAAACCCGGCAGTTCACCACCGTGGCCACCGCCAACGAGGCCAACGCCGTCATGTATCCGGCGTCCGGGTCCACGGTGGGCACCGGACAGCCGATCGAACTGAGCTTCAGCGAGCCGGTGCTGAACAAGCCCGCCGTCGAAGCAGCCATCACCGTCACGTCCACATCAGGCCAGGTGGGCGCCTTCTACTGGATCAGCGACACCAAGGTCCGCTACCGGCCCGAGACCTTCTGGGCGCCGAACAGCAGCGTCACCGTGGACATGCAGCTTTTCGGCGTGGACTTCGGCAACGGCATGATCGGCAACTTCAACGAAACCGCGAGCTTCACCACCCACAACACGCGGCTGGCCGTGGTCGACAATGCGGACAAAATGATGCGGGTTTACATCGACGGGGTGCTGACCCGCACCTTCCCCGTCACGCTGGGCACCGAGGACTGGCCCTCCACGATCGGTTACCACGTGATCATGGACCAGCATGAAACCATCCCGTTCAAGGCGGAATCCCTGGGACTGAAGCCGGGAGACGAGGCCTACTACGAACCGGTAACCGCCAAGAACGCGTCACGGATCTCCAACGGCGGCGCGTTCATCCACGAAGCGCTGCCGTCCGCGCAGCCGGTGCTGGGCAAGTCCAACGTGTCCCACGGGTGCATCGGCATGAGCCCCGAGGGCGCCAAATACATGTACGACAACTTCGACGCCGGCGACATCGTCCAGGTGCTGAACACCGGCTACGGGCCGATGTACGTCTATGACGGCTTCGGGGACTGGAACCTGCCGTGGGCGGAGTGGATCAGCCAGCCCAAGCAGTAGCAGGATCGAGCTCCGCTGCAGCTGGATGGAGCTACCGGTCGAACGGGAGCCGGTGCAGGCGTTGGCCGATGTGCTCAGTGCGCTCGCGCTGCCGGGTCATCGACACATAGCTGCGGTTCCGGCGCTCGGCCATGACGGCGCTGAGATAGTCTTCGGCGAACGTCCCCGGCGGGGGCTGCGGCGACACGAAGGCCGAGACCTCCGCTGCCAGATCGGCGGCAAGAGTGGCGCGCGACTGCGGCGAGAGCCGGCTGCTCTGCGTCAGGAAGCGTGACACCCGTCGGGACAGCGCATCCGGAAGCCGTCCGATGTCGGCAAGTCCGGCCCAGGCGCGGAGCGACGGCGGCATCAGGACCTGCGCGGGCGGGGGAGCGGAGACCCGTTCCCGCAGGGCATAGGTTCCGGCCATGATGTCGCCGACGCGCTTGGACTTTTCATTGAACAGAGCCACGATGAAGGCCAGGGAGCCGGCGGTCAGGTAAATTTCGAGGACCGCAGTCATGCCCCGGATGAGGCAGTGGCGGAAGCGAACGGCTCCGCCGTCGTCGCGCACTATCCGCAGCCCCATGGCGAGGCGCCCCAGCGACTTGCCGCGGGTCAGCGTCTCGACGGCAACCGGAGCCCCCACCATGACCAGCACCACGATGGTCACGATGAGGGTCCGTCCGAGAGCGGGATCGACGGACTCGCCCAGCGTCTGCCCGAACAGCAGCAGCACTCCGAAGAGCACGATGAGCTGGGCAAAAACGTCGATGATCGAGCTGAGGGCCCGCGCCGCGAAGGACGCCGGGCGCAGCTCCAGGACAACTGCCTCGCCGGTGACGATGGAACTCACGCGTTGTCCTCCCGGCGGCAGTTCGTGATTGGAACTCCACTGTACCCAGCGTTGGGGCGGAACCGTGGATTAGGGTGTAACCGTGGATATGGATGCCTTTAGCGCGGTGCACGCTCCGGACTGGCGCCGTCTGGACGACCTTGCGGCGCGCCGCCGGCTCAGCGGCGAGGAAGCCGATGAACTGCTGCGCCTGTACCAGCGCACCTCGGCCCATTTGTCGATGGTTCGGTCGGTGGCGCCGGAGGGCGCGCTGTCCGCGGCCCTGTCCATGCGGCTGTCCCGGGCGCGGACCCGTTTTACCGGTGCCCGGTCGAACTTCCTCGAGGATTTGGTGTCGTTCTTCGTCTTTGCGCTCCCGGCCGGCTTTTACCGGGTCCGCTGGCTCACGCTCGCCGTGGGGGCGGCGTTCATCCTCACGGCCTGGCTTTTCGGTGCGTGGACGGCGTCCAACCCCGCAGTCATCTCCGCCTCGCTGGGCTCGGACAGCCAGATCCGGCAGTACGTGGAACAGGACTTCGTCTCCTACTACTCGGAAAACCCGGCCGCTTCCTTCGCGGGAATGGTGTGGACCAACAACGCCTGGATCGCGCTGCAGGCCGTCGCCTTCGGCATTACCGGAATCTGGGGGCCGTTTGTCCTGTACCAAAACGCCATGGGCGTGGGAATGGCCGGCGGCACCATGGCTGCCTACGGAGAGTTGGACACCTTTTTCACCTACATCCTGCCGCACGGCCTCATGGAGCTGACCGCGGTGTTCATTGCCGTGGCCGCCGGATTGAGGATTTTTTGGGCCTGGGTGTCGCCCGGCCGGCGGACCCGTGCCGCGTCCGTCGCCGCTGAGGGACGTTCGCTGTTCACCGTGGCCCTGGGACTGGTGATCGTGCTGTTCCTGTCGGGGCTGGTGGAAGGGTTCGTGACCGCCTCCCCGCTGCCCGTCTGGCTGCGGATGGCCATTGGGGTTGCCCTCTTCGGGGCGTACTGGGCCTACACCCTGATCCTGGGCGGCCGGGCCTACCGCGCCGGGCACCGCGGGGACCTGTCGCGGCGGGACAGCGGGGAAGTGTTGCGGACCGCTTGACGTTTCCGGGGGCGGTGCGCGGACCGGCGTCCGGTCGACCTCCGGAGACGAAAGGGTAACGGTCCGATGCACTCTGCGGTGATGCGGGGTGGCGGCACGATACCTGATGCGCTCTCCCGGTAGGGTCGAAGGAGGATGGAGCCCGAAAGCCCACCGGAATCCGCAAAACAGGCCATGACGCACAGGCCAGGGAAGTGAAAGAGGAAGTAGTGGCAAGCCAGGACGATACCCCCCAGCAAAAACCGACGCCCGGAGGCTCCGCCGATACTGAGCAGGACCGGCCCGAACAGGGCCCCCAGAGCGACGACGGCCTCAGCGACGCCAGCGAAACCATCGTCAGCGGTGAGCACGCGGTGGGAACCGAGGCTGCGGGAGCAGAATCAGCGGCACCGAACACCGGATCGCCCGCCGACGGATCGAACGCCGGCAACGGCGCAGCCACCGACGCGACGACGACTGCAACTGACGTCGACGACGACGGCACGACGACCGCAACTGACGTCGACGACGACGGCACGACGACCGCAACTGACGTCGCCGACGACGGCCTCGACCACGACGACTGGGACGCGGCCTTTGCCGACGCCGCAGGAACACCGCCTGAAGCTGCCGGAGCGGTGGCCGTAACCGGGCCGCGCAACGGCACGGCAGGTGACGATGCCGACGTCGTGCCGGGAGGTCATCCCTCCCTTGCCCAGCGCAGCAGCTTGCCGATGCGCCATGCCAGCACGATGCCCAACCTCAACGGATACGCTGACCTCTCGGAGGAAGAACAGCGGGAGGCCGGGGACATCAACGCCGTGATTCCGTCCGGCAGCCATGCTGCCGATGGCTCCGGCACCGAAGAAGCTGCGACTGCTGCCGGGAAGACGCCCGCAGAAACTCCGGCGGCTGCCGCGGTTGCCGGTGCCGGTGCCGGTGCCGGTGCCGCAGGGTTGGGCGCCGTTTCCACGGATGCCGCTCCCCGGACCATGCAGATCAGCACGGCCACCGCGTCGGCTCCGGAAGGATCCGCGGCCAACGACTCCGGAGCGGAAGAGTCCGAGGTTGTCGAACCGGAGGCAGAACTGACCGACGACTACGAGATCTCGGCAGAGGAAGCCCGACGCCGGGCCGAGGAGCGTGAGCGGGCGGGCTCACCCAAGCCCGTCCTGGCCCGCATTTTGCAGGTAATGATCGCGGTGTTCTTCCCGGTGATGCTGCTTGCCGCGGCCATCCGGGCGGTTGCGACACCCCTGTTCCTCTGGATCGAATACCACCGGCCGGGGTTCCCGGCGGACGGCTACGGCTTCTCCACCGATGACCGGATGACCTACGGCTCATACGCCGTGGATTACCTGCTGAACTTCTCCGGTGCCCGCTACCTCGGCGACCTGGTCACGGCCGGCGGCGAGCCGCTGTACCTGGACAGCGAAGTCAGCCACATGGCGGATGTGAAGACGGTCCTGACCGTTGCGTTTGTCTCAGCACTGGTGATGGCCGTGCTGAGCGTGCTTGCCTGTGTGTACCTGGCCAAGCGCCGGCCCGGCGGAATCCGGCGGGCGCTCTTCTCCGGGGCGGTCTTGACCCTGGTTCTCGTTGGCGCGCTGATCGTCACGGCGGTTCTGGGGTGGGAGAACTTCTTCACCCAGGTGCACTCCATCTTCTTCGCCAACGGCAATTGGACGTTCCGGATGGATGACACCCTGATCCGGCTCTTCCCGGCCCAGTTCTGGATGGATGCCGGCATCGGCATTGCCGGTCTGGTGCTTCTGACCTGCATTGTCGTGCTGGTCTCCGCCTGGCCCACCAAGGCCCGGCGGGAACGCGCGCGCAGCAAGCAGGAAGCGGCCCGCCGCCGCTACCTCGACTCGCTGGAAGCGGTCTAACTTAGCGGTCTGATCCAGCGGTCCACCACCGTTGGCCCAACAGAAAACTGCACGTCTCCGGCCGCCGGAGACGTGCAGTTTTCTGTTTGCTGGGGAGCTCCGCGGAGCGCTACTTCGTGTAGAGCTTTTCCACCTCGGCGGAGTAGTCGGCGATCACGGCGTTGCGGCGCAGCTTCAGTGTTGCCGTCAGGTGCCCGGACTCCAGCGAGAAGTCCTGCGGCAGCACGGTGAACTTGCGGATCTGCTCGGCCTGGGACACCGTGGCGTTCGCCGCGTCCACGGCCTCCTGCAGCGACGCGCGGACCCGCGGATCATCAGCCGCCGTCTTGGAGGTCACCGACGAGCCGTTCTCCCGCGCCCACCCCGCGAGGGTTTCGTCGTCCAGGGTCAGCAGCGCGGTCACAAACGGACGTCCCTCGCCGACGACAATCGCCTGCGACACCAGCCGGTGCTCCCGGATCTTCTCCTCCAGCGGCCCGGGGGCAATGTTCTTGCCGCCGGCCGTCACCAGGATGTCCTTTTTGCGGCCGGTGATGGTCAGGAATCCGTCGTCGTCCAGGGCGCCCATGTCCCCGGAGTGGAACCACTCACCGGTGAAGGCGGCAGCGTTCGCCGCGGGGTTGTTGTGGTAGCCCTTGAAGACGCCGGCGCCGCTGATCAGCACCTCGCCGTCGTCGGCAATCCGAACGGCCGATCCGGGCAGCGGCATGCCCACCGAACCCACCCGGGCCAGGGGGACGGTGTTCACGGTGGCCGGGGCCGTGGTCTCGGTCAAGCCGTAGCCCTCCAGGACCATCACGCCCGCTCCGCGGAAGAAGTGCGTGAGCTGCGGGCTCAGCGCGGAGGCGCCGCTGATGGCGTAGGTCAGCTTGCCGCCGAAGGCGTTGCGGACCTTGGGGTACAGCATCTTGTCGAAGAGTGCGTGCCGCAGTTTCAGCGCCGCGGACGGACCCTTGTTCCCGCGGGCAGCGGCGTCGACGGCGGTGGAATACGCGACGGCGGTCTCCGCGGCGGCGGTGAACAGCTTGCCCTTGCCGGCCGCCTCGGCGGAGGCCTGCGCCCCGGCGTAGATCTTTTCGAAGATCCGGGGAACGGCCAGCAGGAAGGTGGGCTGGAACGACTTCAGGTCGGCCATCAGGTCAGCGGCGCTGCTGGAATGGCCAACCCGGACCCCTGCAGCCAGGCACCCCACCTGCACGGCGCGGGCCAACACATGCGCCAGCGGCAGGAACATGAGCGTGCTGACTCCCTTTTCCTTGAGCATTTCCGGCAGGAACTCCACGATGTTCACTCCGAACAGGGCAAAGTTGCCGTGCGTGATTTCGCAGCCCTTGGGGCGGCCGGTGGTGCCGGAGGTGTAGACCATGGACGCCACCGATTCCAGCCCGGCCGCGGTCCGGGCCGCTTCCAGCCGGTCGTCGTCAACGCCGGAACCCGCAGCGATCAGCTCGCGGAACGCACCCGCGGCGGCGTCGTCGTTCATCAGCCAGATCTGAACCTCAACCTCACCGACCTCACCGGCCGCGGCGGCAGCCGAGACAACCGCGGCTTTGCGGGCGTCTTCGACAAACACGTGGGATGCGCCGGAATCCTGGAGGATCCACTCCACCTGCGAGGGGGAGGAGGTTTCATAAATGGGGACCGTGACCGCGCCGGCGAACCACACGGCCAGATCCACCAGGGTCCACTCGTAACAGGTCTTGGACATGACGGCCACGCTGTCGCCGGGGCGGACACCGAGGCCGATCAGGCCCTTGGCCAGCTCGCTGACGGAGGTCAGGAAGTCATTGGCCGTCAAGTCCTTCCATCCGCCGTCGCTCTTCAGCGAGAACAGGGGATGGTCGGGAGTCCGGGCGTGCAGCCCCACCAGGATGTCGGTGATGTTTGACTCCGGAGCAAGATGGACCAGCAGATCAGTGGCAGATTCGCGCACTGGGGGCCTTTCTTTTGGTGCCTGCGCACATGGGTGGTGAGACTAAATCCAGCTGGGCATCCACATGCGCCGCCGCCAGTCAGAATACGGGATAGTTTCGGCCGTCCAGACCGGAAGGAAAAACGCGGTCATCAGGACGGCGGCCAAAAGGAAGAGTGCGACGGCGGCCGCACCCAGGCGCCGGCGGGTGATCGGGTCGGTTGCCCGGCCCAGGACCAGGCCCAGCACCCAGGTCAGGGCGAGGATCAGGAACGGCTCGAAAGACACGGCGTAGAAGAAGAACGTGGTGCGTTCCGGATAGGCGAACCACGGAAGATAGCCTGCGGCGACGCCGGCGAGGATGGCTCCGGCGCGCCAGTCGCGGCGGCCGATCCAGGCGAACAGGAGAACCAGCAGGGAAAAGGCGGCCGCCCACCAGATCAGCGGATTGCCCACCACGGAGACCGCGGAGGAGCAGGCATCAACGGGGCACCCGTCGACGCCGAGGGTCGAGGATTCATAAAAGAACGACGTCGGGCGGCCCATGAAGAGCCAGGTCCAGGCGCTGGACTCATAGGTGTGTTCGGAGCTGAGCCCGTTGTGGAAGGCATACGCGCTGCGGTGGTATTCCGCCAGGGAACGCAGCGAATCCGGCAGCCAGCCCCAGGCCTGCGACGGATTGTCCTGCGCCCAGTTCCGGCCGTACGCGTCGGCGGACCGCAGCCAGCCTGTCCACGACGCCAGATAGGTGAGCGCCGCGACGGGAATGATCGTGAAGAACGCCGGCACTCCGTCCTTGAGCAGACCGGCGGCAGGCCAGGCACGGATCCCGGCCACCCGGCGGGCACCGACATCCCACAGCACGGTCATCAGGCCGAAAACCGCGACAAACGCCAGCGCCGACCACTTCGTTCCCACCGCCAGGCCCAGGCAGATGCCCGCCGCCAGACGCCAGGGACGCCAGAGCAGCCACGGGCCGTATCTCAGCACATCTGCCGGCGGCGACCCGCCGCGGGCTGAACCGGAGAGCTTGCGGGCCAGCCGCCGTCGTCCGTCGTCGCGGTCCAGCAGCAGGGCGCCGAACGCGGCCACAACCCAGAAGGTCAGGAACACGTCCAGCAGCGAGGTGCGTGAATGCACCAGGTGGTGACCGTCGATGGCCAGCAGCAGACCGGCAACGCCGCCCAGAAGCGGCGAGCGGAACAGCCGCACGGCGATGAGGCCCACCATCAGGACGGTCAGGGTGCCGGCAACCGCGGCGCCGAAACGCCAGCCGAAGCTGTTGTCGCTGCCGAAGAGCGCCATGCCGGCCGCGATCATCCACTTCCCGACCGGCGGATGCACCACGTATTCGGGAGTGGAGAGCAGGATGTCGGGGGTGCCGGCGTTGAACAAGGTGTTGGCGTCCTGAGGCCACTCACGCTCATAGCCGGAGACGAGATAGGAGTAGGCGTCCTTGACGTAGTAGGTCTCGTCGAACACCAGCGACGGCGGTTGTCCCAGCCGGACGAAGCGCAGCACGCCGCCAATGACGGCGGCTGCCAGCGGCAGGAGCCAGCCCCAGAGCCCCAGGCTGAACGTGGTGCCCGGCGCCCAGCCCAGCAGGCGGTTCCGCAGCGCACTGAAGCTGAAGGCGGCCCCCGGATCGGAAACGAGCGGTGCTGCTCGAGGTACGGGGGTCTCACTCACGGTCAGGCTCACGCGCTCCACTCTATAGCGGCCGCCGGGCGTTCCCCGCCGCCAACTCGCGTAGGGTTAGATGGTGAATTCCAGCAAGCAGACCACCGGGCCAGGCACCACCAAGAACACGCAGAACGACGGCGGGAAGAGCGCCGCTGCCGGCAGCGCGGCGGGGAGCCCCGCGGGTGCCGCCGCCGGACAGATTGTGCTGGCCGCGACTCCCATCGGCAATATGGGGGACGCCACCACCCGGTTGATCGGACTGCTGGAGACGGCCGACGTGATCGCCGCCGAAGATACCCGCCGGCTCCACCGGCTCGTGTCCGCCCTGAAGATCACCACCACCGGGCGGATCATCAGCTACCACGAGCACAACGAAGCAACCCGCACCGCCGACCTGCTGGAAATGGTGCGCGGCGGTGCCACCCTGCTGATGGTGACCGACGCCGGCATGCCCGCCGTGTCCGATCCGGGCTTCCGTCTCGTGGAGGCCGCCGCGAAGGAAGGCCTGACCGTCACCGCGGCTCCCGGCCCGTCCGCTGTCCTGACCGCCCTGGCGCTGTCCGGGCTGCCCACCGACCGGTTCTGCTTTGAGGGTTTCCTGCCCCGGAAGGCCGGTGAACGCAGCGCCCGCCTGGCGGATCTGGCCGGAGAGCAGCGCACCATGGTGTTCTTCGAAGCCCCGCACCGGCTGGAACCGATGCTGCGCGCGTTGGACGCGGCCTTCGGCGGCGACCGCCGTGCCGCCGTCGCCCGCGAACTGACCAAGCTGCACGAGCAGGTGCTGCGGGGTCCGCTGCGCGAACTGCTCGAATGGGCCGAGACGTCCGAGATCCGCGGCGAGATCGCCGTCGTCGTCTCCGGGGCGGGCGAAGCGGCGCCTGAGCTGCCCGAGGATCATGTGGCGGCCGTGAACGGGCTGATCAGCCAGGGCGCGCGGCTCAAGGACGCCGTTGCCACCGTGGCGGAGGACGCCCGGATCAGCAAGCGGGAACTGTACTCGGCCGTCCTGGCTGCCCGCGGCTGACCTGACTGGCGGGAGACCGCCGGCGCTGACGTCGGGCCCCGCATCACACCTTCGTTGGCCATCTGCACAGTCCGGAGCGCCTGGCGTGGTGCACTTCTTTCTTTACAGTCCGAGCGGCACGCGCCTACGGTGATCTCAGATGACGGGCGACGTGCCCGGGCAACCACCGTCGAAATTTGGAGGCATCCCCATGGGTATTACTGCTGACCGCGAAGCCGCCCTGCTGGCCCAGGTCCCCACCGGACTGTTGATTAACGGCGAGTGGCGGGATGCCGCCGGCGGCAAGACCTTCGACGTCGAAGACCCCGCCACCGGCAAGGTGCTGCTGAGCATCGCCGATGCCAGCGCAGAAGACGGCGCCCTGGCCATGGACGCAGCCGCTGCGGCGCAGGAATCCTGGGCGAAGACCGCACCGCGGGAGCGCGGGGAAATCCTGCGCCGTGCCTTTGACCTGGTGACCGAGCGGGCCGAGGACTTCGCACTGCTGATGACCCTGGAAATGGGCAAGCCGCTGGCCGAAGCCCGCGGCGAGGTCACTTACGGCGCCGAATTCCTGCGCTGGTTCTCCGAGGAAGCGGTCCGCATCTCCGGGCGCTACGGCATGTCCCCGGACGGCAAGTCCCGCCTGATGGTCAACAAAAAGCCGGTCGGCCCGTGCCTGCTGATCACGCCGTGGAACTTCCCGCTCGCCATGGCCACGCGCAAGATCGCCCCCGCCGTCGCCGCCGGTTGCACCATGGTCCTCAAGCCGGCCAAGCTCACCCCGCTGACCTCGCAGCTTTTCGCCGCCGTCCTGATTGAGGCAGGCCTGCCCGCCGGGGTCCTGAACATTGTGTCCACCACCGCCGCCGGCGACGTCACCGGACCCATCATGAAGGACGAGCGCCTGCGCAAGGTCTCCTTCACCGGCTCCACCCCCGTGGGACAGGGCCTGATCCGCGACGCCGCGGACCGGGTGCTGCGCACCTCGATGGAGCTGGGCGGCAACGCTCCGTTCGTGGTCTTCGAGGACGCCGACGTCGACAAGGCAGTAACCGGCGCGATGCTCGCCAAGCTGCGGAACATGGGCGAGGCCTGCACCGCCGCAAACCGCTTCATCGTGCATGAATCGGTGGCCGATGAATTCGCAGAGAAATTCGCCGCGAAGGTCGGTGCCATGACCACTGCGCGCGGCACCGAGGACGAGTCCAAGATCGGTCCGCTGATCGACGCAAAGAGCCGCGACAAGGTTCATGCGCTGGTTTCGGACGCGGTCGACGGCGGCGCCTCGGCCGTAGTGGGCGGGGCACCGGTGGACGGACCCGGCTACTTCTACCAGCCGACGGTCCTCAAGAACGTGGCGCCGGACGCGCGGATCCTGCAGGAGGAAATCTTCGGCCCCGTGGCTCCGATCGTCACGTTCTCCACCGAGGATGAGGCAGTGGCGCTGGCCAACAACACCGAATACGGCCTCGTGGCCTACGTCTTCACCGAAGACCTGAACCGCGGCCTGCGCATCGGCGAAAAGCTGGAGACCGGCATGCTGGGCCTGAACGCCGGCGTCATCTCCAACGCTGCCGCGCCGTTCGGCGGGGTCAAGCAGTCGGGACTGGGCCGGGAAGGCGGAGCCGAAGGCATCGAGGAGTACCTCTACACGCAGTACATCGGCATCGCTGACCCGTCCGACGGCTAAGTCTGGGGAAGGCCCGGTCCCGGTCCCGGGTGGGGCCGGGCCAGGCTGTCCGGCCGGTCCAGCCCTCCAATCTGCTGCCATTCCGGGATTGTGCTGCCGTTTTGGGCATTTGCTGCCGCTGCGGACCGGCAGTAAATGCCCGAAACGGTCGAATAATCCTGAACCGGTCGATTTTCCGCGGTCCGAACGGCCTGGATCGCCCTGTGTTGGTCCCGGCTCGCTTCGAATCAGCGGCGAAACCGCGAGGCCAATGACGCCGGGAAAAACCGAGCCCGGAGGCGGGAACCCAGAGGGGCCGTTGAGGCCAGACTCTCCCGCACCGTGGTGACGTCATCCCAGAGCCGTTCCGCCCATGCTGCTCCGGACTCGTCGGCATCGGCTCCGGCCGAAACACCCGTCGAGGAAAGAGTTCCTGTTTCGGTAACAGACGCTGCCCCAACAGACCCTGCCCCAACATCAGGAACTCCGCCACCCGGTATCCGGGGACGGGGCGCTGCATAGACCTCCTCTTCGTAGGCACCGCGGAGCCGCTGAAGGGCGAGCGCGGGGCCATCCGGCAGGCCGGCGTCGTGCGTCAGGCGCAAAGCGTAGGCGCGCGGAGACTCAGCCTTCCGGGGCAGGTGGCCGTAGTCCAGACCGGTGTCGGCGGCTTCGTCCCAGGCCAGGGAGGCCGGCCCCGGATGCTGCCCGTCCGCGCCGTCCGGCCCGCCCGAATTGCCCGTCCTGCCCTCCCGGCCTGTCCTGCCCGTCCGCACCGGACCGGTAAGCCCGCGTCTGCGGATGCTGCGCCGGCGTCGCCGCAGCGCCCACGGGCTCAGCAGCGCGGCGGCAACAGTGAGGAGCGCCAACGCCGCCCCCAGGACTTTTCCGGCACCGCTTTCCGCCGGAGTCACCGGCGCCGCGACGGGCGGTGTCGAGGGCGTCGCCCGAGGTTGCGGGGCCGGCTCCGTCTCCGGCACGGGCCGGTCCAGCTCCGCTGCTCCGCTTTCGGTACTTTCCCCGGGAGCGGTCCGAGGCTGCACGCTATACGCCGGAACGGAGCCCCGCGACGGGGTGGGCTCGAAGCGGACCCAGCCCGTGCCTTCGAAGTAGAGTTCCGGCCAGGCATGGGCATCGCGGGCGTCCACTTCAAATTCCCGCAGTTCCTCGCCGCGGGCATCAGTGACGGTTTCTCCAGTGGAGCGGCCCGGCGCGAAGCCCAGGGCCATGCGGCTGGGGATGCCCATATCACGGGCCATCACCGCCATCGCCGCGGCGTAGTGGATGCAGTAACCGGACTTTTCTTCCAGGAACCGGTCCAGGATATCCATGCCGTTGCCGTCGTAACCGCCTTCGACCGGTGCCTCCAGTGAATACGTGAAGTCGGTTCCGCGGAGGTAGGCCTGAATCGCCACGGCCTGCTCATACGGTCCCTCGGCTCCGGCGGTTGCGGTGAGCGCCGCCTCCCGGATACTTGCGGGCAGGTCCTCCGGGATGGCGGTGAAGATCGGGTCCACCGCGTTTTCCGCGGCAGGTTCCAGCGCCTCCAGATCATCAGGGGAGATGTTCAGGGAAGCGCTTTGGACCATGTAATCCAGCCGTGACGCTTTCCGGTTTCCTTCCGCGATGACTGTCATGGTTTTCGGATCCCAGCTGAACCGGCCGCTGGCTCCATTGACCTGCAGCGGAGCATACGGAGTCAGAAGCCACGGACTGGCGTAGGTTTCCGACCGCACCCGCGTGGTGACCGTCGTACTGCCTGCTGCCGGCTCGTCCGCTTCGGCCGGAACCATGTCCTGCAGGCCGGCGAGCCGGGTCTCCGAGCGGAGATCGGGCGCCCACCGCTGGCCGGAAAAGTCCTCCAGCGTGGTCGAGCGCAGATAGACGGGCTGCGCAGAATTGGTGGCGTAGCGGATCCGGCCCGACGCCGAGGGCTGCCGCAGGTCATTGCCGAGCGCCACCACCGGGTTCAAACCGGACTGCCCGGTCCAAATGTTCAGCCGCGATCCCTGCGGAAAGGTGCCCTGGGTGAATCCGGGAAGAGCCGCATTCAGGCCCAACGCGACCACGAGGGCGGCGGCACCAATCCCGGCGGCAATGCCCATCTGCCGGCCGGGGGGCCGCCGGGCTGCGGCTGCGCTGCGGGGACGCTCCTGCCAGGAGCCGGTGGCCAGAACCAGCAGGTACCCGGCGCAGGCCAGGACAAAGGGGAACACTCCGATGCTGTCCGGTTTCAGGACCGCCGGAACGGTCAGCAGGGCCAGCAGTCCCAGCCCGCTCGCCGCCGGCATCCGCAGCGTGGTGGCGAGCGTATCGACCAGCAGCGTGATCAGGCCTGTGCCGAGGCACGCGATGAACACAATCCCGGGATCGGCCAGCACCGGAGGCACCTGGTTCATGATGGTCGACTGCGCCTCGGCGACCAGTCCAGCGCTGCGCTCCAGCGTGGCGGCCGTGGGCAGCAGGCCCAGCACGGCCGTTGACGCGGCGAACAGCCAGGTCAGGACGACGACGAGGGCAGCGAGGCCGACGGCGGGAACCAGAGCGGTGGGAAACCGGAACCGGCGGGCGGCAGCCATGGCGGAGACCACTGCTGCCGTGGTGAGGACCAGCGGAGGAAACCAGGCCCAGCCGTCGAAGACTCCGTACAGGCTGATGCTGCACAACAGGACCGCGGCAGCGCTGGCTCCGGCTGACGCCCAGTCCCACGGGGGCCGGAAACGCGAACGGGTGGACGCCGGCGGGGGAGGAGCCGGACCATCCGTTGAGGGCCGGCTCAGTGTGGCGGTCATGGGCGGTCCTCGTGGGGAATCGATGCAGCAGGAACGGGCGGGGCGGCGGAGGTTCCGAAGGTGGCCCAGATGCGGGCCACGTCGGATTCGGGGGTGGCTGCGGCAGCGTCCCAGCCGCCCGCGCGCAGGACGGCCAGTGCCGGGCCCACGTCCTGGACCCGGTCGGCCACCAGGATGGCGCAGGCCCGGGACGCGTAGTCGGCCACCGGCGCCAGCCGGCGCGCATCCTCGACGGACAGCCGTCCCAGCACGGCCACCAGCGGGCCGCGCCGGCGCTGGGCCAGGAAATCGAGCAGGGCATCGCCGAACGCTGCTCCGTTCCCGGCCGGTTGCTCGGACCCCGCCCTCCGTCGTCCGGCACGGTGGCCCGGCACGCTGCCGGCGCCGTCGTCGTTTGCGGCGTTGAGCAGCCGCTCCGAGGAGCGGGAATCAAGTTCCAGCGCCGCCAGCCCGTCAGCGATGTCCAGCAGGCCGCCCGGACCGCTGAACTCCCGCTGCCGGGGATCGGGCGCCGAGGGGGAGCGCGCCAGTGCCGGGCGGGCGCAGGCGTCCAGCAGGTGGAGGGAGTAACCGTTCTCCACCAGGTGCGCGGCCGTGGAGACCGCGGCCGTCACCGCCCACTCGAAGGACTCCGAGGTGGACAGTCCGTTGCCGCCGGCCGGATCCATCCAGAGGCTGGAGCCGGCGCCTCCTGCATAGCAGCCCTCCCGCGCGTCGAGCAGCAGCGTGGCGCCCGGGGAGGTGACGGGTTCTTCCTGCCGGACCATCAATTCGCCGTGCCGTGCGGTTGCTGCCCAGTGGACCCGCCGCATCGGATCGCCGGCGCGGTACTCGCGCGTGGACACGTCGTCCTCGCTGGGACTGCCGCGGCGCGGGCTGGCCACCGACCCTTCGGTGCCCCGCGGACTGCCGAGCACCGTGCGGGGCAGGGGCTGCGGTGCCGGGGACACCACCAGGGAATCCACGCCGCCGAGGGTGTGCAGCCGCCGGGAGAGGCCAAACAGGTCCTGGAAGTCCGCGGTCACGGGCCCGATGGAGAAAAGGCCGCGACGGGCGGAGCGCAGCTGGTACTCGTAGGTGCTGGCGCCGTCGGGTCCGGGAAAGCGCGCCGGAAACCGGAACACGGGGCTTTCCCCGAAGCGCAGCGGCAGCCCCTCGCGCATGGTGGCGCTCTCCCGGAGCGGCTGCGCCGGGCGCAGGGACAGGACCACCGTCACGGGAACCCCCGTCTCCGCGGAGGAGGGGCTGAAGGTGCGCTCGACGTCGAAAACCGGCTTCAGCAGCCGCAGCGCCAGCGCGGACAGCAGCGGCAGCACAAGCAGGAACACCCCCAGGACAAGCACGTCCCGGCGGCCCATGACCTGGGCGGTCAGCAGCGCGGCCAGTCCGGTCAGGAGCAAACCCCAGCCGCGCGGCGTCAGCAGCCGGGCGGTAGTCGCTAATTCCATGGAGCCTTCCCACGAGGAGTCGGACGAATTATGCCGGTGGTACTGCCGGAAGATGCCCGGCCTAACGCCGCATGCGCTCGCCGGCGGGACTGCGGGGAACGGGAACGCGGGAGAGCAGGTGCGCCAGCAGGCCGGTGGGCGTTTCGCCGGAGCTGGCCGCCTTGCGGTCCAGGATGATGCGGTGGGCCAGGACGGGGTCGGCCAGGAGCGAGATGTCATCGGGCAGAACGAAGTCCCGTCCCGCCAGCGCGGCGTGGGCCTTGGCGGCGCGCAGCAGCTGCAGCAGGGCCCGGGGGCTGGCGCCGAGCCTCAGGTGCGTGTGCTCGCGGGTCGCCTGGCCAATCGCCACCGTGTATTCCTTCACGGCGCCGGAGACGAAGATATCCCGGACCCGGGCCGTCATGGCGGCCACCTCAGCGACGTCGACGACGGCGGCAACCTTGTCCAGCGGCGACGTCGACTGGTGGGATTCCAGCATCTCGATTTCGGATTGCGTGTCGGGATATCCCATGGAGATGCGGGCCATGAACCGGTCGCGCTGGGCTTCGGGCAGCGGATAGGTGCCCTCCATCTCGATCGGGTTCTGCGTGGCCACCACCATGAACGGCTCGGCCAGCCGGTAGGTGCCCCCGTCCACGGTCACCTGTCGCTCTTCCATGCATTCCAGCAGCGCCGACTGGGTCTTGGCGGAAGCCCGGTTAATCTCGTCCCCGATCACGATGTTCGCGAAGATCGGGCCCTGGCGGAACTCGAACCGGTGGGAGTCCTGGTTGTAGATCGACACGCCGGTCACGTCCGAAGGCAGCAGATCCGGAGTGAACTGGATCCGGGTGACGGAACAGTCAATGGTCCGGGCCAGTGTTTTGGCGAGGAGTGTTTTGCCCACGCCGGGCACGTCCTCCAGCAGCACATGCCCCTGGGCGAGCAGCACGGTCAGCACCAGGGAGGCCGCCTCCTCCTTGCCGTCAATCACGGTGTTGATGGCGGAGAGGATGTCCGAGGCTGCTTGGTGGAAAGCCTCGGCATCCGGCGCCGGCGCCGCCCGCCGGTTCCAGGCTGCCGGTTGTCCGGAGGCCGCCGCTGCGGGAGGCTCCCCGGAAAACGGTGCGGTGCCTGCAGCTGGATTTCGAGCGTCCATGGATACCTTCCGAGCATCGGCGGATCGCGGGCGGACCCCCGGGACCGGGAACCGCCGGCGACGCTAAACAGTCCCCAGCCGGTACGGCAGCGGGCTTATGTCAGTACAGGTTACAAGCTCAATTAGGGTTAAAGACATGTGCAATGACAGCGGCTTTGTTCCGGGCGAAATACCTGCAGCCTACCTGGACTTCGCGTCCGGTTCGGGGAAGCCTTATCCTCCCGCACCGGAACCGCTTCCGGTGCCGGTGATCGACAACCACACGCACCTTGATTTTGCGCCCGGCGAGGCGGGCACCGCGGGCGTCAGGGCGGCCATGGACGCGGCCGAGGCGGCGGGCGTCCGCGGAGCCGTGCAGGTGGGCACCGACCTGGAGTCTTCCCGCTTCACCGTCCGGGTCCTGGACGAGGAACCGCGGCTGCTCGGTGCGGTGGCGATCCATCCCAACGATGCGCCGGTGCTGGCCGCCGAGGGCGCCCTGGACGCGGCGCTGGAAGAGATCGAAGCACTCGCCGGGCATCCGCGGGTGCGCGGCATCGGCGAAACCGGACTGGACTATTTCCGCACCGGCGCCGACGGCGTCGAGCGCCAGCAGTATTCCTTCCGCCGGCACATCGACATCGCCAAGCGGCTGGGCCTGGCCCTGCAGATCCACGACCGGGACGCGCACGACGACGTCGTGCGCGTGCTGCTCGAGGAGGGGGCGCCGGAGAACGTGGTGTTCCACTGCTTCTCCGGTGACGCGGACCTGGCGCGGACCTGCAACGAGCACGGCTGGAACATGTCCTTCGCCGGCACACTCACCTTCAAGAACGCGGGAAATCTCCGCGAAGGCCTCGCCGTGGCCGACCGGCGGTTGCTGCTGGTGGAAACCGACTCCCCGTTCCTGACCCCGCATCCGTTCCGGGGCCGGCCGAACGCCAGTTACATGGTGCCCTACACGGTGCGGTTCATGGCCGCCCAGCTGGGCGAGGATCTGGCCGAACTGGGCGCGGACCTGGTGGCGAACACGGTGCGGGTCTACGGCTCCTGGGACGCCGCCTCCTAGCGGTTTTACTGCTGCCGCCCCAGCCAGGGGCCCCGTGCTCCGCCACCGTGAGCCATGTCACATCGGCACCATGGACCACTTGGGAGCTCAAAAACTTCGGGTTGCTCTCACATCACGGTTCGATTACGGTAAGGAGCTATTAGCCGGGGTCGGGGAAGGCGCCGGAACTAATATCGAACCACACACCGTCCTGTGAACAGTGGCGCGCTCATTTCGCTTGAGATGCGGCGATGCCTCTGTGCCTGGTTGCGGCAGCGGTTCCTCGCCTGCGCACAGTGCCGCCCCGTGAGATCCGGGGACAACGGCTGCCACGCGCCCTCATCCCCGTGCCCGGACGCTCATAACGTTTGGAATTTCGTGGCACATGCACTCCTGAGGCGTGGGGTAAAACTGACCGGGCAGGCCGTAGTAATGGTCGCTCTCATCCTGGGGCTGGTGGCCTTTGTCGGCACCAACAAATCCGTTTCACTGACCGTCGACGGTCAGAGCAGCGACGTCAAGACCTTCGGCGGCACCGTCGCTGAAGTCCTGCAGAAGGCCGATGTCCAGGTCACCGCCGCCGACCGGGTGAGCCCCGATCTGGCCACCGAGGTCACCGACGGCGCCAGCATCGAGGTCTTCAAGGCCAAGACCGTGGACGTCACGCTCGACGGCGAAGGCCATACCATCAGCACCACCGGCCAGACCGTGGCCGACCTCGTCTCGGAGCTGCGCGTCGCCTCCAACTCGGCCGTATCGGCGTCGCTGGACACCGAACTGACCGGGCTGGACGATCCGATTTCGATCTCCACCCCCAAGACCGTCACCATGGTGCTGGACGGCAAGTCCTACAACCGCCCGACGACGGCGGGTACCGTCGCCGAACTGCTGGACGAAGCGGGCATCACCCTTGCCGCAACCGACCGGCTGTCCGCCCCGTCCACCGCTGCCCTGGCGGACGGCATGGCTCTGAAGGTCACCCGCGTGCAGCCCGGCGAAAAGGACACGGTCGCCGAGCCCGTGCCCTACAAAACCACCGAAGTGCCTGACCCCAACCTCCTTGAGGGTGAGAAAAAGGTGACGGTGAAGGGAACTCCCGGCGAGATTGTCCGGGTTTTCGACACGGTCCTGGTTGACGGCCGCGAGGCCAGCCGCACCCTGGTCAGCGAAACAGTTGCGGTCCCGCCGGCCGACGAGAAGATCGCCGTGGGCACCAAGAAGAAGCCTGCGAAGCCTGCAAAGCCGGCACCGGCCCCGGCCCCGGCGTCGGCATCGGCACCGGCTTCACCGGGCGGCGCTGCACCAGCCGGTGGAAACTGGGCCGCGCTGGCGCAGTGCGAATCCGGCGGAGACTGGCACATCAACACGGGCAACGGTTACTCCGGCGGGCTGCAGTTCAGCGCCTCCAGCTGGCTCGGCGCCGGCGGCGGCCAGTACGCGCCGATTGCTGCCGGAGCTACCCCCGCACAGCAGATTGCCGTGGCCGAGAAGCTTCGGGCCAACGGCGGATGGGGCCACTGGCCGTCCTGCGCCGCGAAGCTTGGCTTGCTCTAACGCAGCTTGCTCTGACGGAATCTGGCTGCCAAGGCCGCTGGAAAGCGCGCAGCCCGAATCCAGTTCGGCTGCACAACCCGGAACCGGGACCTGTAATCAGGTCCCGGTTCCGCCGGTTAAGCCCAGCGGAAGTCCGGTTCGCGCCTTGGCTGCCAGCCGTCCGGCGTGACCGGCGCGTTCCAGCGCGCCGGCGGCCGAGAACGCCGCCGCGCTCTGATCCAAAAACTCCGCGGCCTCCCTGTCGCTGCCCAGCGCCGCCAGGCTCAGGCCCAGGTGCAGGGCCACCTCGCCGGCCCCCTGTGGTGAGAGCGCCTCGCGGTGCTCGTAGACGTCGGTCAGCACCTGGACTGCCCCCACATGGTTGCCGGTCAGCTGCAGCCAGCGGCCGCGGCTGTGCAGGTTGGACAGCTTCTCTTCCTCGGTGCCGCCCACCACCGACAGTGCTGTTTCGGCGTGCATCAGGCACTCCCGGGTGGCGGCGTCGTGCAGCCCCTCCGCCAGCCGCAGGGCCGCCGAGCCACGGGTGAACGCGGCCCAAACCTCCAGGTCCGCGGCCGGCGTCAGGAGCGACGCTGCCCGGCCGTGATAGCGCACGCCGGCGGCGGCGTCACCGCGGCGGAAGGCCACGTCGCCCACGGCCCAGAAGCCCTTGCCGGCCGCCTGCCGGTCCGTGGAGGCTTCCAGCAGGGGAATCAGCAGTGTTCGGCAGTACCCCCAGGCCTCGTCCTGCAGGCCGCTCTCCGAAAGGGCTCCGATCAGCGCCTGGTACACCTCTATGTGCTGACCGGCGTCCAGCCGCACCGACCACCCCAGCTCCAGCGCACGCCGGGCGTGGTCCACCGCTTCGGGCAGGCGCCCGGCACCCTGGCAGGCCGTCGCCAGCAGCGTTTCGGCCTGCGGGCGCAGCGGTTGCCCTTCGGCCGCCAGCGGATGCCGGGCCAGCAGCTGCGCCTCCTCCACGCACGCAGCGTACTGATGCAGCCGGTGCAGGCACACGGCGGCCAGGAAAGTGAGCTCCCACCAGCCCATTGGGTCGCCCTCGGCCAGTGCGGCGTCGGCTGCCAGCTGAGCAAACCGCCGGGCAGCCCGGTAATTCCGTTCGTCCCAGGCCTGCGCGGCGGAGAACTCCAGAAAGGTTCGGCTGTCGGCACCGCTCTGCGGCCGCGGATAGCCCGGCACCGCCGTGAGCCGTTCGGCCAGGATCCGGACGGCGCCTCGGGGCGGTTCCCGCCGGCCCTTTTCCAGCTGTGATATCTCCCGTGCCCGGAAGGTGCTCCCGCCCAGTTCCGACTGGGTCAGGCAGCGGTCCGTGCGCACGAATTGAAGCCGTTTTCCGAACATTTCGCCCATTTGCCATTTCCGCCGATCTTGGGCCGCGGGACACCTGAACGCCGCGGGACATTTGAGCGGTGCATCCGTGTGGATCGTGCCTCTGTGTGAATTGTGCCTCCGTGCAAAAGGCTACCGACCACGTCACGGGGATGGCAGGGTGCTTGCCCGTTGACGGGAGGAAACGCGACGAACAGGAGTTTGCGCCCGGCGCGCGGCCCGCGGCGGCGGCGGGAACCTGGCCCGACCGGACCGGGCCGGGATGGCGCGCTCGGCTAGTATTACTCAGTGACTGAATCCGCTTCCGCCTCCCGTCCTCCGGTCAAACCGCTGCTGGGTGCCACCGATATCCGCGCCCTGGCCGATGAACTGGGAGTACGCCCGACCAAGACCCTCGGGCAGAACTTCGTGATTGACGGCAACACCATCCGCCGCATCGTCGCCGCCGCAGGCATCGGCCCTGAGGAAACGGTGCTCGAAGTCGGACCCGGCCTGGGCTCGCTCACGCTGGGGCTGCTGGACGCGGCCCGGTCCGTCGTCGCCGTCGAAATCGACCCCGTCCTGGCGGGGCGGTTGCCGGCCACCGTCGAATCCTGGCGGCCGGAAAAAGCCGGCCAGCTCCATGTGGTCCTCGGCGACGCGATGCGGATCACCGAGCTGCCGGTCGAGCCCACCGCACTGGTGGCCAACCTCCCGTACAACGTGGCAGTGCCCGTGGTGCTGCACCTGCTCGAGCGTTTCCCCTCCCTGCAGCACGGACTGGTCATGGTCCAGGATGAAGTCGCGGACCGGCTGGCCGCGGTGCCCGGTTCCAAGGTCTACGGCGTGCCCTCAGTGAAGGCGGCCTGGTACACCACCATGCGCAAGGCCGGGGTGATCGGGATGAACGTCTTCTGGCCGGCCCCCAAGATCGCCTCCGGGCTGGTCGGGTTCACCCGCCACGAACCGCTGGAGACAACGGCAACCCGTGAAGAAGTCTTCGCCGTGATCGACGCCGCCTTCGCCCAGCGCCGCAAGACCCTGCGCGCAGCACTGTCCGGCTGGGCCGGCAGCCCCGCCCAGGCGGAGAATGCGCTGGTGGCCGCCGGAGTGGATCCGAAGGCCCGCGGCGAGGTCATCGACATCCACGCCTTTGCGCGGATTGCCGAGGCCAAGGGTGCCGAGCCTGCAGCCTCGCCTGCCGCATCGCCGGCCGCGGACGGCGCATCCGGCAGCGAAGCGGACGGCGCAGCATCGGTCTAGGCGCAGGCCCCCGCATTAACGGCGCGGGCGGCACTTCCTCTAAGTTGGAAGATATGAGCGCAGCGAAGTTTTCATCCGCACAACCCCCGGCAGCGGCCCCTGCCTCCGTGCGGGTCCGCGCCCCGGGCAAGATCAACGTGTCACTGCGCGTCGGCCCGCTCCGGCCCAGCGGCTACCACGGGGTCGCCAGCGTCTATCTGGCCGTGTCGCTGTTCGAGGAGATCACCGCCACGGTCACCGAGACCCCGGGCATCACCGTCACGGTGAACAGCGACGGCGCACTGCAGGTTCCCGTCGGTGACATTCCGCTGGGCCCGGACAACCTTGCCGCACGCGCCGCGCAGGCCCTGGCCGCGTACGCGGACAACCCCACGGGCGTGCACCTGCACATCACCAAGCGGGTTCCCGTGGCCGGCGGGATGGGCGGCGGATCGGCCGACGCCGCGGCGGCCCTGGTGGCCTGCGACGCCCTCTGGAACACTCACCTGTCGCGGCAGGAACTGGCAGGCATCGCGGCCGGCCTGGGCGCTGACGTGCCCTTTTCGCTGCTCGGCGGCATCGCCGTCGGCCTGGGAGTGGGAGACGAACTCACCCCGGCCATCTCGAAGACGCCGCTGCACTGGGTGCTGGTCGCCTCCGACGCCGGCCTCTCCACGCCGGCCGTCTACGGCGCCCTTGACGCCCTCCGCGACGAACAGCAGGTACACGCCGCAGAGCCGGACGCCGTCGATCCGCAGATCCTGGCAGCCATGCGTTCCGGGAATGCCCGGGAGCTGGCAGCCGTTGTGTCCAATGACCTGCAGGCCGCGGCGCTCCGGCTGGCTCCCGAGCTGGACGGCGTCCTGCGCGCCGGCGAACGGCTCGGCGCGCTGGCCGGCATGGTGTCCGGCTCCGGGCCCACGGTGGCCTTCCTTGCCGAAGACGCGGACGCGGCAACGGACCTTGAAGCGGCGCTGCGTGCCGAAGGGCACCGCGCCCTCGCCGTCGAGGGGCCGGTCCACGGCGCCCGGCTGGCCCCCGCCGTCGTCGGCTGACCTTTCCAAACCTGCACAACACCCGTAAATCCCTGACCCGACAAGAAAGTAGTACCGATTGGCACACCTGCTTGGTGCTGAGAACCTCAGCATTTCCTTTGGCACCCGCACGATCCTGGACGGGGTTTCCCTGGGCCTGGAAGAGGGGGACCGCATTGGCGTTGTCGGCCGCAACGGCGACGGCAAGTCCACCCTGATGCGCCTGCTCGCCGAGCGGCAGACGCCCGACGACGGCCGCGTCACCCGCCGCCGCGACGTCACGGTCGGCTATCTGGACCAGTCGGACGTGCTGGACGGAGACCTCACCGTCGGCCAGGCCATTGTGGGCGACGCCGCCGACTACGAGTGGGCCTCGAACGCGCGCATCCGCGACGTCATGAGCGGGCTGATCCAGGAAGTGGACTGGAACGCCTCCGTCTCCTCGCTTTCCGGCGGGCAGAAGCGCCGCGTCGCCCTCGCCAAGCTGCTGACCGGGGACGACGACGTCGTCATGCTCGATGAGCCCACCAACCACCTGGACGTGGAAGGCGTGGCCTGGCTGGCGAAGCACCTGAAGACCCGCTGGCGCTCCGACGCCGGCGGCCTGCTCGTAGTCACCCACGACCGGTGGTTCCTGGACGAAATCTGCACGCGCACCTGGGAAGTCCACGATGCGATGATCGACCCCTTCGACGGCGGCTACGCAGCGTACGTGCTGGCCCGCGCCGAGCGCGACCGCACGGCCAACGTCATGGAGGGCAAGCGCCAGCAGCTCGTGAAGAAGGAACTGGCCTGGCTGCGCCGCGGCGCCCCCGCCCGCACCGCCAAGCCCAAGTTCCGCATCGAGGCGGCGAACAACCTGATCGCCGACGTGCCGGAGCCGCGCGACACCCTGTCGCTGAACAAGATGGCCACCGCCCGCCTCGGCAAGGACGTCCTGGACCTTGAAGAAGTGTCCCTGACCCTGGGCGACACCGAGCTGTTCAAGAACATCACCCTGCGCCTGGCGCCGGGGGAGCGGCTGGGCCTGGTGGGCGTCAACGGCGCCGGCAAGACCACCCTGCTGCGCCTGCTCAACGGTGAAATCGAGCCCACGTCGGGCCGGCTGAAGCGCGGCAAGACCGTGCAGACCGCCGTGCTGACGCAGGAGGTCAAGGAACTGGACGAGGTTGCCGACCTGCGCGTCATCGAGGTCATCGAAAATGAGAAGCGCGTGTTCAGCGTCGGCGGCAAGGACGTTTCCGCCGGCCAGCTGGTGGAGCAGCTGGGCTTCTCCCAGCAGCGCCAGTGGACCCCGGTGCGGGACCTCTCCGGCGGTGAGCGCCGCCGGCTGCAGCTGCTGCGCCTGCTCGTGGGTGAGCCGAACGTGTTGATGCTCGATGAGCCCACCAACGACCTGGACACCGACACCCTGGCGGCCGTCGAGGACGTCCTGGACGGCTGGCCCGGCACCCTCGTGGTGGTCTCGCACGACCGGTACCTGCTCGAACGCGTCACCGACCACCAGATGGCCCTGCTCGGCGACGGCAAGCTGCGCGGACTGCCCAACGGCGTCGACCAGTACCTCGAGCTGCGCGGCCAGGCGCTGGCGGCGAACTCCTCGGCGTCGACTGCCGCCCGCGGCTCCTCGCAGGCGGCCCGTGCCGCTGCGGCCGGCTCCTCGCGTCCGGGCTCCGGCGGCGGAGTGGCGACGGCGGTGGCCACCGCCTCGGGTGCCTCCGAGGCCGAGAAGCGGATCGCCAAGAAGGACCTGGTCCGGATCGACCGGCAGATGACCAAGCTCAAGGCGCAGGTCGAAAAGGTCAACACCCAAATGACCGCTGCCACGGAGAAGTCCGGCGGAGCAGACTTCGAGCAGCTGGCGGACCTGAACAAGAAGCTGCAGACCTTGGCCTCCGAGCAGGAGGACCTGGAGCTGCAGTGGCTGCAGGCCTCGGAAAAGCTGGAGTAGGGGTTCTCGGCCCGGTTCTGGGTTCAGGTTCTGGGTTCAAAGGGGAGGGCCGGGTCCGGTATTGGTCCGGAACCGGCCCTTCCCGCCCTTCCCGGGTCCCGGCCCTTCCCGGGCCCGCCCCTTCCCGGGCCCGCCCGCTCCGGATTCCCTCCGTTTTGTGAAAATTCGACCGGTTTGGTAAATCCCTGCCACTGCGGACTGGCAGGGATTTACCAAACTGGCAGCAGAATCCCAAAGTGGCAGCAGAACCGGGGTCAGGCTCGGTGTCTCGGGCTCGGCGGGTTCTGAGTGTGCACGTCTGGCGACTTCAGCGGCTCGGCGGGTTTCGAGTGTGCAGGTCTGCTGACTTTGGCGGCTCGGCGGCTCTCGAGTGTGCACGTCTGGCGACTTCAGCGGCTCGGCGGGTTTCGAGTGTGCACGCCTGGCGACCAAAACGGAGCGGAAGTCACCATACCTGCGCTCTCGGGGCGGTGGCCGGGGCGGAAGTCACCATACCTGCACTCTCGGGATGTGGGGCGGCCGTTCGGGGACTCTCTACCTGCCAAACCGGAGCGGGCCAGGGATTCTTGTTCCCCGCGCAGATCTTTCGTGCAGATCAGGGCCTCCGCAGAATTCCTTCGTGCAGATGAGGGCTTCTAATCATCAAAACCGGCCCATGTGAGTGCATTATCTGCACGAAGGATCCGGCCCGGGGCGGTTTGAGTGCATTATCTGCACGAGAGATCCGGCCCCGGGGCGGTTTGAGTGAGTCTGATGTCCCTTTCGGGAGGAATTGGGAGGGATCAGGCGCCGGCGAGCAGCTGCGGCAGGATGTGATCGCGCAGCAGCGGGGAGAGATCGTCGCGGACCAGGGCCTGCTCCGGATCCACCCAGAGCAGCTCCTCGATTTCGGCCGCAGCCACCAGCTGATCGGCGTGGACGCCGCTGGCCGCGGAGATCGTCCACGCGAAGAGCCCGGCATCAATGAAGGTGTCCTCTTCATTCGCGGCCGGGCCGTACCAGCGGCCCAGATCCAACAAATCCGTCTCCGCCAACTGCAGGCCCAGCTCCTCCCGGACTTCGCGGACAGCCGCCCCGGCGAAGGACTCGCCGGGCTCCAGCTTGCCGCCGGGCTGCATGAACTTCGAGGTTCCGCGCTTGCGCACCAGGAGCACCCGGCCGCGGTCATCGCGCACCAGCACCGCCGAAAGGGTCAGCACCACCGGGGGTTCGACGGCGAGACCGCCGTCGACGAGGAGGCCGCGGGAACCGGAAGGCAGGTCCGCCGGCTGCATGTGGCGCAGCTCGGGATCCTTCTGCAGCCCGGTCAGGCCGTTCCAGGACAGGTTCACCAGGTGTGCCGCGACAGTCGCCTTGTCCGGGGTGCGCGCGTCGAGCCACCACTGTCCGGTCATGGCAACCATGCCCACCAGCATCTGGGCGTACATGCCGCCCACTTCGGCGCTGAGGCCGCGGTTGCCGAATTCCTTGGACAGGATGTGCTCCACGTCGCCGGTGATCCGCGAGAGCAGCGTGGCGAAGGTGCCCTCGGGCTGCGACGGCGGTGCGTCCCGGACCAGGATGCGGAACCCGTCGGTGTGGTTTTCGATGTAGTCCAGCAGGGCGTAGGCCGCCCGCTCGATCAGGACGCGGGGACCGGCGTCGGCGCCGAGCGCTTCGGTGATGACAGTCAGGAGGCGGTCGAACTCGGCGTCCACCACCTCGGTGTAGAGCGCTTCCTTGGACCCGAAGTGCTCGTAGACAACGGGCTTGGACACGCCCGCGGTCGCGGCAATGTCCTCGATGGTGGCGCCGTCGAGCCCGCGCAGGGCAAACAGGCTGCGCGCCACGGTGAGCAGCTGGGCGCGCCGTTGCACGCCGGTCATGCGCAGGCGTGCTCCGCCCGCCGGAATTCTTACCACCTCCACAGTCTAAGGCCTCGCCCCGGGACTCCCGGGAACGCCCCGCGGGCCACCGGGAGCCGCACGAGCCCCGCCCCGGCGGGCCACCGGGAGCCGCACGAGCCCCGCCCCGGACCGCCCGCAGAGCGCCCCAAATGACGCCAACTCGCGCCGGTGTCCGCCGGCATGGCAAACTAAACTCTTGTGTGCGGGGCGACCTGCACATTTTCCGCCCTGGTGTAATGGCAGCACCCCGGCCTTTGGAGCCGTGGAGTATAGGTTCGAATCCTATGGGCGGAACGGCAGCAGTGCCGGTCCACACCCCCGGCGGCCGCCCCTTCAGCGGCCGTCCGACAACAGGAGCGCTTTTTCGTGACCACTCAGGATGCCGAATCCATCGAAAGCGCCGGCGGCGGTCCCGCCGCCGTCATCGTCTTGGCCGCCGGAGCCGGCACCCGGATGAAGTCCCGGACGCCGAAGATCCTCCACCCGGTCGGCGGCACCTCCATGGTCGGCCACGCCCTGGCCGCGGCCGAGGCCCTGCATCCCCGGGCCCTCGCCGTCGTCGTGCGGCACGAGCGGAACCGGGTGGCGGAACACGTGGCCGCCGCCGCTCCGCAGGCAGTGATCGTGGACCAGGACGACGTCCCCGGCACCGGCCGCGCCGTCCAGGTCGCCCTGGAGGCCCTGGATCGGTTCACTCCGCTGGAAGGCACCGTCGTGGTCACCTACGGCGATGTTCCCCTGCTGGAAGCGGACACCCTGCGCGAGCTCGTCACCGTCCACCGCATCGACGGCAACGCGGTCACCGTCCTCACCGCCCACCTGGCGGATCCCACCGGTTACGGCCGGATCCTGCGGGCCGACGACGGCACCGTCACCGCCATCGTGGAACACAAGGACGCCGACGCCGCCCAGCGCGCCGTCACCGAAATCAACTCCGGCATCTACGCCTTCGACGCCGCCGTGCTGCGCGATGCGCTGGCAAAGGTCACCTCGGACAACTCGCAGGGCGAGATGTACCTCACGGACGTGCTGGGCCTGGCCCGGGCCGACGGCGGCCGGGTCGCCGCCGTGGTCACCGACGACTTCTGGCAGGTGGAAGGCGCCAACGACCGCGTCCAGCTGGCCGCCCTGAACGCCGAGCACAACCGCCGGAACCTGGTGCGCTGGATGCGCGCCGGCGTCACCATCGTGGATCCCGCCACCACCTGGATCGACGGCTCGGTGACCCTCGACGAGGACGTCACCATCCTGCCCGGCACCCAGCTGCACGGCACCACCACGGTGGCGCGCGACGCCGTCGTCGGCCCGGACACCACGCTGACCAACGTGAGCGTGGGGGAGGGGGCAAAGGTCGTCCGCACCCACGGTTCCGATGCTCGCCTCGGCGCCGGAGCCGACGTCGGCCCCTTCGCCTATCTGCGTCCGGGCACCGTCCTGGGTGCCAAGGGCAAGATCGGCACGTTCGTGGAGACCAAGAACGCGAACATCGGCGCCGGGTCCAAGGTTCCGCACCTTTCCTATGTGGGGGACGCCACCATCGGCGAGCAGTCCAACATTGGTGCGGCGTCGGTTTTCGTGAATTACGACGGCGTGAACAAGCACCACACGACCATCGGATCGCACGTCCGGATGGGCAGCGACAACATGTATGTGGCCCCCGTTACAGTGGGCGACGGCGCGTACAGTGGAGCTGGAACGGTGGTCCGCAAGGACGTCCCGGCCGGTTCCTTGGCCATCAACGTAGCGCCGCAGCGCAACCTCGACGGCTGGGTGCTGACCAACCGCCCCGGCACCGCCGCCGCGGAAGCAGCGGCCGGCGCCACCAGCACCTCTTCCTCAGAAACTGATTCCCCCACGCGAGAAAGCGATCATTAATGAGCAGCGAGATCACCGCACAAGGTGAAAAGAAGCTTGTCCTTGCCACTGGCCGGGCACACCCGGAACTGGCCGAGGAGATCGCGCGCTGTCTTGACACGGATCTGCTGCCGCTGGCTTCCTATGACTTCGCCAACGGCGAGATCTATGTCCGTCCCGGGGAGAGCGTCCGCGGCACCGACGCCTTCGTGATCCAGGCGCACCCGGCACCCATGAACAACTGGCTCATGGAACAGCTGATCACCGTTGACGCGCTGAAGCGGGCCTCCGCCAAGCGCATCACCGTCGTCTCCCCGTTCTACCCGTACGCCCGGCAGGACAAGAAGGGCCGCGGACGCGAGCCCATCTCGGCCCGCCTGATCGCGGACCTGTACAAGACCGCCGGCGCGGACCGCATCATGAGCGTTGACCTGCACACCTCGCAGATCCAGGGCTTCTTCGACGGCCCCGTTGACCACCTGATGGCCATCCCGCTGCTGGCCGACTACATCCGCACCCGCGTTGACGTTTCCAACGTCACCGTGGTGTCCCCGGACACGGGCCGCGTCCGTGTTGCCGAGCAGTGGGCCGAGCGCCTGGGTGGCTCACCGCTGGCCTTCGTGCACAAGAGCCGCGACCTGACCGTGCCGAACCAGGCCGTGTCCAAGCAGGTCGTGGGCCAGGTCGCGGGCCGCACCTGCGTGCTGATTGACGACATGATCGACACCGGCGGAACCATCGCCGGCGCCGTGCGCGTGCTCAAGGAAGCCGGCGCCAAGGACGTCATCATCGCCGCCACCCACGCCGTCTTCTCCGACCCGGCCGCACGCACGCTGGCCGAGTCCGGCGCCCGCGAGGTAGTGGTCACCAACACGCTGCCGATCCCGGCCGCCAAGCGCTTCGACCAGCTGACCGTCCTCTCGATCGCACCGCTGATCGCCCGGGCCATCAAGGAAGTCTTCGAAGACGGCTCCGTCACCAGCCTCTTCGACGGCAAGGCCTAGCCTTCAAAGGCCGCCTCACCGCGGCCTGCACCACCGCACCGCCATGCTGCCCGTTCGGACTCCGGTTCGAGCGGGCAGCGTGCTGCTGGTAGGATGGTCTGCGATGCCTAGGCGAGGGAGAGGTCCGGATAATTCCGGACGTTACTCCGTTATCGACGGTGGCTGGCAACTTCTGACCGCACGTGCCTGATCTTCGGATCGGAGCGAAGCGCGCGGCGCTGTTCCCATACCGGCGCCTTCGTCCCGGCAACCACGGAACATCCAATATCAGGAGTTTGAAATGTCTGAGCAGAAGCTCGCAGGAACCGTCCGCACCGAATTCGGCAAGGGTGCTGCCCGCAAGGCACGCGTCGACAACATGATCCCGGCAGTCATTTACGGCCACGGCGCCGATGTCCTGCACATCCTGCTGCCCGCCAAGGCCACCACGCTGGCCGTGCGCACCGCCAACGCCCTGCTGGAAATCGACGTCGACGGCGAATCCCACCTGGCCCTGGCCAAGGACATCCAGCGCGACCCGATCAAGCAGATCATCGAGCACATCGACCTGCTGACCGTCCGCAAGGGCGAAAAGGTTGAGGTTGAGGTCAACGTCCACGTTGAAGGCGAACTGGCACCGGGCTCCTCCGTCTACAACCAGGAAGCCAACACGGTCCTGGTTGCCGCAGATGCCACCAACCTGCCGGAAACCATCGTGGTCAGCATCGAAGGCCGTGTCGCCGGCGAGCACATCTACGCTTCCGACCTGGAACTGCCTGCCGGCGTCGAGCTCCTGCTCGATCCCGAAACCATGGTCATCAACATCTCCGAGTCCACCGTTCAGGACCTCGGCGCTCCGTCCGACGAGCAGGTTGCCATTGCAGCTGCTGAAGTTGGCGCCGAAGCTTAATCCACTTCCGGGGTCTGCTCCCGGTGACGGAGCCGTCCGGTTCTTTTGAAGGAGCAGTACCTGCAGTGAACAGCAATACCTGGCTTGTAGTCGGGCTCGGGAATCCCGGGCCCGGCTACAGCCGTAACCGGCACAATATCGGCCAGATGGTCCTCGATGACCTGGCCTCCCGGGTGGGCGGGAACTTCAAGACCCACAAGTCCCGGGCACAGATCCTGGAAGGCCGGCTCGGCATCGGCGGCCCGCGCGTCATCCTGGCCAAGCCGCTGACCTACATGAACCTCTCGGGCGGGCCCGTGTCGGCACTGAGCAAATTCTTCGACATTCCGGCCGACCACGTGGTGGCGGTGCACGACGAAATCGACATCCCCTTCAACACGGTCAAGCTCAAATCCGGCGGCGGTGAAGGCGGCCACAACGGGCTCCGCGACATGAGCCGGGCCCTGGGCACCAAGGACTATCTCCGGGTCCGCGTCGGTGTGGGCCGCCCCCCGGGCCGGATGGACACCGCCGACTACGTACTGAAGGACTTTCCCTCCGTCGAGGCCAAGGAACTTCCCTTTCTGATCGGCGACGCGGCGGACGCCGTGGAACTGCTGCTGACCGACGGACTGACCGCCGCACAGCAGAAATTCCATTCCGTCGGCTCCTGAAACTTCCCCTGTTTCGATCTCCGGCCGGTCTGCCGTGAAGCCAACGCCCATGTCACAGGTAGTGCCGGGAAGAAAAACGGGTACGGATCCCGTCACGGCAAAGGCACCCAACCCCATTGTTGGACTCCCGCCCCGGGCCTAGACTTAAACCATGCCTTCGGGCATTGAAAGCTGGGGCCGGCGTCGGGAGGCCTCCGAGACTGGGCCACCCCCATCCCGGCGCCGGTCCCTTTACACAATAACCGGACAAATTATCCGGTGCACAACAGCCGGGCCCCGAACTGTTTTCCTCCCGTCGGGCGCCCGGTTTTTTTGCTGCCGCGGGTTGGGCATTCCCACCCGGCCTGTTCATGCATTTGTATCTAGTAGACGAAAGTCGTCATCCGGCGTACGCTCACCAGTGAGCGGCGGCAATACCACAAAGGAACTCTCAGCTCCGACGTCAAGCATCGAACGTGCTGCAGGGCGCCAGTGTGTGTTGCTCGCCGTCTGGCGTATTTGAATCGCGGGGGGCGCGGAAATACATATGGGGACCGACACTGAGGAGCGCGGCTGGCTGGTGGGCCGCGACGACTCCCTTGCCGAAGTTTTGCGCGCCGTCGAGGCGGGCGGCGGTGCCGTGGTGGTGGGCCCCGGCGGAATCGGAAAAACCGCACTGGTGCGGGCCGCTGCCGCCAATTCGTCCTTTCACGTGGTGAAGGTCAGGGGAAGTCAGATCGCAGGCAGGACTCCGTTCGGTGCCCTGGCCTGGCTAATCTCCGACCTGCCGGAAGGCCTGGCCTCCAGCCCCCTGAAGCTGCTGCAGGAACTGGAATCCTGCTTCGTGCGGCAGGCCGGGGGAAAGCGGATCCTGCTGCTGGTCGACAATGCCGAGCACCTGGATGATTCAACTGCCATGGTCCTCTCCCAATTGGTGCGCCGCTCCGCGGTAACCGTCCTCGCGGCCGCCGAAAAGCTGTCGGCGTCGGCACCGGAATTTCTGGCCCTGTGGACCGAAGGCCTGCTGCACCGGATCGATGTTCCTCCGCTCGCAGCGGAGCAGACCCGGGAGCTGATGCAGAAAGTCCTTGGGGGACGGGTCTCATCGGTGGCGGCCCAGGCCATGCACCGCCACTCCGGCGGCAATCCGCAAATGATCAGGCTTCTGACCCAGGATCAGGCTGATGGCGGAAGCCTCGTCCTGCAGGGCGATGTCTGGGGCCTCGCCAAGCCGCTCGTCTTCTCTGGGACAGTCACTGAATTGATCACGTCCCGGCTCAAACGGCTCCCGCCGGCGGAGCGCTCCCTGGTGGAGCTGCTGGCCTTGTCCAATGAGATTCCGTTGACCGTGGCGCAGACCTTGTTCCCCGCAGAAACCCTGGACTCCCTCGAAGAGGGCCGGGTCGTGGACATCACTGACCGCGTGATCCGGCTCGCCAGCGCCGGGACTGCCGCCGCCGTTGCCGGGGCCGTGCGGCCGGGCCGCAGCCGGGAACTCTGGGAAGAGGTTTCGCCTCTGGTGGATCCGTCGTTGCTGGGCCCTTCCGCGCTGGACAGTTTTGCCCGCTGGTCGCTGACCTGCCAAGGCACCCTGGACCCGGAGACAGCCACGCGTGCGGCCCGGCTGTCCACTGCATCGGACGATCCTGAATCCGCGCTGGAATTTATCCGGGCAGTTCCGGTTTCCCGGCGCAGCCAAGCAATGCTACTGGAAGAAGTCCACGCACTGGAAGAATCCGGGCATTATCCGGAGGCCCTGAGCGCACTCGACAGGATCGCCGGGGTGCCGGAACCGGGCCAGCTGGAAACCTGGGTGGAACTGAGGCTGCATCAGGCGGGATTGCTGCGGCTCTTCCCTCACCACGGTGACCCGGTTGAACTCTTGGACAGCATCGGCGCTGACCTCACCGCCTACGAGGACCAGGCCGCATATCGGCAGGCTGAGGCAGCGGTGCTGCTGAGGCGCAGCTCCCTGGCCATTGATTCCGGACGCACCGTTGACGTGCCGGATCGGCAGCTTTCCGCCGTTGCCTCCGATGCTGCCCTTAGCCCGACGCATCGACTTCGGGGCCTCGCCCTGCAGTCCCAGCTCCTTGCGATGTCCGGCAACGGTGAAGAGGCGCTGCAGCTGCTGCCGGCTTTTCGGAAGGAGTTCCGGAGCACGCTTGCCGCAAGTGCGATGGATTCCGCCCATCTCCGGATGTTCCAGGCCCTGATCGCGTGTGGTGAGTACTCGTTGGCCGAGGAGCTGGTCACCGAACTGGTGGACGGCGGAAACCGCCGGGCCTTTCGCGGCAGCGCCGGCGATGCCGCAATCGGATTGGCTCATGCGCTGGCGGGCAGGCAAGACAGTGCCTTCTCCGCCGTGACCTCCGTCAGCAGTCAAATTCGTCTGCAGGATTCCAATGACGTCCTTCCGCTCGTGCAGGCTGCTGTGGGCTATGTCCTGGCTCTCCAGGGGAACGCGGAGGAGGCCGGGCGGGAGGCCGCCGCTGCTGCAGAGTACAGGTTTGAACCGCAGCAACCGGTGCGGCTGTTAACGCATGCGCTTCGGCTCCAGGCCCTGCTGGCCGGGGACATTCCCAGGCTCTGCGGCGAGCTGCGCTCCCTGGCCGGGCACTGCCGCGAGCAGGGCATGGTTGCGATTGCCCTGCTCTGCCTCGCTGCAGCCGCCCGGCACGGCGATCAAAGCGTTGCGCGTGAACTGGCGGAGGCCGCCGCCCCCGCCACTGGCCGCTGGGCGAGGGCGCTCTGGTGCTTCGGCGCGGGTATCGATCGAAACGATCCGGCGCTGTTGCTGGAAAGCGCCGAGCTGGCGTCCCGGACGGGGAACGTACTGTTGTGCAACGACGCCGCACGCGCCGCACTGGTGCTGCTGGACGGCAGGACTGACGCCACGTCACGCGGGCTGGCCCGCAGCGCGCTGAGTCATGAGCGCGCCAGTTTCCGAAAACTCCGCGACGCCAATACCGTCCACGCCCGGATGGCAGCACTGAGTCCGTTTGAGGCGGATCTGGCCCGCCGTGCAGCCAGCCCGGCGACACGGACCGAAATAAGCGAAGCGCTGAACCTCTCTCCGCGCACCGTCGACTGGCACCTGGGTAAGATCTTCGACAAGCTGCACGTTTCGGGCCGCTCGGAACTCGCCGAGGTTCTGGGGTAAGCCGTGATCATGCCGAAGTCAGGGGGGACTGCGTGATAGAGGGGGTTGCTGCGCGCCCGCTGGTGGGCAGGGAGGCCGTCCTGGAGGCCGTGCTGTCCAGCGTCCTTCGACCCGGCGGCCAAGGCGCCGTAGTGGTGGCCGACGCCGGATTGGGCAAGAGCGCGCTGGCCGGCGCGGTTGCGGCGGAAGCCGAAGGCCGGATCCGCGTCCACCGGATCCACACCAGCTCCTCGCTGTCCCGCGTCCCCTACGGTGCGCTGGCGCCGCTCCTCCCGGACCTGGACCCCCGGGACACCGATTCTCCGCTGGCCGTGATGCGGTCGCTGCTGCAGCGGCTGTTTCCGGGCGACGACGTCGATCCCGCAGCGGCGCCGCTGCTGATCATCGACGATGCCGACGCCCTTGACGAGGCAGGCGCCGACCTTCTCGCCCAGCTGGTGGCGTCGGCGCGGATCCGTGTTGTCCTCCTGGCGCGGCGGATCGCCGACATACCCGCCGGCCTCGCCGGCCTGGTGTGGGAGGGCGCGCTTTCCCGGCATGAACTGCTGCCGCTGACCGAGGACCAGGTCAAGGACCTTTGCGTCCAGGTCCTGGGGGGCCCGGTGCTGACCAGCACCAGCACTGATCTGGCACGGGTCAGCGGCGGAAATCCGATGCTGGTCCTGGCGTTGCTGTCCGAAACCGTGCGGATGGGAAGCCTGGTGCTCCGCAACGAAGTGTGGCTTCTGCAAGACCAGATGCTGCCGCCGGAGGGACGGTTGGGCGATCTGCTCAGGGCCCAGCTGGCGGGTCTGAGCAAGGAGGAACACGAGGCCCTTGAGATTATTGCCCTGGCGGAGCCGCTGCCTGCCGCAACAGCGTTTGAACTCGGGCTGCACCGGGCCGTGGATTCACTGACCGAAGCAAAGCTGGTGAAGATCTCCGCCGGCCGGGGCCGGCTCCTGCGGCCCATGCACCCGGTCTACGGCGAGGTGGTGCGCCGGTTGGTTCCGGCCGCCCGAAGTGCCCGCCTGCGCCAGCGGCTGCTCACCGTCACCGATCCCTCCGAGCGCGAATCGGACAACCTGCTGCGCTGGGTGTGCTGGTCGTTGGACTGCGGGGCGGAAGTCAGCGACGCGGACCTGGTGGCGGCCGCGTACCGGGCCAACAACGTCTTTGACAGCCCCGCGGCCCTTCGAACAGCCGGTGCCGTCAAGGGGCCGGACCACGCCTTGGCGGCGCGGGTGCAGGCGGCCCGGGCCTGTTTTCAGGACGGGCACCTGGACTCGGCACGGGAACTGGTCGACGGCGTGACGGCGGTTGCATCTGACCTGACCACGCTCAAGATGGCGGTGCTGATCCGGGTCCAGGTGCATCTGTACAACCACGGGGATCCCTCAGGACTGGCCGCCATCGCCGCGGAGTGGCTGGCCGGCGTCGACCGCATTGAACGCAGCGCGGACAGCGAAACCGCGGACGCCGAGCTGATCGCGGACATCAGCTCTTCGCGCCGCGGCGGCCGGCTGCTCGCGCTGAAGGGCAGGGTTACCGCCGGCAGCTTCCACCCGGCGGAGGCAGAACTCGAGGAGATCCTCGCTGACGCGCGCAGGGCCGGCGACGACGAGGCCATCCTCGTCGCTGAGGCGCTTCTGGCCGAGATTCTCATCGCCACCGGCCGCGCCCGGGCAGCCGGGATTCTCTCCCGCGATGCCATGGTTATCCTGGATCGCGGCGGGCACCGTTTCCTCTCCTACTCGCTGTTTGTGCTGCACCGGCACGTGGACGTGCTTCTGTGGCTGGGGGAGTGGGAGGAACTGCACGCGACCCTGCGCCAGGGCGTGAGCGGAATCTTCGGCGCACTCGTCCATGTGGGCGGGACGGCTGACCTTGGGCTCGCGGTCCTGAACCTGCGGAACGACGACTCCGCTGCAGCTTTGACCCATCTGTCCGCGGCGATCGAGGGGCTTCGGACACATGATTCCGAGGGCATGCTCCCGATTGCCCTCGGCCTGGGAGCCTTGATTGCCGCGGGCGAGGGCCGCGCTGCCGCAGCGGAGGGACTGCTGGCTGAGATCAAGGTCCTCAGCCGCCGGGGGGCCGCCGCGTCGTGGCTGCTGGCGCACGGTTACGCGGCTGCGGCCCGGTCCGTGATGTCAGGTGAACAGGGACCGCCGAAAGAGTTGGGGGAGCTGGCCGCTGAGGCCGAACATGCGGGGTTCGTGGCTGCTGAACTGGAGCTGCGGACCTTGGCCCTGTCGTTCGGTGACCTGGACGGGATGAGCCGGCTGAGAAAGATCTCGGAAGAGTTTGAAGGTCCGCAGGCGGAGGTGATCGGACGCTTCGCCCGGGCCGTCCTGGACGAGGATGCCGAAGAGCTGCTGCGGCTGGGATCGGATCCGGTGGAGCCGGGCTGGGAGCGCCTGGCCAAACGGTGCACCGAGGAAGCCCTCCGCCTCGCCCGGGCCGGCGGCGACCGGGCACTGCTCAAACGGGTGCAGCGCGAACTCAACAAGAAAAACGGTCTCCCGGCGCGCCAGAAACAGAAGGCGGGGGTTCCCCTGCTGACCCGCCGGGAACACGACGTCGCGGCTTTGGTCATGCAGGGTTGCCGCAACGCTGAAATCGCCGAGCGGCTCTTCCTCTCGGTTCGCACGGTGGAGGGACACATCTACCGGACCTTCGAAAAACTTGGGATCAGCCGCAGAGAAGACCTGAAGCCGGAGCTCCTGGCCCGCAACAGCGAAGACTGACGGCGCCCGCACGACGACGGCGGCTTGCCTCGGCGCGGGAACGACGACGGCGCCCGCCCGCACGACGACGGCGGCTTGCCCCGGCGCGGGAACGACGGCGGCGCCCGCCTCGGCGCGGGACCAGTACCGGCGGGGCCGGCTCAAGGTAAATCCACGCACCCGGGTGGCAGCGGATCGGGTATCCGGTACCCGTGCGGACTCCCGGCGGAAAACCTTAGGGTGGGGATGATCCTTGGCGGGCTGGTTCCTGCCGGGGGTAGCAAGGTCTCGGGAAGAAGCCGGCTGTGACCCGCCAGCCGCGCGACGCGCTCGGCTAATCATTAAGGTCCCCGATGAGTACGCTTCAACATCCCAGCCCGCCCACCGGGCCTGCAGACGCCCGCAGCAGCGCGGCGCCGGCTGTTTCTCCGAACCCGGAACGGGCAACCGCACCGGTGCAGCGGCAGCTCCTCAGTGATGCGCGCGATGTTGCGCGCGGCGTGGTCACGGCTTCGCTCGACGGCCGCGGGGCGGTCATCCTGGGCGCGCCGGGCATTGGCAAAACCACCCTCGCCCGGGAAGCCGCGGAACGCTACGGCGGATTCCAGGTACAACTGCGCGGCAGCAACCTCTCGGCCCAGACACCATACGGCGCGTTGGCCTGGCTGCTCAGTGATCTGCCCGCGGCGGAACTCGCCAACCCGGTCCAGGTGCTGCGTGCACTGGAAGCCCTGCTGCTCCGGCAGGCGGCCGGACGGCGGATCATCATGGTGATCGACAACGCCGAGGAGATCGATGAACTGGCTGTGCTGGTGACCTCGGAGCTCTGCCGGCGGGGAACCGTGGCCCTCCTGCTGATCTGCGGTGACCTGATCCGGTGCCATCAGGAATATGTCCGGCTGTGGACGGACGGATCCTTAAAGCGGCTCGACCTGGCACCCCTTGACCCGGTGCAGACCGGGGAACTGCTGGCCAAGACCGCCGGCGGACCGCTGACCACCAGGGCGCGGCAGATGCTGTGGCAGCAGAGCAGGGGAAATCCCCTGCTGGCCTCGCTGCTCTGCCGGGACCACATCGCGGCCAAGTCCCTGGTGCACCGGCGCGGCTTTTGGACCTGGGCCGGCCCGCCCGTGCACACGGGTGAGCTGCTGGAACGCGTGGAAGCGGTGCTGCGCCGCTTCACCGGCGAGGAACGGCGCGCGGTGGAAATACTGGCCCTCTGCCGCGAACTGCCGCTGGCAACTGTCCTGCAGCTCGTCCCCGCCCACACCCTGGACTCCCTCGAAGAAGGATCGGTGGTCACCATCAATGGGGGACATGGCCAGCCCGTCCGGCTGGCCTGGCATCTCCAGCCGGCCACGATCGCGGCCAGGATTCCCTTCGGCCGCAGCCGGGACCTGTGGTCCGAGATGACGCGGGTTGTTGATCCGACCGCCCTCACGGCAGCCACCGCCGCCGGTTTGGCCGACTGGTCCCTCTCCGTGGGAATCGCACCGGAGGGGCCGAGCGCCCTCGCTGCCGCGCGCTGGGCCAACGAAACGGGTGACACCGACGCGGCACTGCGGTATGCGCGTGCCGTCGTCGCCCCGCGGCCCCTTGCCGTTCTGCTGGAGGAAGCGGATGCGCTGAGGGCCGAGGGCAAGCACACGCAGGCGCATCGGGTTCTTGCCGCAGCGGAAACCGGGCGCGCCGGCAACCCGGACGATGCGCCGGCGGAACTGCGACTGAGGCTCCTGATCGGCCGTGCCCTTGCGGCGGCCCGCACGCCGGGTTGCTGGGACAATCCGGAGCTGCTGCTGGAACGGGCCGAACGGCTGCTGCCCGAAGACACGGGGGCGCAGCCCGGTCCCACGCTGGAGGTCACGCTGGCGCGGGCCGAGCTCCTGTCCCTTGCCGGCCGGTTCAGCGAAATGCCGGCGTCCCTGGCCGACGACTTCGCCGATCCGGCCGTGCCGGCGGCCCGCCGGCTGTGGGCCGGAATCCGCTGCGCCCAGCAGAGTGCTGCCGCCGGCCGGTTTGCTGAAGCGGCATCGCTGGCGGGCCAGGTGCGAAACAGACTGGCGGCCGGCATCCAGGCCGACGTCCGCACCCGGGAGCAGCTGTTCCACCACCTCTTTTTCCTGCTGATTCAGTGCGGTGAGCTGGGGGCTGCGCAAGCCATGACCTCCGCAGCTGCGGATCCCGGAAACAGCTCCGGGCTGTGCACGTCCACCGGCACTGAACTTCCCCTGGGGCTGGTGCACGCCTACGCCGGGCGCTGCGATGTGGCACTGGAGTTTCTCCAGCCGGCGCTGGCGCAGCTTGAATCCCATGATCCGGATGGCATGCTGCCCCTCGCCGCCGCAGCTGCAGCCTACTGCGGCCTGCTCAAGCGGGAGACAGGCAGCGCTGCGGACCTGCAATCGCCCCCGGAAGCTCAGGATCACACCGATCCCGGCACCGAATCAGCCCAGCGGTACTTCCGACTGCTGGCGTCGCGGGCTTACTCACCGCCAGCGGCAGCGGATGAGCTTTATCTCTTTGCCTCGGACGCGCTGAAGACCGGGGACGTCCCGAGCGCACTCCTCGGGTTCTCGGCGGCGGCGGTCAGCGGGCACCGGGCGGCCGCGCAGGATCTTGCCGCGGCGGCCGAAGCCGCGGACGGAGCGCCGGCCGACATGTACGCCCACCTTGCAGCCGGCCTGTTGAACGACGACGTTCCGGCCCTGATCATGGCCGCTGAAGCGGCGCTAAGGCAGCGGAACAGCCTCCTGGGCCACGCCGCTGCGCAGGCCGCCCGCGAGCTGGCCGACGGCGGCAGCAACCGGGCGCTGCTGCGGCGGGCGCGGCAGCTGGAGTATCGGTCCTTTCGGACACTGTCGCCGAGAAACAGTGTCGAGCACGGGCTGTCGCAGCTGGGAGACTTCGAGCGGGATCTGGCGCTGCGGGCCGCAGCCGGTGAAACCAGTGCCGATCTGGGTCGGCGGTTCCACCTGTCGGCGCGGACCGTGGACTGGCACCTGGGCCGCGTATTCGCCCGGCTGCACGTTGTGGGCAGGACCGATCTGCAGAACGTACTGACGAAGCGGGAATGAGCAGCTCCGCTGGCCGCCTGCACGCGCAAAGCCGTTCCGGCACCTAGGACCGGGTAATCCGATACGTCCTAACCGAGTAATTTCCGCACGGAAACGGAACGAAAACTGAGTAGTGCGTCCGTGCCGCTGGTGAGTGCTACTCGTGTTCCTACTCTGAGGGGCTCCTACTCTTGCGGCAGACATTGAACACGAGCCTTGCCCTGCGGGAACTCCGCGAGGTCAGGGCCGCCGGCAGAATTGGGTCTCACCGTGCACAACAGCATTCACCAGTCCTATGTTCGTCATTCCTCCGGTCCGGCACCAGACACAGCCGGACCGGCTTCCTTTGCGCAGCTTCCCCGGCCCGACGGTGCGCCCCGGGAAGACACCACGCGGGAAGACCAGGCAGCTCCGCCGCGCTTTGTCGGCCGGGCCGCGGTGACCGCGACCATCCTTGATCGGCTGGCGGCCGGCGGGGGAGCCGGCTGCATCCTCGTGGGTGAGCCGGGCAGCGGCAAGACCGCCCTGATCCACCACGTGCTGCGGCACTGCAGCTCGGACACCTACGTGGTCCATGTGCGCGGATCTGCCTTCTCCGGGCGCACCCCCTTTGGCGCCCTGACCTTTCTTCTGTCGGAACTGGAACCGGACGTTTCCTCGCACCCGGTGCTGATCCTGCGCGGACTGACCCGCCTGATCCAGGAGCGTGCCCAGGGCCGCGCCGTCCTGCTGGCGGTGGACAACGGAGAAGACCTGGACGAGTTCTCCGCCATGGCCCTCAGCCAGATGGTCCTGAGCCGGACGGCGGGGCTGCTGGCCTGCTTCCGTGATTTCAGCAAGGCGCCGGCGGAGTTCACCGGCCTGTGGCGCGAAGGCATCCTTTCCCGGGTGGACCTGGAGCCTCTGGACCTGGCGGAAACCGCCGAGCTGTTGGCGGCCGAACTTGATGCTCCCGTCTCCGGCGCCGCCGTTGCGGATCTGCAGCGGTTTACCGGCGGCAACCCGCACCTGCTGACCCTGGCCTGCCAGGACTACCGCGATTCCGGCCGGTTGCGCCGCTCCGGAGCGGTCTGGGTGTTGGAACTGAACCAACCCGCACCGGCGGGGCGCGTGGCCGAGGTCGTCCTGGGACGGCTGGCGTCGCTGACCGAGCGGCAGACGGCGCTGGTGCGCACCGTGGCGCTGGCGGGCTCAATGCCGCTGGCCGCGGCCCTGCACGACGTGGAACCCGGAGAAGTGGACACGCTCCAGGAACAGGGGATCCTCGCCGTCGACCGGCAGAGTGTTCCGCGTGTGCGGATCCGGGATGCGGTGCTGGCGGGCGCCGTCCGCCTCTCCCTTGATGCCACCGAGCGCAGGCGGCTCCTGCACCGGCTGCGGTCCGCCGTTGCGGTGTCACCGCAGGAGAACGGTGCGGCAGGTGCCAAGGGGACACCGGAGAGCGACGACGTCGATCCGGCGGCGGGCGTGCTGGATCCGGCGAGCCTGGCGCTGTGGCGCCTGGACGGCGGCGAGTCGTTGACTCCCGGCGCGGCAGTGGCTGCCGCCCGGGCTGCCAACGAGGCGGGCGATCCGGCGGGCGCCATCCGCTTCCTTTCCGCCCGGGTGGATTTTGGGCGGAGTGCTGAAGCCGTGTTGGAGCTGGTGGCCGCCCGGATGACACTGGGCGAATACGGCGCGGCCATGGCAGCGCTCAGCGGCTACCGAAACCGCGGGCAGGAGGCCACGCCGCTGGAGGAGGTGCGGCTGCTGCTCGCGGAAAACCGGGTGCTGTGCATGGCCGCCACAGGGGCCCTGTCCGGTGGACTTCCGGCCGGATCCCTGCCTGCCGGCGCCGCGAAAAAGCATGACGAGCTGCTGCGGCAGGCCGAACAACGGGTGGCGGAACTCGCTGCGGCGGGGACGATCAGCAGGGCGGACACCGCCGTGCTGGACCGCGGCATGATCCTGGCCAGGGCGGAGTGCAACTCGACCCACGGGCGGTTCCTGGAGAATGCCGCCTATCTGGCTCCGGTGCACGCCGGTGCGTCGGGGCGTGACAAGGGATTCCGGGTTCTGATCGGTTCCTGGCTGTGTGAGGCGCTGGGGATGACGGACCGGCAGGATGACGCCGTGGAGCTGGCCCAGGAGGTTGAGCGGCTCCTGGCGGAGCCGGACGTCAGCCCCGGTGACAGGAGCTCGTCATTTGCGCGGATCATCCACGTCTACCTGGCTATCGGCGCCCTGCAGGATGCCACCCGGCTCCTGGCCCAGCAGCAGGCGCACGGGCAGCCCACCCTGTTCCCCGGGATGTTTGGCGAACTGGGCGAGGGGCTGCTGCACGCCTTTGCCGGGGATCCGGAGCAGGCGTTGCGCTGCCTGGTTCCCGCCGTCGCGCAGCTTCGGCTCGGAGGCCCGGAATCGATGATCCCGCTCGCCGCGGCGGCCGCGGCCTACTGCCATGCGCTGCAGACGGACCGCTTGGGAGCGGAGATGTACCTGAAGCTGGGCGCCAAGGCAGCCGACGGCGGCCCCTGGTCGGTGCGCCGCGGCGCCCGGCACTTTGCCGCCCTCGCCGACGCAGCCCTGGCCGGTTCCGTCCCGTATGCCGCCGGCACAGGTTCCGCGGGCGGCAGTTCCGCCGGCGCCCGCACCACGAGGTCTCCGCAAACGGCGGCCCGGCGCTTCATCGATCTGGCTGCCCATGACCACCGGCGCGGTGCGTACTCCTACGAACTGCTCTCCCTGCTCAGCGCCGTCCGGCTGGGAGACCTGGAGAACTTGGACCGGGTCCTCTCGGTGGCAGCCCATCAGCAGGGACCCTTTGCCAGGATTTGTGAGACCTATGCCAAGGGGGCCGGCAGCTTTGATGCGCAGCTGCTGATCCAGGCGGCGGAAATGGCGGAGGCCAACGGCCAGGTGTTGTTCGCCCGGGAAGCGTCCGAACGCGCGTTGGCGGTGGCATCAGGTGCGGGGGACCGGGCCACGGTGCGGTTCATCCACCGCAGCCGGCGCGGCACTGCAACCCCGGGAGCCGTCGAGGGAACGGACTCCGCAGGTGACTACCTCAGCGCGCTGACGTCGCGGGAACGGTCGATCGCCCGGATGGCTGCCGCCGGGACAAGCAACAAGGCCATCGCCGCTGAGCTGAACATCTCGGTGCGGACCGTGGAAGGACACCTGTACCAGGTGTATTCCAAGCTCCATGTGGGGAGCCGGCGGGAGCTGGCCAAGATCATCGCCGACAAGTCAGGGGAACGGAAATGATGGGCAGCACCGGTACCGGCGAGCGCAGTACGTCCGCCCTGTTGCTTGGCCGGGACAAGGAAGTGCAGGAGATCACCGCCCGGCTGCTCGAACCCGGACTGCGCGGCGCCGTGATTATCGGAGCCGGGGGCATGGGCAAATCGGCGCTCGCGGACCACGTGCTGGAACGGCTGGACGGCATCGTGAGCGCTTCGTTCATCCACGGGAGCCCCGTCCTGTCCCGCATGCCGTACGGTGTGCTGTCGCCCTACCTTGAAGCTGCCGGCCCCGAGGACATGGAGTCGCCGCTGGCGGTCCTGCGCACGATCCGCCGCTACTTCCGCCGGCTCACCGAGACGGGCAGCCCGCAGCCGCTGCTGGTGATTGATGATGCCCAGTACCTGGATGAGGCGAGCTGCCACATCCTGACGCAGCTGGCGATGTCCGGCGAGCTGCGGCTGCTGGTGCTGACACGTCCCCGCGCACACCATATCCACGAACTCCTCTCGCTGGCCCGCGACGGTTTGCTGGCCCGCATTGATCTTGGTCCGCTGTCGGCGGAAGCGGTTCACGAAGTGTGCCAGGGTGTCCTCGGCGGTCCGGTGCTGAGGGCCACCTCGGCACTGCTCGGCGCGGCATCCGGGGGCAATCCGCAGTTCCTGAAGGCGCTGCTCGCCCAGTCCCGCCGGCACGGCCAGCTGGCCGAAGGCAACGGTGCCTGGTTCCTGCGCAGCGAGCCCGACGGCATGGACGCCTCAGTGGTGGACCTGGTCAAGGGACAGCTTGCGAGCCGGACACCCGCGGAGCGTGAAGTACTGGAAACCCTGGCACTGGCGCAGCTGCTGCCCCGTTCCGTCCTCTCCGCCGTCAGCGGGCCCGCCCCGGTCCACGCCCTGCTGGCTGACGGCGCCCTGCAGCCCGGTACGGGACGGGCCGAACTGCTCGGCCTGCCTCAGCCGCTGCACGCCGAAGTCATCCGGTCCCTGGTACCCGCTGTCCGCAGCGCTGCCCTTCGGGCCCGGGTGCTCAGCGCGCTGGACAGCGAACAGGCGCGCGGGGCAACGTTCCCCGCGGATGACGCGGGCTGGCTCCGCCGCATGGAATGGGGTCTGGACTGCGGTGACACGGTGACGGACGAGGAGCTGGTTCGAGCCGCAAGAATGGCCAACGACGCTGCCCGGCCTGCGCTGGCGGTCCGCTTCGGAGCCGCCGTGCGCAGCGACCGGCACCTGCTTTCGGCGCGCGTGGAAACGGCTTCCGCCAGTGTTCAGGCCGGTGATTTGGCCCGCGGACATGTCCTGCTGGAAGGCATCCTGGAACCCGGACAACCAACCCTGGCGGCGGACCAGGAAACCCTGGAACGTGCGGTGCTGGCGACGGCCCACCTGTATTTCCGCTCCGGGAAATCCGGAGCCGAGATGACTGATCTCGCCGATGCGTGGTGCGCCGCGTCCGAAGAACTTTCCGCCCGAAACGGGGGCAGTGGAGAACTTCCCGAAGGGGCTGCCGCAGGGGTTGAACTGCTGCGCACCATGGCCCTGATGGTGGACGGAAACTACCCTGCCGCACTGGCCCGGCTTACCGGCCCGGCCGTCCACCGGATGCCGGCGGACTCCGGCGCAGATCCCCGGTGGGCCGTGGCGTTTCACTGTCTGCTGGCCGAACTGCTGGTGTCGTCGGGCGGGATCAGCAGCGCCCTGGAGCATTCCGGTGCCGCCCTTGAATTTATCGGGCGCCACGGCGGAGCCCTCAATGCCGCGTGCGGAGGAGCACTGGTGCGTCACGCGCAGGGGTTGCTGCACGGGGGCCGTTTTGCTGACCTCGAGCAGCTCCTGGAGGCAGTGCTGGAGGGGCCAGCGCATCACCTGATCACATACGGCGGCACCATGGGGGTTTTTGAGGGCGCGGTGGAGATTCACCAGGGCAGGCTGCGGGAAGGCCTGGAACGCCTGCATCCGGCCGTGGAAGCCCTCAGGGTGTCCGACCCGCAAATGCTCCTGCCCTACGCCCTGGGACTGGCCGGCTACGCGTCCACGGTGGTCGGGGACCAGAACCAGACGGCCCGCTACGCCAAGGAGCTCCGCAGCCTCAGTTGCTCCGGCCCGCGGCCGCAGTGGCTGGTGGGTCAGGCCTACGCCGCTGCGGCCCTGGTGTCGTCTGAATCCGACGGCAGCGTTCAGCAGCTGGCCGAGATCGCCGAGCAGGCGCGCGCCGAGGGATTCCTGGCGGCCGAAATGGACATCCTCGAGCTGTGCCTGGCCGTGGGCGACCTTCGCCAGGCTCCCCGGATGCTGGAGGTCAGCGCGGCCTGCGAGGGAGGGGCAGCGCAGGCCCTGCACGCCTACGCGGGCGCCATAACGTCCGGAAGCCCGGACCGCATGGTGGCAGCCGCCGACGAAGCCGTCCGGCATCGGAAGTACCTGATTGCGGTGGAGAGCATCGGCCACGCCATCCGCTTTTACGGCGAGCACGGCAATCTGCGCCGGCAACGCGCCCTGATCCAGCAGCTGCGCCGGCGCCGCGGGGAGCTCGCCGGAGTCACCGTGTCGTATCTGAGCCCGTCCCTCCACCTGGTCCGGCTGACGCGGCGTGAGCATGAGATCGTCGAGCTGCTGCTCTCCGGCGCCAGCACCAAGGACGTGGCGGCTCATTTCACCCTCTCGCAGCGGACGGTGGAGGGCCATGTCTACCGGATCTACGTGAAGTTGGGGATCAGCCGGCGGGCCGACCTCGAAGCGGCCTACCTGGCGCTGGAGCCGGGGGCCAGCTCGTCGGCCCGCCACTGACGGGCAGCCGGCCGGCAAGCTATGGAGCCGGCCCGGCGGCACAGTGTGCCCGGCTGCTCAGTGGGCCCCGGTTTTATGAAGACCGGCCCAAACGTTGACTCAACGTTTGGGCCGGTTTTTTTGCGTGCCGGAGCACTGCAAAAGGGGCGGCTCCAAGTAGTGGCAGGTAAATCTCCCGCAAAGGGAGAAGTCGGGTCGGGGAGTCGAGTACGCATTACTCGTGCTGCACTTTGCCGCCGCTTCTAATGTCGTTTTTGTTGATTGATTGTTGCGAACTAAAGCGGGTTCCAAATGCAGGTTTGTGCGGTATTCCCAGAACGGAATTATCCGGCGCAAACCACGGCCCGCTTCGCAGCCAGTCATCCGGCGCCCCAGGCGCCGGCCCCCCGACCGGGGTCGACGGCGTCGAAGCCTCTTGAGACCAAGGCTTCCCCCCAGCCGTCGTCGGCCCCTTCGGAAGCCTCCAAATCATAGGGAGGGTCCCTGATGACCGAAGTCAAAGATGCCCCAGCCCGGCTCGATCTGACGCTGCCCGTTCCCTTCACTTTCCCCGACTACAAAAGCTTCACGCCCGTGCGGCGGCGGCTGGCCAGTGACAGCGTGCGGGAGACCAACCGCTACCGCAAAATCCTGCTGGCCTTTGATCTGGCAGTGGTGACCTCTGCCGTGGCGGTGGCTCATCTGACGCGGTTCGGAGTGGAAACGCAGTACATGTCCGGCGGTGGAAACCTGAACATTCCCTACATCGCCGTCTCCGCCGGCATCTGGGCCGCCTGGGCGGTGTCGCTGGCCATCTACCGGACCCGCGATGCGCGGATTGTCGGCACCGGAGCCGATGAATACCGGCGCGTCACCAGCGCCACTGTGGTGGTGATGGGGCTCATCGCGGTGTTCTGCCTGGCCCTCCAAGTGGATATTGCCCGCGGCTACTTCGCGCTGGCGTTTCCGATCGGGCTGGGCGGTCTCCTGATCTTCCGGTTCCTGCTGCGCCAGTGGCTGGCGGGGCAGCGGAGGAAGGGCCGGTACCTCTCCAAGGTCATCATCCTGGGCAAGCCCAAGGATGTCCGCTACGTGGCCAATCAAATCCAGCGCAGGGACGGCTCCGCTTACCGGGTCATCGGCGCTGCGCTCACCACCCCCGGCGACAAGGAGCTGTGCGTCAACGGGAAGCGGATTCCCGTCGTGGCGGACCGCGACACCGTGGTGGGAGCCGTGCGCCAGCTGCGGGCCGACGCCGTCATCGTCGCCGGCCGCATGAAGGGCGGCAGTTCCTACGTGCAGAAGCTGGGCTGGCAGCTGGAGGAATCCGCCACCCAGCTCATCCTGACCACCGGCCTGACCAACGTGGCAGGACCCCGGATCCACGCCCGTCCCGTAGAGGGCCTGCCCCTGATGCACGTGGAGCTGCCGCAGTACGCAGGCGGCAGGCACATGCTCAAGCGCGGACTGGACATGCTGCTTTCCGGCGGCGCGCTGGTGGCACTGATTCCGGTCTTCGCGGTCCTCGCGGTGCTGATCCGGCGGGACAGCCCGGGCCCGGTGATTTTCCGCCAGGAACGGGTGGGCCGCGGCGGCGAACCCTTCGAGATGCTCAAGTTCCGCTCCATGGTGCAGACCGCCGAGGATGACCTGGCCGGCCTGCTGGACCGAAACGAAGGCTCCGGAGTGCTCTTCAAGATGCAGCATGACCCGCGTGTCACCTCGGTGGGCCGCTGGATGCGCAAGTACTCGCTGGATGAGCTGCCGCAGCTCTGGAACGTCTTCCTGGGGCACATGTCCCTGGTGGGCCCCCGGCCGCCGCTGCCGCGTGAAGTGGCGCAGTACGGCGGCCAGGTGCACCGCCGCCTCTACATCAAGCCCGGCCTGACCGGCATGTGGCAGATCAACGGGCGGTCGGAACTCAACTGGAAGGACGGCGTACGGCTGGACCTGTACTACGTCGAAAACTGGTCGCTCGCCGGCGACCTCATCATTCTCTGGCGCACGGTGCAAATGCTCCGCCGGCCAGTGGGCGCCTACTAGCCCGTCCCTTCCGGCTTCGGCTGGTCTCATCACAAAGAAAGCGGAAACCATGAAAAAATCCCTAGTTACCGGCGCCGGCGGATTCATTGGCGGCCACCTCGTTGCCCGGCTGCTCAGCGACGGCCACGAGGTGCGGGCAGTGGACTGCAAGCCCCTGGACGAGTGGTACCAGATCTCCGAGGGCGCTGAAAACATCCAGGGGGACTGCTCCCTTCTGGAGACGGCGCACGAGGTCAGCCGCGGAATGCAGGATGTGTACAACCTCGCCGCGGACATGGGCGGCATGGGGTTCATTGAGAACAACAAAGCCCTGTGCATGCTCACCGTCCTGACCAGCACGCACATGCTCGTGGCAGCCCGCGACGCCGGAGCGGAACGGTTCTTCTACAGCAGCTCGGCGTGCGTCTATGCGGCCGACCACCAGACGAACGCCGACGTCGTGGCGCTGCGGGAGGAAGACGCCTATCCGGCCCAGCCCGAGGACGGCTACGGCTGGGAGAAGCTGTTCACCGAACGCATGTGCCGGCACTTCCAGGAGGACTACGGCCTGCAGACCCGGGTGGCCCGCTTCCACAACGTGTATGGCCCGGAAGGCACCTGGGAGGGCGGCCGGGAGAAGGCGCCGGCAGCACTGTGCCGCAAGTTCGCCCACGCTTCGCTGACCGGAGAGCTGGACGTGGAAATCTGGGGCGACGGCGAACAGACCCGCAGCTTCATGTACATCGACGACTGCGTCCGCGGCATCCTGGAAATCATGAACGGCGACTCCGCCGAACCGGTGAACCTGGGATCGGCTGAGCTGGTGTCCATCAACCAGATGGCGGACCTGCTGGAGAAGATCTCCGGCACGGTGGTCAACCGCAAGTACAAGCTGGACGCCCCGCAGGGCGTGCGTGGCCGGAACAGCGACAACACGCTGTTCCGGGACACCTACGGCTGGGAACCGTCCATCTCCCTGTATGACGGCCTGGAGCGGACCTACGCCTGGATCCAGGACCAGGTCAAGGCGCAAAGGGTGTAGCCGTGCGCATCCAAATGCATGATTTCTCCGGTCATCCCTTCCAGGCCGAGCTGTCCCGCGAGCTGGCGGCCCGCGGGCACTTTGTGGACCATGTGTACTCGACGCAGTACGGCAGCGGAAAGGGAACGCTGGAACGGACGGCGGCGGATTCGGACCGGCTGACCTTTTCTCCGCTCACCGCGGACACGCCGTTCCAGAAATACAGCGCCATGGGCCGGATCCGGTTCGAACGGTCCTATGCGGCGGCCTGGCAGAAGCACATCCGGGCCACCGCCCCGGACTGCATCGTGGCCTGCAACGTGCCGCTGTTCACCCTGGCCGATTTCCGGCGGGCAGCCGCCCGCCGGAAGCAGCCCTGGCTGCTCTGGCACCAGGACCTCTTCAGCAACGCCATTTCCGAGGAGCTCAGCCGGCGGCTGCCCGGGCCGGCGGCCTTCGCCGGCCGTGCCCTGGTACGCCGCATGGAGGCGAAGGTGGTGCGCTCAGCCACGCAGGTGGTGGCGATCGGTGAGGAGTTCCGTCAGGCGTACCGGCTCTGGGGTCTGGCCACGGACCACGTCACAGTCATCCCCAACTGGGCGCCGCTGGATGAGATCACACCGCGTCCGCGGGAAAACGCCTGGTCGGCGCGGCATCTGCCGGCCGGGCCGGAACTGCGGCTGCTGTACGCAGGAACCCTGGGCCGCAAGCACAATCCGCTGCTGCTGGCCGGGCTGCTGAGGTCGGCGCTGGCTGCGGGCCTGCCTGCACGGCTGGTCGTGGCCTCGGAAGGGGACGGGATCGAGATGCTGCGGGAGGACGTCGGCCGTGAACCGGAGCTTCCGGTCACGCTGCTGCCGTTCCAGCCGGCGGCAGAGCTGCCGGACATGCTGGGCTCCGCTGACGTGTTGGTAACCATCCTGGAACCCGGTGCTTCCCGCTTCTCGATTCCCAGCAAGGTGCTGTCCTCGCTGGCCGCGGGCCGCCCGATCCTTGGGCTGATGCCCGATGACAACCCGGCCGCGGCGGACATTCGGTCTGCGGACGGGTTTGTCGGCCCGCCCACCGACTTCGGAGTTGCCGGGGGCGTGGGATGGCTGCGCCGGCTGCACGGGGATCCGGCTGCGGTCCTTGCCGCGGGCGCAAAGGGACGGGAGCTGGCGGAGAGCAGGTTCGGCATCGGACCCATCACCGACCGCTTCGAAGCGGCGCTTCGGCGCGCGGCTCCCGGACTTCCCGAGCCCGCTGACCTGGACACCTTGCCCCGGCTCCGCCCCGCTCACGCCGCCGCGCCGCGTGGCTTCCTGCGAAAGGTGTCGTGATGCTCAAGCACCAGCCGGACGGGCAGGCACCGGAGACCGGGCCGGCGCCGCAGGACGACGGCGGTGCGCCGCGGCGCCGTCGTCCTCCGGTGATTGACCTTTCCCGGGCACCGGGTGCGGGTGAGGCGTGGGGCCGGCCGCGGGCGGTGGTGTACCTGTGGTCGGCGTGTGAACTGGTCTTCGTCACCAACCCGTGGCAGATCAGTTCGCGCCTGCGCGTGGCAGTGCTGCGGGCCTTTGGCGCGGAGATCGCCGACGGGGTGATCTTCCGTCCGCGGACCCGGGTCAAGTCACCGTGGAAGCTGCATGTCGGGGCGCGTACCTGGATCGGTGAAGGCGTCTGGTTCCACAACCAGGACCACGTTTATGTGGGCGCCGACGTCGTGATTTCCCAGGAGACGTTCCTGACCACCGGCAGCCACCGGGTGCGCAGCGACATGGGGCTGGTCACCAGCCCCATCCGGATTGCGGACGGTGCCTGGATCACGTCCCGCTGCATGGTCCTCGGCGGATCCCTTATCGGGGAGTCGGCCGTCGTGCAGCCCATGACGCTGGTCAAGGGCGAGGTGGGCGCCAACCGCGTGTTTGGCGCTGCGGTGCCGCCCGCGGAACTGGGCTACAGGTTTGCTCCGGAAACAGCTGCCGGTGAAGCCCGTCCGGGGGAGCGGGCATGAGCTTCACCGGGCAGCCGCACTTACTCGGCGGGAACGGTCTCCTGGACCATCTCCTCGAGGACCGGGAAGATCTTCGAGGCCAGGTAGGCATGGCCCTCGTCGGTGGGGTGGATGCCGTCGGCGCCGATGAGTCCTTCATCGGCGTCGGCAAGCCAGCCCTCGGCGAGGGCGTCAATGTAGAGGATGCCTTCGTCGGCCGCCGCCTGCTTCATCTCTGCGTTGTTGGCAGTGATGAAGCTGGGAACGGCTCCGTTGACCCAGATGGGCCCGACAACCACCAGCCTGGCCTGCGGAGCAATGTCATGGATGTCCGAGTAGAGGGACGTCGCTGCGTTGTACATGGCCTCCTTCGTCTGCCGGCCGTCGTTGCGGCTGCCGAACACCACCACCACATCGGCGGTGGGGCGGAGGCGGAGCGTGGCGGCTTCACGAAAGACCAAATCGGTGCTGCCGCGGGCCAGATAGCCCGAGCCGGGCTGGGCCATGACGTTGAGCTCCACCCGGGCGCCCTGATCGTAAAAACGCGAGCCCACTACTTTGGTCCAGTTCTCGGCTCCGTTGCCGCCCTCGGAGGAGCCGCCAACGTAGGAGTCGCCCAGGATGTCGATTTGCGGCACCTTTTTTCCCACGGCCGGCGTGGTGCCCGACGGTTGCGGAGCGCCGCTCGCCTCCGTCGACTGGGACATTGCGTAAAAGGTCAGCAGCCCGGCGGCCAGGAGAAGGCCCAAAAATCCAAGGATCTTGGGCCACCGGCGGCGGCTGGAATAGGAGGTTCGGCGATCATCGCGTCGAGTTGACATTCCTAAATGATAACCGAGCGGTCTCGTAGGATGAACGCTTATTCAAAACAATAAAAATACTTGCTTCAGGGGGGAAAGTACGTGAATAAAATACCTGTATCTGTGTTGGTGCAAACAAAAAACGAGGAAAGGGGAATTGCCGGCTGCCTGGCTGCTCTCGAGGAATTTGATGAGGTAATTGTTGTTGATTCCAACAGCACTGACCGCACCGCGGAACTGGCCAAGGAGGCCGGTGCCACGGTCATCAACTTCACCTGGGACGGCAAGTTTCCGCAGAAGAAGCAGTGGCAGCTCACCGAAGTGGACACCCGCAACGAGTGGCTGCTGATGCTGGACGCTGACGAGTTCCCCACACCGGAGCTGGCCCGCGAACTCCGGGCCATTGCCGAGGACCCCGCCGAAATCCGGGTGGCGTTTGACCTGCCGGTGGCCTACCACTTTGCCGGAGTGGGGCTGCAGCATGGTCACCGCGTGGTGAAGCGCTCGTTCCTGCGGCGCGGAATGAACTCCTTCCGCAACATCGACCTGCTCCATCTGCCGGGCATGGGTGAAGTGGAGGCGCACTACCAGCCGGAACCGCGCGGACCGGTGGGCAGGACCACCGCGAAGCTGGTCCACAACGACGTGGATCCGGTCCGGACCTGGTTCGACCGGCACAACCGCTATTCCGACTGGGAAGCCTTCATCCGCACCCATCCCGGCATCCGAGGCACCGTCCGCGAGTCCAAGAGCGGGCAGGGGCGCCGGTTCGATGCCCTTCCGCTGAAACCCCTGGTCTTTTTTCTCTACAGCTACGTACTGCGCAGAGGGTTCCTGGACCGCAGGGCCGGCTTTGACTACGCCCTGGCGCTGTCCATGTACTACTGGCAGATCGGGCTGAAGAGCCGGGAAATGCAGCGCGCGCAGGCCGCCGCCGAGCAGGTGACCGCCCATGGATAACACCGGCGCGAACCCCGCGGGCGCAGAGCGCCGCGGCCTTCGAATCCTGCAGCTCGGCGGGTTGGCCGGCCCCGGAGCCGCAGCCGGCGGTGTCTGGGCCGTTGCCCGGACCCAAAGCGCTGCCCTGACAGGCATCGGCGAACACACCGAACTCGTGGGCGGCTGGCTGGGCGCGGTCCCGGCTGCAGCGGAAACCGCCGGCGGACCGGGCCCGGTTCGGCTGTTCCGGGTCCGGCGGCCGTTCCCCGGGGCACGTCTGCGCGGGCTGGTGAGCCTGCGCCTGCCCCGCTATGTGGCGGCCGGCGCCGCGTCGGCGGATGTGGTCCAGGTTCATCTGTGCCGCGACTTCATCACCACAGCGGCCACCCTGCTGCTCGGCCGGGGGAACACCCCGGTGATTGCACAGTCCCACGGCATGCTGGCGCCGTCGCGCTCGTTGCCCGTCCGGATGTACGACGCCGTCATCACGCGCCGGCTGGTGCGCATTCCGCGGCTCTGGTTGACGCTGACCGAGGACGAGGAACGCGGCCTGCAGCATCTGGGCGTTGATCCGGCCCGGATGCGCCGCGTGGTTAATGCCACCGCCGAGTCCGGGAGCGCCTGGGCGGATCCGGAGCCGCAGGTGTTCCTGTTCGCTGCCCGGCTGGCCGCCCGCAAGCAGCCGGCAGTGTTCGTCCAGGCAGCGTTGGACGCGCTTGACCGTGGACTCGATGCCCGCTTCATTCTTGCCGGGCCGGACCAGGGGGAGACCGCTCGCGTCCGCGCCCTGATCGCCGCGTCCGCGCACGCCGAACGTTTCGAGCTGCCGGGGGAGCTGTCTCCTGCGCAGGTGCAAAGCGCCATGGCAGAATGCACGGCATATGTGTTGCCAGCGCTAAAGGAGCCGTATCCAATGTCAGTGATCGAGGCAGCCGCCGCAGGAACACCGCTGATCGTGACGTCCGAATGCGGACTCGCGGCCGACCTCTATGAAGCGGATGCCGCCGTGCTGCCGGAGCCAACGGCAGAGGCTTTCTGTGAGGCCATGCTGAAACTGGGCGCCGATTCGGGCCGGCGGGCTGAACTGGGATTGAACGCACGCCTGCTGCACCGGCGGCTGTGGTCCGCCCAGCGTCTGGCCGAGGATCTCCGCGGGCTTTACCTGGAGGCCATGGGAGCGGCGGCAGCGGCCGCGCCCGCCGAAACCGTCCGGCAGGGAGCCCGGTCATGAGCACGAAACAGGTGCCTCCGCTGACCCCGCCCGTCCCGTACAACGGCCGCGGAGCCGAACAGCGGACCGGAGTCCGCACCGCCGTCGCACTGGTGGCCTTTCTGCTGTTCGCTGTGGTCTTTCCGCTGGAGGTCCGCGGCGCCAGCGCCGTCCTCTTCAGCAACAGCGACTTCCTGATCCGGTACGCCGTGGCGCTCTATGCCTCCGTGAAGCTTGCGCTGCTGCTGTGGCAAGGCGACATCCGGCCCGTCGCCGGGGTGTTTTGGATTTTCGTCTACACCGGCATGGGCCTGGCACCGCTGGCCCAGCTGGCCACCGGCCGTTCCACGGCCCTGGCCATTCAGGTCGGCGACCGCGAGCTGACCATGGCCAGCCTGCTCACGCTGCTGGGATGTGTCTGCTTTGACGTGGCCTATCATCTGAAGCTGCGCCGGCGGGGCGGTGCCTCACCGCAGCTGCGCTTCCGGACGCTGCGCAGCATGGACGTGCTGCGGATCTTCTCGGTGGCTGCCGTGGTGGCGGCCCTGGTGTACATCATCCAGGTGGGCGGTCTGTCGGTGTTTTTCCTCAGCCGTCAGGAAACCAGCCAGGCACTGGATGAGATCAGTCCCGACAGCGGGCAGGCCCTGCGCGCCATCATTTCCGCTGCCGGTTCGGTTGGCTGCCTGACGGCGCTGATCTTTTACCTGCACGTCTGGCGCACCCGGGACGTTGCCCTGGCAGCGGTGGACGGCCTCCTGGTGGCTGCGCTGGCGGTGATGAACATTGTGGTCAACAACCCCGTCTCCAATTCCCGGTACTGGACGCTGGCAGTGGTCTTTGGCCTGCTGCTGCCCCTGATCCGCGGCCGGAAGGGAATGTTCAACGCGGCGGTGGCCGGCGGGGTGATCGCATCCATCGTCATTTTTCCGCTGTCCGACATTACCCGGCGGGCGGCCGGAACGGGTGCGCCGCTCAGCAGCGAGTCCGTGTGGATCACCATCGCCACCAAGGACTACGACCAATTCACGATGTTCGCCAACACCCTGGCCTACACCGCGGACCACGGTTTGTCGTGGGGGATGCAGGCCCTGGGCCCGGTGCTCTTCTGGGTACCCCGCGTCATCTGGCCCGACAAACCGCTGGACACCGGCGTCGAGGTGGGCCAGTGGATGAACAGCATCAACGTCAACCTGTCGGCGCCCCTGTGGGCCGAAGCCTGGATCAACTTCGGGCTGCCGGGCCTGATCCTGGTGTTCGCCGCGCTGGGCCTGCTGGCCCGGCGGCTGGACTCCGGATTCCGGGCTGAAATCCTGAGCAAGGGTTCGGTCGGATACCTGGGCATTTCCATCTTTGCCGGATACCTGTTCATTCTGCTGCGCGGGTCGCTGCTGCAGTCCATGGGCCGGTTGATGATCCTGGTACTTTCAGTCCTGATCCTGACCGCTGTGACAAACCGCCGAGAAAGGCTGCAGCCATGAGTCAGACCCTGCCGCAAACACCCCGAGCCACCTTCCAGGAGTCCTTCAACCAGCTCAAGCAGGCGCAGAAAACCCGCAAGGGCGTGCCGCTGTATCTGCTGTACGTCAACCGGCCCGCCGGCCGTGCCGTGGCGGCAGCGCTGCGCCACAGCGGCCTGACGCCCAACCACGTCACCCTGGCCGGCGCGGTGCTGACCTACGGCTCGCTGGTGTGGCTTGCCTTCGGAGCTTCGGCGAACCTTTCATCGGCGCTGGTCGGTGTCCTCCTGGCCCTGGGCTACATCCTGGACTCGGCCGACGGGCAGCTGGCCCGCCTGCAGGGCGCCAGTTCCGCCTTCGGGGAGTGGCTGGACCATGCCCTGGACAACGGCCGCATCACCGTGATGCACATTGCCGCCTTCTGCTTCCTCGCCCGCACCACCGACTACGACCACATCCTCCTGGCGACAGCCTGCGGACTGTTCCTGCTGTCCAGCTCCTGCATCTTCTTTGGCGGCGCGCTGCTGGACCAGCTGCGGAAGAACGCCAAGGCGTTGGCCGCACCGGAAGCGCCGGTGCCAGCGCCGTCGGCACCAGGCGCACAGCCGGGGGCAGCCGCCGAGCGGGACAACAACCGGCGCCTGCTGCGGCGGTCGGTGCTGACCCTGCCGGTGGACTACGGCATGACGTGCCTGGCGTTTCTGCTGCTGCCCTGGCCGCAGGTGTTCCTGGTGGCCTATCTGGTGCTGGCGGCAGCACACGTGCTGATGTGTGCGGCCTTCCTGCCGAAGTGGCGCTCCGAACTCCTGGCGCTGGGTTAGGTGGGCGGATTCCGCCGGCTGGTCACCTTCGCGGACCAGGGCGTTTCCAGCGTCTCGAACTTTGTGGCGGTGGCTGTAGCAGCCAATGTGGCAACCGCCGCGGATTTTGGCCAGTTCTCCCTGGCCTACGCCGGCCTGCTGCTGTTTCTGGGCGGGCAGCGGGCCCTGGTGGGCGAGACACTCCTGGTGCGCTATTCCCAAAGCGGCACCCTGACCCGGCAGGTGGCATCAGCGAGCCTGGGCGCCACCGCGCTGGTGGCAGTGCCCACGATCCTGCTGCTGCTGGCCGGGGCACTGCTCTCGGGCCCCGAAAATGCCCGCCTCTGGCTGGTCATGGCCGCAGTGTCGCCGTTTGTGCTGCTGCAGGACAGCCTCAGGTACCTGTTCATCTGCCAGGGACGTCCGGCGCGGGCGCTTTTGATTGACGGCATCTGGGCCGTGGGATCCATTACCGCCATGCTGCTGACCGCCCGGTCCGGCGGCGAGCTGTGGATGGTCCTGGTCTGGTGGGGGATCGGTGCCGCCGTCGCGCTGGCGGTGGGGCTGCTCCTGGCCCGGAGCGTTCCGGCCGTTCCCTCCGGGATCCGCTGGCTGGTCCTGAACCGGGACTTTGCCTTCCGCTATCTTGCCGAATTTGCCACCCTCAACGCTTCCACCTTCGCCGTCCTGTATTTTCTGGTGTTTCCGCTCGGCGCGGCGGGCGTGGGGGCGCTTCGCGCGGCGCAGCTCCTGTTCTCGCCGTTGAACACCGTCTTCGGCGCCATCAAGACGGCCGTGATCCCCGAGCTGGTCCGGACCCGGGGAACCGCAGCGTTCCGCAGCAGGCTGCTGGAGACGTTTGGCATTGTGCTGGTCCTGTCCCTGGGGTGGGGCGCAGCCGTGCTGCTGCTGCCGGCGTCCGCCGGCGAGTTTGTCCTGGGCGAGACCTGGCACAACGCCTCGGAGCTGCGCTGGCCGTACGCGGTGCAGTATCTGGCGATGGTGCCCTACACGGTTCTTTTGGCCTACTTCCGGGCCGCTCAGGCCAACCGGCTGTCGACCCTGATGCGCGGCGTCCTCGCGGCGCTGACGCTCGCGCTGCCGCTGGCCCTGGCGCTGGGCGGATCGGCGGCGGCGTCGGCCTGGGGATTCACCGGCGCCGTGGCCGTGGCAGCGGTCTGCGGCCTGCTGGCCGTCCGTGCCGGCCGCAGCCGTTCCACACGGGCTGCGGCAAGCGCACTCGAACCGGTGGAGTAGCCCCCGGGCAAACAAAAAGCCTTCCGGATGGTGTGCCTTGGCAAGCTGCACACCATCCGGAAGGCTTTTGCGTCTTCGGTGAAACCCCCGTCGCTGCGGGGAGACGTTATCTCTTGCTCAGCGCCCGGGTGTCCTCGCTGTCCCGGACAATGGCGGCTTCGGCTTCGGCCACCGGAGAGGCGGCGCCGCCGTCGTTGTCCCGCACCACCGGCAGCGGGGTGACGCCGTAGTCGGAGAGGTAGGCGGTGTTGGCATCGGGGCCGGTGCGCGGAATGCGGTTGAGGACCACGCCCACAACGTTGGCGTTCACCAGGCTCAGCTGCTCAACCGCCTTGGAGAGGTTGTGCTGGCTGACCCGGGTGGCTCCGACCACCAGCAGGATGCCGTCGGTGTGGCGCGTCAGGATCGGTGCATCGGCCACCGGCAGCACCGGAGGAGCGTCCAGGATAACCATGTCGTACTCGGCTTCCAGTTCCTCGATCAGGTTCTGCATGGTCTCGGATCCGAGCAGCTCGGTGGGATTGGGCGGCAGCGGTCCGGAGGTCAGCACCGACAGGCCGCCGGAGCCCCAGTGCTGGGTGGCTTCGGCCAGGGTGGTGCGGCCAATCAGCACGGTGGTCAGGCCGACGCCGCCTTCCAGTCCGGTGGCGTTGGCCACCGACGGAAGCCGGAGATCGGCGTCAACCAAGATGACCCGCTGTCCGCTTTGGGCGATGCTCAGCGCCAGGTTCAGCGCCACGGTGCTCTTGCCCTCACCGGCCTGCGATGACGTCACCACCAGGGACTTCATCTGCTGGCTGACGGCGACAAACTCCAGATTGGTCCGCAGCTGGCGGAAGGCATCGGTTCCGGAGCCGCCGAGAATCGTCGGCCGGCTGGTTTGCCGCGGCGCCGTGGATTCGGTAATTCCGCCGAGCAGGGGCAGCGGGGTGGACTTGCGCAGATCAGCCTCGGTGCGCACGTGCCGGTCCAGGACATGGCGGAGAATCGCCACCACCAGCCCGAGGGCGAGGCCGTACAACAGTCCCAGTGCCAGGTTCAGCGGTATCTTCGGGCTGGAAGCAGCCGAAGGCGGTTCGGCGGTGTCCACTGACGTGAGCCGCATGGGAGACGGCAGTCCGTTGGTGGGCCGCTCCAGATCAGCCACGGAGGAAATCAGGCTGGCCACCACGCCGTTGGCGATGTCAGCGGCGCGCTGGGCCGAGGAGTCAGCCACCTCAATGTCGATGAGGACGGTATTGCGGGAAGTGGTCGGTTTGATCTTGGTGGCCAGCTCCTGCGGCGACATATCCAGCTCGAGGCTGTCGATGACGGGATTCAGGACCTGCGGCTTGGTCACCAGTTCCACGTAGGACTGCACCCGGTTCAGGGAAAAAGCGCTGCCCTGCTGGAGTTCGACGGTGGTTTCGCCGTTCTGCGTGGAGACGAACAGGCTGCTGGTTGCGGTATAGGTTTTGGGCATAAGAACAGAAATGACGCCCGCGGTAATAAGGCCGATGAGTGCAAATGAGACTATGAGCATCCAATTGCGGCGAAGGATCAGTATTTGTTCGCGCATATCCATTGGTTACCCCTTCCCTTGGATAGGCAGATGAATTGAGCAGAAAAAGAAGCTGGACCCGGAAATCATGAACGGAACCATGAATAGCACTGTTCCGATTCCACGCGTGCAGCGTCAGCGCCGATGGTCACCGGCGCGGACCCGTCATGAGACCCGAGCAGTTCCCCGGAGCCGGCATAAACAAGAAGGGAGCAGCCCTCGGGCAGCCCGTAGGCATGGTAGGTTCCCGGTTCAATCGAGGGCTCCTCGGCATGCGGAGCGGCCCCGCCGACCGAGAAGATGCCGTCCGGGAAACCCCGTCCGGCCGCCTCCAGTTCGGGCAGGAGCTCCGGGCAGAGGGCGGCGATCGCATCGGCGGTGTCCTGGGCCGGGCTCATGATCAGCTCGCTGAGCACCGACTCGGCGTCCACGGCCTTGGCGCTGAGCAGCTGGTCGCAGCGTTCCTGGCCCACCTGCAGCACGGCGTTGGGATCAGTGCCTTCCGGAACCTTGTCCTGCAGGTATTGCTCCTGCGTGGGCTCGAAGGTGGGTTCCGGTGCCGGCTGGGGGGACTGCACCACCGATTCCGGTGCCGCCGTCGCGCCTTCCCCCGCGGCGTCCCCCGCAGGGCTTTCAGTTGCGCCGGCGGCGGGGGCGGAGGCCCCTGCGGTTCCCGGAGCGGCGGACGGCGTCGGCGTGCGGGAGGCGGAAGAGGAGGACGATGCTGACGGCGGAGCCGCTTCGGGAGAAGGGTCTGAGGAACTGCATCCTGTTGCCGCACCCAGCAGCGGCAACAGCAGCAGTCCCAGGGCCGATCGTTTGAGACCAGTATTCATGGAGTGCGCTTTCTTTCGGTTGTGAACGTGCAGAACGTTGCCGCCCCTCCTCAGGGGCGGAGGCTAGGGGCCAAAGACCAGGGTCAGGACCGGACGGCGGGTGGAGGACGCTTCCTTGGTGTGGAACCAGGCGTTGTCGGTTCCGGCGCTGGTGATGCCCAGATCAATGGATCCGGACAACATGGCCGTCACGGCGGCCGGGTCCAGGTCCACCGTGTAGGCGGTGTTGGTGGCCGTCGGCGAAATGCTGCCCAGCACCGAGGTGCCCAGCGCCGGCCGGGTGTTGTAGGTGGTGGCCGCTTCCGTCCAGCTGCCCGTGACCGGCTGCACCGAATGCTGGTCAGTGGAGTTGCTGAAGGATTCGGACGTGGTGTAGACCCGCAGCGTGGCCGACGTCAGCCGCATCCCCGCCGGCACTGTGGTGCCGGGGGCGAACCGCAGGTACGAGGTGTAGGCCAGCGAGCCGCGCGAGGCCATGGACACCGCTGAGCCGTGAACGCCGTTGGGAGCCCCCTGGTTGACGTAGGTGTCGGCGGTGGGGGACAGGGACAGTGTCACCGGCTCAGCCGGCGGTGCGCCGGCCACCGTGGCGTTCACCTGGGCGGAAGCCGCCCCGGCGTTGCCGGCGGCATCGACGGCCGCCACCCGGTAGTAGTAGGTGCCCGGGGCCAGATTCGCGTCGCTGACGGAGAGGACGGAACCGCCCGTGGTGGTCAGCAGATTGGCGGCCGACGGCGTGAAGCCCTCCTCCACCGACCGGTACACCCGGTATCCGGTGACGCCCACATTGTCGGTGGCAGCCTGCCAGCTCAGCGTCGCGGTGCTGTTGCTGACGGCGGCCGCGGCGCCGGTCACCGCAGCCGGCGCGGCGGTGTCGGGCGCCGGCTCCGGCTGGCCGGGAGTTCCCCCGCCGGCAGTGAAGTGCCGGGCCACCTGCGCGGCACTGAGGGCCGAGGGGTAGGCGGAGAACTCATCGATGGACCCGGCCAGATAGTTGCTGGTGGGCCGTCCCGGCCAGTTGTTCAGGCTGTCTCCGCCCACCCGCCAGGAGCCGGTGTAGGTCTGCGCCGCCGGTGTCTGGCTGCTGCCCACGGCGTTGCCGTCAACGTAAAGCGTGAAGCCGGAGGCCGTTTGGGTGGCAACGGCGTGGTGCCAGGCATTGTCGTTGTAGGCCTGCGCAGTGGTGACGGCAACGGGCGTGTTGGCGGCATCCAGCACACCGAAGGCAAGGGTGCCGCCGGTGGTCATGTACAGGTGCCGGTCAACGGTGCCGCTGGAGTTGCGCGTGCCGTGGCGGTCGGGCTGGCCGGAAGCGAAGCCGAAGATCTTTCCGCCCTGCACGGAGTCCGTCTTGAACCAGGCCTCGGCGCTGTAGGTGGTCGGAGCGGAATACCGCTGCTGGCCGGAAACCTGGTCATCGACGCCGTCAAAGACGGCTGCGGTGCTGCCGGGAACGGCCCCTGCGGTGCCGGCCAGCAGCGGGCCGCCGAAGGTGACGCCCCGGTTGTTGCCCGGTGAACTGTCGGCCGGAGCCTTGGCGGTGCTGTCGTCCAGGCGCCAGTAAGTGGAGGCGCCGTCGCCGAGCACGGCGGCCGGGTAGGGCTGTGTGGCTGCGGCAGTGGTGACCGAGACCTGGCCGGAAAGCGCGCTGGTGCTGGTACCGTCGCTGGCCCGGACCCGGTAGGTGTAGGCCGTTCCGGGGGTGGCGGTGGTGTCGGTGAAGGACAGCTGCGGGGTGTTGAACCAGGTGGAGTTTCCGGTCACGGTGCCCAGGGCAGTGCTGCTGCCGTTGCGGTAAACACTGTAGGTGAGCGCTGAGTCGTCGTTGTCCACGCTCTGGGTCCAGCGGACCTGGTTCTGGCCGGCTGCAAAGCTCACGGCGCTGACGTTGGCCGGGGTGCCGGGCGCGGCCGACGCCGGTCCGGGACCGAAGCGGGTCAGGCCCTGCTGGGCGGTGCCGTTGGTGGTGGTGAATTCACCGGCCACCCACAGGACGTCATCGCGGCCGGTACTGGTGATTTCCAGAGCCCGCGGGCCCAGGCCTTCGCCGGTGCCGTCATTGGTGTCGGGACTCCAGCCGAGGAACGGGTACGGATTGTCGATGTCCTGCGCGGAGAGGTGCTTGCGGGTGCCGTCGGCAAAGCCGCCCATGGCGGAGCAGTCGTGTACGTGGTGCCCCGAGTAGAGCACATCCTTGTACGGCAGCACCGCCTGCGTGGCGCCCTGGCAGGTGTCCTTCCAGATCTGCTCGTAGTTGTTGTCCAGGGACAGCCGGGCCCGTCCGTCGAAGGAGCGGCCGCCCATGCCTTCACCGGCGATGTAAAAACTTGTGCCGTCGCTGGTGACGTCCTTGACCACGGCGGAAGCGGGCACATATTCGGCGGCCGGATAGGTGCGCACGTTCGCACCGGTGCCGTTGTCCACCACGGCCATGGCCCGTGACGGAGTGCCGTTGACGTTGCTGAAATCACCGGAGATCAGGACCACGTCGCGGCCGGCCGGCACGTCCAGGGCGCGGCCGACGCCGTCGGCCACCGGGGCCCAGGGAAGCAGGCTGCCCGTGGGGCCCACTGCAGCGAACCGGCTGCGGGAGGTTCCGTTGACGGTGGTGAAGTCACCGCCGAAGTAGACGGCGTTGGCGGTGGCGGCGATGGTCCGCACCGTGCTGTTCACCGTGCCGGGCCGGAAGGTGGTGTCCACGGTGCAGCCGGGCAGGTTGATGGCTGCCAGCCGGTTCGCGGTGACGCCGTTGACCGTGGTGAAATTGCCGCCGACGTACAGCTTGCGGCCGTCGGGAGACACGTCCATGGCCCGGACAGTGGCACCGGTTCCACCGCTGAAGGACAGGGCGCAGGAGGTGGGCGTGCCGGTGGAGGCATCAAAGGCGGCAAAATTCACGGCCGCCCGGGACTGGCTGTTGCCGGCCGCGGTGCCCGGGGGGCGCACCTGGGTGAAGGTGCCGCCCACGTACATCACGCCGTCGGCCTCGGTCATGGCCCAGGCAATGCCGTTGGTTTGCCAGGTGGGCAGGGCGACGGCGGAGAAGGCCACGCCGGGGGACAAGGCGCTTGCCGGAGCGGCAACGCCAATCAGGGTTGCTGCTGCAACAGCCGCAACCGAACATATTGCCGCAATTTTTTTGTGCACGGCTTTACCGCCTCATGAAATGGGGACGGGCCCGCGGCCCGAAACTGAATGGAAGCGTAGCCGCAGCCCACTGCGTGTCCCACGGTGGCCTTTACTCGAGTTGAGGCGCTGAATACTCGGGCCGGCACTCCCTCTACTCGTGTTTTTCCGGGCCCTACGTGATTGTGCTGAATTTGCTTTACGGGCCCGGAAATATGCGTTGAAAATGAAAAGAGATTTAACGGACCACAACTGGGGGTTGTTCATAATGGCAGTTCGGATCGGCTATGCCTCGGGGGTTTATGACCTTTTCCATATCGGCCACCTGAATTTGCTGAAGCATGCCCGCAGCCAGTGTGACTATCTGATTGCCGGCGTTGCTTCCACCGAAATGACGCAGCGGCTCAAGGGCACCACCCCCGTGGTGCCGCTGGCTGAGCGGCTGGAGATTGTGCGCAGCGTCCGCTTTGTGGATGACGTGGTGGTGGATGAGCACCTGAACAAGGCGGACACCTGGCGTGAGGTGGGCTTCAACGTCTTTTTCAAGGGTGATGACTGGCGGGGCACCGAGAAGGGCGACCGTCTGGAGCGGAACATGGCGCAGATCGGAGTGGAAGTCGTGTATTTCCCCTACACGGTCACCACGTCCTCCACCGTCCTGCGCCGGGCCCTGACCCTTTTGGACGGCGGGCGGGCCGGGGACACAGCCCTGAACGCATGAACGCTCTGCACCGTTCCGGGCAGCGGCCGGCCCGGGGACTGTCCCGGCGTGAAGTGCTCGCCCTGGGCGCCGCCGGGCTTGTCCTGACTGCCTGCGACAACCGAGCTGACGCTGATGCCTCCGACGGATCCGGCACGCCCGAGCCCGCTCCGGTCCACACCATCGAATCGATGCTGGCGGCCGCTCCGTTCCTGGTGGCGCACCGCGGATCGTGGGACAACTGGCCCGAGCACACCATGGCCGCGTACCGCGGTGCGGTGGACGCCGGCGCCGTGGCGTTGGAAGTGTCCGTCAGCGCCACCTCGGACGGGAAGCTGGTCTGCCACCATGACCTGAACACCGAACGCACCACCGGCCGCATGCTGATGATCAAGGATTCCACCTACGCCCAGCTGTCCGAGCTCGTGGTTGACGCCCGGGCCTGGCTGGGCCCGAAGGCGGGCACGGAAAAGATCCCTCTGCTCAAGGACGTCCTGGATGCCTTCGCCGCCTCCCACGTCATTTTCATCGAGGACAAGCAGGGCACCAACACCCGGGCGCTGCTGGATCTGATGGACACCTATCCGGAGTCGCGCAGCCATTTGATCTGGAAACAGTCGGCGGAGGCGGCGCAGATCGATGCGGCGACCAAGCGCGGATACTCCAGCTGGGGCTACTTCACGGCGGAGCAGCTGGACCTTGTGCCCAAGCTGGCCGGGCAGTTCACCTACCTGGGCGTGCACCATTCGGCCTCCGACGCCGAAATCGCGGACGTGGTGGCCATCGGCAAGCCCGTCATTTGCTGGGAGGCACACACCCGCGAGCTGCGGGACCGGCTGCTGGCGCTGGGCGTGTCCGGGGTGATGTGCGCCAACCTTCCGTACCTGGCCACCGATGAGCCCGTGGCAACCGCCGACAGCTTTGGCGAGGGGATCCGGGCCGCCGGCGACCTGCCGTGGATGGTGGGACAGGGCTGGAATTTCCAGCCGGAACTGAAGCTCGCCGGCGGCACCCTGCTCATGTCCGCCGCAGCCAACAGCAGTTACCGGATGGGTTCGCTGTGCCCGGTGCGCCGGGAAATCTACAGCATCCACTTCGACATGCGCTGGCCGGTGGCCCTGCCGGACGATGACACCCTGCACGCCGGCATGGCGTTCGGCCAGGAGGATGACCGCCCCTACCGGGTGCTGATTCCCAGCGACGTCGGCGGCTACCACTTGGTGGTCCGGCCCACCGGGGAAATGACACTGCTGCTGCGCAGTCCGGGCGAACCCGGCGGACTGCGGCTGAGCGCTGTGGACACGGCGCCGGTGAAAGCCGGCGAGTGGATGTCGTTCAAGATTGATATCGCCCCTGACAGTGTCCGGTTTTCCCGTCTGGACGGTGCCGGCTGGGCGGGCATCACCTCGAACCGCAAGTACCGCGGCGGCTACTTCAGCCTGGCCCGCAACTATTCGGATGATTACCCGGTGGAGTTCCGCAAGGTGAAGGTTGCCTAGCTTGCGCTGACGGCATTGCGCTGACGGTGACGGTTCGCTGACACCTACTGCGGTACGCGGATCGCTTCCGGTGAACGACGACTCGCTGCCGGTGGACGACGACGGCGGCGGCGCAGGGAGCGCAGCCCCCGCCCGGCTGCGGTCAGCGCCAGCCCCAGCAGGGCTCCGCCGGCATTGAGCAGGACATCCTGCGCGTTGCCCTGCCGGTGCGGGAGGTACACGTCCTGAAAGCCCTCCATCCCCGTGGCGAATCCGGCGCACAGCAGCAGCGCGAACCACCAGCGGCGCGGCGGCAGCAACGCCGCGACCAGCGCACCCAGCGGAATAAACAGGAGCACGTTGGCGGCGGATTCCAGCATCGCGTAGTCCACCCAGCCCGGCAGCCCGTGGTCCTGCAACCGGTGGAGTAACCGCAGCAGGGTGCCGTACAGCGGCCGGTCCACCGGCGCGGGCCAGAGCAGGATCGCCGCCATCACTGCCAGCACCCCGCTGGCGGCGGTCCACAGCGCGGCACGCCGGGCGGAGCCGTCCCGTACCGGCGCCAATTACCGGCGGCCCTGCTGGTTGTGGGCGGCAACCTGCGCGGCGGTCAGCGCCGTCGGGTACACGGCGAACTCGTCGATGGAGCCCTTGAAGTGGCGGCTGGTCGGAGCATTCGGCCAGGTGGACGGGATCGAGTCTCCGCCGATGCGCCAGGATCCCAGGGAGACGGTGTTGGCGGAGACGGTATTGGAGGCAACCCTCACGCCGTCGACATAGAGCACCATGCCGCCCGGGCCCTGGGTCGCCACCACGTGGTGCCAGGCGTTGTCGTTGTAACTGGCGGGCGAGGTCACCACCACCCTCGTGCCGGACCAGGTGCCGAACACGAGCTTGCCGGCGTTGCTCATGTAGACGTGCCGGTCATAGACGCTGCTGTAGCCGAGCAAGCTTCCGTTGCGGCGGGGCTGGGCGTTGCCGAAGCCCAGGATCTTCCCGCCGGTGGTGGTGTCCGTCTTGAACCAGGCCTCGGCGCTGAACACCGTCGGGGCGCTGACGCGCTGCTGACCGAAGATCATGTCGTCGACGCCGTCAAAGCTGGCCGCGCGGTTGCTGTCGCTGCGCAGGGCTCCGGCGGATCCCGAGAGTTTCGCCCCGAGGTTGGGCAGGCCCATCTTGTTGCCGTTGGAGGAATCGGCCGCCGCCGCCAGGGAGTCGCCCAGCCGCCAGTAGGTGGTGGCGCCGTCGGCCCGCACCAGCGCCGGATAGGGGGCAGCCGACGTCGCCGTGGTGACCTGAACCTGCGCGGACAGCGGGCCGCTGCGTCCGCTGGGATCCGTGGCCTGCACCCGGTAGGTGTAGGCAGTGCCCGGCACCGCAGTGGTGTCGGTGAAGGAGGCCTGCGGCAGGTCCCACCAGCGCGACGACGAATTGACGGCCGCCAGCGGGGTGGTGGAACCGTTGCGGTAGACCCGGTAGGTGAGCTCGGAATCGTCGGGGTCCGAGGTGGACTGCCAGCGGACGGTGTTCTGGCCGGAGGCCCGGGACTCGGCGCTGACAAACTTCGGGGTGCCGGGGCCGGCGGTGCTGGACGATGCCGGTCCGAAGCGGGTCAGGCTCTGCTGACCGCCGCCGTTGACGGTGGTGAATTCTCCGCCGGTCCACAGGACGTCCCTGCCGCTTCCGGCCGTGGTATGGGCCAGGGCCCGCGGGCCGATCCCTTCGCCCTGGCCGTCATTGGTGACCGGGTTCCACTGGTGCATGGGGGAGGGGCTGCTGATGCTCTGTGCACTCAGGTGCACCCGCGGTCCGTCGGGAAAGGAGTCCATGCTGGAGCAGTCGTGTGCGTGATGCGCGGAGTACAGCGTCTGGCTGTAGACGCTCACCGCCTGCGTGGCGCCCAGGCAGGTGTCCCGCCAGACCTGGTTGTAGGTGTTCAGGTCCAGCCGGGCGCGGCCGTCGAACACGCCGCCGCCGGTGCCCTCGTTGCCGATGTAGAAGCTGGTGCCGTCGGAGTCGATGGACTTCACCGTGGAGGTGCGCGGAATGAAGAAGTTGGGATAGGTGCGGACGTTGGCGCCGGTGGTGTTGTTCAGCACGGCCAGCGCCTTGGAGTCGGCGCCGTTCATGGTGAGGAAGTCGCCGCCGGCGAGCACCGTGCTCTTGCCGGCGGGGACGTGCAGGGCCCGCACCGGCTGATCCGCCGACGGCGCCCACGCCTGCAGCGCTCCGGTGGCACTGACTGCTGCCAGCCGGTTGCGGGCCGCCGTTCCGACGGTCCTAAAATCTCCGCCGAAGTAGACGGCTGAGGCCGTGGCCTCGATGGCGCGCACGGTGGAGGACACCGCTGCGGGTTTGAAGTTGGTGTTGACGGTGCAGCCGGGCAGATTGATCGCGGCAATGCGGGTGGTGTTCACGCCGTTGACCGTGCCGAAGCTGCCCCCGATGTACAGCGTGCGCCCGTCTGGGGAGACGTCCATGGCCCGCACGGTGGCGCTGCCGCCGGTCACCGACAGCGAGCAGCTGGTGGGGTTGCCGGTGTAGGCGTCGAACGCGGCAAAATTCACTGCGCTCCTTGATCCGGCGGCGCCGGCTGCGGTACCGGGCGGGCGGATGGCGGTGAAGGTTCCCCCGGCGTACACCACCCCGTTGGATTCGGCCATGGCCCAGACAATGCCGTTGGTCTGCCACGTGGGCAGATTGGTGGCGGAGAATGCCACGCCGGGGGAGAGCGCGGCCGCGGGCGGAGCGAACCCGATCAGGGATGCGGCGGCGAGGACAACCCCGCTCAGGACGGCGGCGACTTTTCTGAACATTTCGAACCCGGCTTTCATTCCGCCAAAGCGCCCGGCGGGGCGCACCCGCTAAGCAACCTAACCTCCGGCGGCGGGCAGGGTAACCGGTACGGAATACCCGTTTTCGCCGGCTTACCTACCTGCCGGCGGCAAACCTGCGTACGGCGCTCGCAGCCCGCCCAACTAAGGTGCGGCTCAGGTGCGCTCGCGGCCGTGCAGTGGGATGATTAGCACAGACTTATGTTGCGTATTGATGCAGATCACGTGCGCACCCGACCGGCCAGCCAAGGAGTTTTTCCAGTGCCTGTGGTTTCCACCCCCGAAACGCTCAAGCCCCTGACCGGGCCCCTGGACAACGCCGAGGTCCTGCGCATCCGCAACGACTTCCCGATCCTGCACCAGCAGGTCAACGGCCATCCGCTGGTGTACCTGGACTCGGGCGCCACCTCGCAGAACCCGCTCAGCGTGATCGAAGCCGAACAGGAGTTCTACGAACAGCGCAACTCGGCGGTGCACCGCGGCGCGCACACCCTCGCCGTGGCCGCGACCGACGTGTACGAGGATGCCCGCGCCAAGGTCGCCGGCTTCGTGAACGCCCGGCCCAACGAGATTGTCTGGACTTCCAACGCCACCGAGGCGATCAACCTGATCGCCTACTCCTTCTCCAACGCCGCCGCCGGCCGCGGGGGAGAGGCCGCCCGCCGCTTCGCGCTCGGCGCGGGCGACGAGATTGTGGTCACCGAAATGGAGCACCACGCCAACCTGATTCCCTGGCAGGAATTGGCCGCGCGCACCGGAGCGACGCTGCGGTTCATTCCGGTGGACGACGACGGCGCGCTGCGGCTGGAGGAGGCCGAGCGGCTGATCACCGGGCGCACCAAAATCGTGGCGTTCACGCACGCCTCCAACGTGCTCGGCACCATCAATCCGGTGGAAACCCTGGTGCGCCTCGCGCACAACGCGGGGGCGCTCGTCGTGCTCGATGCCTGCCAGTCGGTGCCGCACCTGCCGGTGGACGTGAAGGCGCTGGACGTGGATTTCGCCGCGTTCTCCGGGCACAAGATGCTCGGCCCCACCGGCATCGGCGTGCTCTACGGCAAGGCCGAACTGCTGGACGCGATGCCGCCGTTCCTCACCGGCGGATCGATGATCACCAAGGTGACCATGGAACAGGCCGACTACCTGCCGTCCCCGCAGCGCTTTGAGGCCGGCACGCAGCGCATTTCGCAGGCCATGGCCCTGGGCACCGCCGTGGACTACCTGCAGGAAACCGGGATGGACCGCATCCACGCCTGGGAGGCCACGCTGGGCGAGCGGCTGGTGTCGGGCCTGGAAGCGATCGAGGGCATCCGGGTGCTCGGCCCGCGCGCCGGCGTGGAGCGGATCGGGCTGGCGGCGTTCGACGTCGACGGCGTCCACTCGCACGACGTCGGCCAGTTCCTGGATGATGCGGGCATTGCCGTGCGCGTGGGGCACCACTGCGCGCAGCCGCTGCACCGCCGCCTCGGCCTGATCTCCACCACCCGCGCCAGCACCTATCTGTACAACACCACCGACGACGTCGACGCGTTCCTGAACGCGGTGGCCGGCGTCCGTCCGTTTTTTGGAGTGAAGTAAATGAGCGCCGAGCTGCAGCAGCTGTACCAGCAGATCATCCTGGACCACGCCAAGGCCCGGCACGGCGCCGGCCTGGCAGAGGTGCCGGCGGGGCTGAAGTCGGGGGAGAGCCACCAGCTGAACCCCACCTGCGGTGATGAGATCACGCTGCGCGCGGTGATGACCGACGCCGAGGCGGACAGCACGTCAGTGCAGGGCATCAGCTGGGAGGGGCAGGGATGTTCCATTTCGATGGCGTCGGCCTCGGTCCTCACCGATCTGGCCGCCGGGCTGTCCCGGGACGAGATCATGGCGCTGGTGGATAACTTCCGCGAGGTGATGCGCTCCCGCGGCACCGTGGAGGCGGACGAAGAGGTGCTCGGCGATGCCGCCGCGTTCTCCGGCGTCTCCCGCTATCCGGCCCGGGTCAAGTGCGCCATGCTCGCCTGGGTCGCGCTCGAGGAAGCGCTGCTGGCTGCGAACTAGGCCTGCTCACTCGGGCCGTAGTCCATACCTTGGCGCCGAGCAAGTAATTTCGGGGCACAGACGAGTATCCAATACCGTTCTGCGGAACCATGACGTGACCGTATGTTCGAACACATGGACACAATTGAGCCGACCAGGGAATGGCGGCGGAAGCGCTACCGCCGTACTCGTCGCGACTGGATGACTCTCACCGGGTTGGCTGTGCTGATGCTTGCCACGGCTGTGGTAGTGACTGCAGCGTTGGTTCGCTGACGCGGGGTCCTACGCTGCCTGGGTCAGGGCATCGGATGAAACTCTAGGCTCTTCTGCCGTGTCCTTATTGAGTTTAGTGCTTGAGACAGGATTGACTGGCAGATTTCGGCGGCGGGCAACCCCGACCGTGATGAGGCCGCTGACTAAGCCCGCGAGACCGATGAAGGCCCATATGATCATGCCGGCGCTGGCGATGGCGCTGGAAAAAGGAAGTGCAGAGACCGATGCTGAAAGCAAGAAATTCCCCAGGAATTTAGTAGTGTAAATGAGACCTATTGCACCCTGTCATGTTGTGTTTCATCTGGGAGCAGAGTCATCCTAACAAGCCTCATCCGCCATGGATAGAGGTTAAACAACCATTGCGCTGCAGAACCGGGAAATAAGTCCTGCAGCGCAATGGTTGTGCGCGGTTTGAGAGGCCGCGTTACGGGCGGCCCATGCCTTTGAAGTTCCAGCCGGCTTCGCGCCATGCTGCTGAATCCAGGACGTTACGTCCGTCAACGATGTTCTTTTCCGACACCAATGCGCCAACGGTCCGCGGATTCAAAGCGCGGTATTCCTTCCACTCGGTCAGGAGCACCAGCGCGTGCGCGCGCTCAATGGCATTCTCGGTTATCGGCTCGTAACCGAGTTCCGGGAAGCGCCCCTTGGCATTGGTGAGTGCTTCGGGATCGGTCACCGTAACGGTGGCGCCCTGAAGCTGCATCTGGGCCGCAGCGCTGAGTGCTGGGGAGTCGCGGACGTCGTCGCTGTCAGGTTTGAAGGCAGCGCCCAGGATCGTGATGCGCTTGCCCATGAGCGATCCGCCGCAGATCTCTCGGGTCATTTCCACTACACGGGTGCGGCGCCGCATGTTGATCGTGTCCACCTCACGCAGGAAGGTCAACGCCTGGTCAGCGCCCAGCTCACCGGCACGGGCCATGAAGGCGCGGATGTCCTTAGGCAGGCAACCGCCACCGAATCCGACACCAGCGTTCAGGAACTTGCGGCCAATCCGGTCATCCATGCCGATGGCGTCAGCCAGGGCGGTGACGTCCGCTCCTGCGGCATCGCAGACTTCAGCCATGGCATTGATGAAGCTGATCTTGGTGGCAAGGAAGGAGTTCGCAGCCGTCTTGACCAGTTCGGCCGTGGCGTAGTCCATGACCAGGCGCGGGGTGCCCGCGGAGAGGGGAGTGGCGTAAACTGCGTCGAGTGCGGAGACAGCGGCTGTTCCGGGCTCACCGTCCGGCACGCCATAGACAAAGCGGTCCGGTGCCAGGGTGTCCTGCACGGCGTGGCCTTCCCGCAGGAACTCGGGATTCCAGACGAGGATTGCTTCCGGGGTGGTGTCCTGCATGTCCTCGGCAAGGCGGGCGGCGGTACCCACCGGAACGGTGGACTTTCCCACCACCACGTTGCCGGGCTTCAGGTGAGGAGCCAACGAAGAGAAGGCAGCATCCACAAAACGAAGGTCCGCAGCATATTCACCCTTGCGCTGGGGGGTCCCCACGCAAACAAAATGAACGTCGGAGCCGGCAGCGTCAGCCATATCCGTGCTGAAGGACAGGCGCCCGGAGGCGATTGATTCTGTCAGTAGTTCCGGGAGGCCGGGCTCGAAGAAGGGTGCCCGGCCGGAGGTCAGTTCATTGATTTTGGCCTGATTGACGTCAATTCCCACAACGTCGTGTCCGAGCTTCGCCATGGAGGCAGCGTGCACGGCTCCCAGATAGCCGCAGCCGATGACAGATATACGCACGGTTCCCCTAATTAGTTCACATACAAATAGATACTCGGCGTCACAGAGTGAAAGCGCACAGTGAGGCCGAGATAATGAGAAAAACTTGGGGGCGGAAACCAGTAGGTTTCCGCCCCCAAAGACGTCGTTTGAGAACGTGTAGTTATGCGTTCTTACGGCGTGCAACTGCTACTGAGGCGACTCCTGCACCAACAGCCACGATGCCTGCCGCGCCCCAGAGGAGCATGGCCGAGTCAGCACCGGTGTTGGCAAGGTCGGCGTCGTCGGATCCGCCGTCGCCCGCGCCGCTGCCATCTCCGGATCCGCCGTCGCCCGCGCCGCTGCCATCTCCGGATCCGCCGTCGCCCGCGCCGCTGCCATCTCCGGATCCGCCGTCGCCCGCGCCGCTGCCATCATTTGCGAAGGCCGGGTCGACGGAGACAGTGGAGGTGATGGTCTTGCCCGAGGTCAGACCCGTTCCGGTCAGAGTGTAGGTCCCTGCCTCACCGAGAGTCACCGGCGTACTGTAGACGCCCTGTGCGTCTGCAGTGGTTGTGAAACTGTTGATCACTTCGGCCAGGATAATGACGCCGTTGACGCCAGTGCCCGGGACTACAACCGGCGTGTTGGAGTAGTCGACGTCAACGCGGACAGCTTCGCCGGGGGTGAAACCGGATCCGCCGAACGTCACGGTTGCGCCGGGCGCCACAGTCGCGTCGCTGACGCCGCCGGGGGCAGGTGCCGGGTAGCGATCTACGGCGTTAGCGGCGCCGGCACCGAAGAAGGCGAGTGATCCTGCGAGGACCAAAGCGGATGCGGTTTTTTTCATATGAGACTCCCCATGCAATTGATAAAAGACTGTCGTAGGTACTGATTGGCTCGGTCCCCACCAACAACTCATGAAAACCAACCGAAATTCCAAAATCTAAGGTCCAGGAGCTCGCCCCAGCACCACCGGACGTCGTTCCACTGTATTAAGTCGTGTGGAAACGTTCTTCACGGTAACAGGAACGCGGGTGAGTTCCAAGCTCACGGTGGTATGAAACTCAATGTTCACAAAGTCAACCGCATGTTTCTCGCTCCATCGGCTTGACCACGTCTTCCAGGGGCTGAATGGTAGGTGATACGCGTAGTTGTGGCTCAGAGCCTTGAACCACCCCAGAGAAAACAAGATCGATTGTTGATGTTTCTCCAGGGCCTAATTCAAGCTGCACCGTTCCAACCGGTCTTTGTCCGTGCTTGCCGGTACTTACCGGTACGGGCTGTCCATTCACAGTTGCTGTCTCTACGAAGGCCTGGGAAGGCCCGTAGACAACGTAGTTGGTCCGTATTCGACCCGGTTCAACTCCGAAAACACCGCCACCCGTAACGTAAGCTGGCAGGCTCGTAGCAGCATCTGCTGGAGCATTGTTGGTCGCCGTGACACGGACTGCGAATTGTCCGTACTCACCCACGGAACAAGCCTGAATGACCTGAACAGTGCGATTGACGTAGTAGTCCATTTTGGCGCCGGTGCCGTCATTGAAATAGACGCCAAAGTTCGCACCTCCTGCGTCCTTGCCGGTAACGGAGCCATGCAGAGGCGTAGACGCTATGATGTCTTGCTCCGCCGAATGACTTGACCATAGATAGAGACGGTTCTCCTCGGCACTTGCCGCGAGGGCCTTAACCAGCTTTCCTCCATCCCCCTGTCCTTCGGTGAAGGCTGAGAAGACGATTGCAGCCACAGCGGAGAAGTATGCGTCCTGGGCTTGGGGGTCTTCGATCTCATGGTAGACATCCGACAACAAGGTCGGTACGACGTTGTCACTAGTGAGGGCTGACGGGAGGGATGTTTCACGGACTAAGTTGAGGATCTCTGGATCTGACAGGTTTACTGGTCCCGTCGCCTCCAGTAAATGGCTCAAAACCACCGGATCTAGAGCCAGGACGCCGTCTATAGTCTGGCCAGCGTTCCGTTCTTCCCACATCAGCTTTGCGGACTGAGCGGCCGTGGGAAAGTCCGGCGTGAGGTTCACGTTCTGCATTTGTGTTCCAAGGCGGTCCGTAAAAAGTGCGAGTTGCTCAGGATCCACGTTCATGGGAGGCCGGAATGCGCCCATCGCTACAGCACTGCTTTGTTCACCGAGGCTAATTCGTCCATCATCTGTGTGAAGTATGGCCAGTGCTCCCGGAATCCCCCCGGTGGCTCGCGCCTCAGAACTATTCTGTACAAGAACCAAATAATCTCGGGGTTCGTCTGCGCCCAGGAGCGCAGGCAGCAGCTGTGCGGATGAAGAGGCCGTGTTCAGAAGGGCGGTCAGCTGTTTCAATTCCTCGGTTGCGGCGCCTACGGGCCGCGCCAGTTCAGGGAGAAGGCGTGAAACGTCGATGGAGGCCATGCGCTCGTGCGAGAGGCGCACAGTATTTGCCGCTTTCGAAATACTAGGAGCCGCGTTCTGCAGTTCACCGAAATCAATTCGGCCGTCCACGGGCGAGAGAGCCTGCAAACTGAGTGAAGTGTACCTTTCCAGCAGGGGAGCGGCGGCATGCACGGCGATGTCGTCCGCAGAGACCGCAACTTCACGCACGGCACTGAAATTGACACCGTAAACAGGGATAAACGAAGCACCCTTCCATATGGCTGCTGTTGTAGTGGAACGGGCTGCAGTAGTTTCTTTCCGTATCGTTGCAAAGGTCAACTCTGCCGCCTGATGGTCTCCGTCTTCCAGCTCAGCACGCAGTTGCGGGACCAAATTCATGGTGTGTTCCAGCTGGGTTCGGACAGAAGACACCTGGTGTGCCAGCAGAGCACCGAGGGCACAAGTTATCAAGGCTAGACCAAGCACCACCGGGCTGATCTTCCGTACGAGTTGACGACGTCGTTCACGCTTGGAACGGTTGCGGGCACTTATAGCGATCATGGGGAGCGGGTCAGGTTGGTGGCCGTCGTCGGTAGGAGCCATAGTTGAGCCTTCGAAAGCAGGGACAGGATGAATTGAGGAGGCTAGTACGCACCCTGTCGGGCCAGAACCGCGCGGAATGTTTTGAGTAAAATTGCTATATCGCCAGCAACCGACCAGTTCTCCACGTAATAGAGATCAAGCCGCACTGTGTCGTCCCATGACAGCAATGAGCGGCCGCTGACTTGCCACAGCCCGGTCAACCCGGGGCGCACCATGAGGCGACGATGGACATGTCTCTGATATAGCTCGACTTCCGACGGTAGTGGAGGACGCGGCCCAACCAGGCTCATCGTTCCGTTGACAACGTTGAACAGCTGGGGAAACTCGTCCAGACTGTAACGGCGCAGGAAGCTGCCCACACGGGTGATACGTGGATCTGCTTTTAGCTTGAACATGACCCCGTTCCCCTCGCTGTGGGATTTTAGAGCGTCCAACCTTACTTCGGCATCGACAACCATTGATCGGAACTTGTACATCTTGAAGTGGTGTCCACCGGCACCAACCCGTTGCTGTTTGAAAAAAACCGGACCCGGAGAATCAAATCGGACAATACCGGCGATGACAAGCAATACAGGGGAGAGGACCAAGAGCAGGAGAACTGCGCCGGCGAGGTCGAAGGACCGTTTCAAAAGTCGCTGACCATTTCCCAAGTTCGGTGTCGAGACATGAATAAGTGGCAACCCGGCCACTGGCTGAGTATGAATCCTCGGGCCCGCAACATCAGTCAATGCCGGTGCCATGATCATTTTGATATTCAGTTCGGCGAGGGTCCATCCGAGTTCTCTAATTGTCTGTGGGCGGAGGGGAACACCACTTGAAAATGCGACGGCGTCGGGTTGGCAACTTGCAACCGCCCTTTTGATAGCGTCGTGGCCGGGGTCGATCCCTAGATTGGGAAGTCCGGCTATCTGGGTAGCAGACACGGCATCCGGGGTGGCATTGGGAAGATAGGTGGCCACTGGGCGGTATCCAGCCATTGGTTCGTTGGCTAACGCTCTGGCCAAGTGTGCAACGCCTTCGACCCCTCCGATTAGAAGCACTGAGGAACTGCTCGTTCCGGAGCGACGCTCACTTTTCAAAAGGCTACGCACGATCGTGCGCGCAGCGAGAAGGGAGAGAAGTCCTGCGGGTAGTGCAATCACAACGTACCCTCGGGCTATTTCCAGCTGTAAGGCATACGAGACAACGGCTACCAGTCCAAATACCCAAAACGATGCTGAGAGGATCCTCTTGTATTCGTCGGCTCCATGACCGAGGACTGTCGTGTCGCGACTTCCCATCAGGCCGAGGGAGAGCCACCACGAAGCAGCAAGAATGGCAGTGAGCACGAGATACCGGTTGTTCTGCTCGAAAACAGCAGCCCCAGACGGAGCCGCGAATCGGACGATTAGGGCGCCAGCCATTGCCCACAGAATGACTATCGCATCAACTACCGCTAGTTTTCGCGTATACTTACGGCGCCAATCATCCATCCGTTACCACCCCAATAGTAAGACCATCCACAATGAGAGACAAGGTCTCAATAGTTAGACTCAATGTGTTCGCGACGAAGAACGCTTTTGGTGTTTCGATTATTCTTTAATGTCTTGGAACGAACGTTTCGAGGCCGAGACTTCGCGGCAACATCCACCACGCTTTCATAGGTGTAGTCCGCGTATGCGTACGCATCCGGACCCTTCGTAGGTAAGAGGTTAAACACAGTTCCTAAGAGCCGGGCCTCTACCATGCTGAGGCTAGACATTGCTTTTTGCACGTCCTGGACACGCACCTTGGAGGAGCCGACCACGAGGATTACGCCACCTACGACCTGGGCTAGAACGGATGCATCGGTGACGGGCAGCAAGGGTGGCGCATCAATAATAACGGCATCGAACTGGTCCTCAAGTTGAGATAGCAACAACTTCATAGCACGAGATCCCAGAAGTTCACTGGGATTCGGTGGGATTTGGCCAGATGTCAGAACGTGAAGGTTGTCTTCACCCCACGGTTGGAGGACATCTTTGACTTCAGCACTCCCAATCAAGGCAGTGGTCAGGCCAGCATTTCGTTCAAGTCCGAGGTATTCGTGTACGCGAGGACGACGGAGATCAGCGTCGACCAAACAAACAGATTGTCCGGCTTGGGCCAGCGCAATCGCCAAGTTGGTTGCGGTGGTGCTTTTTCCTTCCCCGGGCAGCGAGGACGTAATCAGTACCGCCGAGGACTCCTGGGACACATTGGCAAATTGGAGATTCGTTCTAATCTGACGAAACGACTCGGCTCGGGCGCTTTGAGGGGAAGTATGTGTAATTAGTGGGGTCTTCACTGCATCAGGGTCAAAAGCGAGCCCGCCGAGAATTGCTGCCTGGGTAACTCGCAATAAGTCTGCCTCCCCGCGGACGCGGGTGTCTAAAGCTGTCCGTAGGGCGACAAACACAAATGCTGCAGCCACACCGCCTAGGAATCCGATGGCCAAATAGAGCCTCGTGTTAGGCGCGGAGGGGAAAGCTGGTGCGTTCGCAGGAGTGACAACCGATAGCTTTACGGGTGATACGCCTCCTTCGGCAGGGCGTTCCAGTGTTTCGATGGTCGCGATGAGGCTGTCTGCGATGGCGTTGGCCACTGCCGCGGCTTGAACCGGTGATTCATCTGTGAAGGATATGGTGATCAGCACTGTGTCCAGGTCCGCACTTGCAATAACGTTTTTGGCCAAGGCTTCCGGTGTCATATCGAGAGCCAGTGCATCGACAACCGGCTGGAGTACTGCCGGCGTCCTGACCGTCTGGATATACGATTTCACGCGTGCTTGACTGAAGTTGTTTCCTTGCTGGAGCTCTTGAACGCTTCCAGAATTTTGGATTGAGACGAAAAGTTGAGTCTTTGATGTGTATGCAGGGGCAGATAACGTTGCAAATAGACCAGCCGTAAGCAGGCCCAGCAGAACACAACACACCGCAGAGATCCAACTACGTCGCAAGGCACGCAGATAATCGCTAATTTCCAAGGATTCGCCTTTCTGGTGTAGTTCCGATGCTGTACAGAACCAGTAAGCAGGTCGAATCTATCGGAACCCGATGAAATGAATGAACGGGTCCGCCCATTGTACCCGAGTCAGAAGTCCCGAGTGATCGCTGGAGGAACAGGAGTCCATGCCATGGTGGAAATGCCATACTGTGTCTCAGATCACCCGGTAACCTTCCAAGGCGATCGCTTGCTCGCACTATACTTACCGGGAACTCAATCGGCGGGCGCTTTTGAGAACCGCTAGTAGCGAACGGACATGCAACGTATGACGACCTTAAGTGTCGACAACCCACACCTTGATCTAGGAACAGAGAACAAATATCTCTTTGTTGCGTCCACCGGAGGACACCTGGCGCAACTCAAAAGGATGTCGACAGCGATGCTGGCCTCTCCTGATTCATTGTGGGTCACATTCGACTCCGAGCAGAGTCGGTCCCTTCTAGCGGAGGAACGCGTCCACCATGTACCGTACATAGCCTCCCGCGACTTCAGGGGTGTCATTACGGCGTCAAAAGAAATAAATATGCTGATGCGACATGAGAAGTTTGATGCGGTCGTAAGCACCGGAGCAGCGTTGGCTCTTGCCGCCATGCCGGTTGCTCGGGGACGTAGAGTGCCCACGCGGTATATAGAAAGTGTTTCTAGGGTCGACGGGCCTTCTCTGACCGGTAAAATAATTGCCGCCCTGAGACTGGCTGAACTGCGGACGCAGCATGAGAGTTGGGCCAACGGGCGCTGGAAAAAACACCCCAGTGTGTTGACCCAGTTCCAGTCGGCAACAAAAATTGCGCCGTCGGCTACGGCTGAAGAGTTGAAAATATTCGTGACGCTCGGAACAATCAAGCCTTATGAGTTTGATGCGATGATCGACTCATTATTGCGTACAGGGCTGTGCAACGAAAATACTACTTGGCAGCTTGGGTCTACCCAAAGAGAAAACTTGCCTGGGCGCGTACTGACGCAAACATCCGCAAGCGAATTTGAGCACCTATGCGCCACATCAGATGTTGTGGTCACCCATTCTGGCGTGGGTACCATTCTAAATCTTCTGGAATCCGGAATTCATCCAGTGGTCGTGCCTAGGCGCAAGCAGCGGAATGAGCACGTGGACGATCATCAGCTTCAGATCGCGAAGCTGGTGGCTGGCTTAGGTGTGGCCACGGTGTGCGAGGCACCCGACCTGGAAGCAGAACATATTATCAGAGCAGCAAGCCTGTGCACTGTCCCGGCTGTGCATGGGGCTCCGGAGTGACTTTACCGCGGGAGAAATCTGGTGTGCTTCTCCTGACGGATAACTTGAAGGTTGGCGGCGTCCAAACCGTCGTAGTTCGCCTTGCCCGTGAATTATCACACCGGGGTTATCGCGTAGGAGTGGCTGCTTCTCGTGAGGGCGAACTGTGGAATGAACTTCCAGCGGCATGCGCTCGACATTTTCTCCCCAGAAATCCCGGGTCACGGGGAAGCGCAGCTACTGTGGTCCACCTACGCGAGGTGTTGAAAGCTGGAAGATACGACATTGTACATTCGCACCAGAGGGGAGTCTCGCTGCTGGCCCGGATTGCAGGCTTGGGCCAGCACATTCGGTTGGTGGAGCACGTTCACAACGTCTTTCTACCAGTCAGCAGGAAACAGATTTCTTTCCGTGGAGACGCCTTAGTCGCCTGTGGTTCTAAAGTGGCGGATATGTTGCGCCGTGATTACGGGAGGCCGGCGGATAGGATCCACACTATCCTGAATGGCGTCCCCGATCCGTGCCAAGAGGGATACTCCGTTGCTTCAACTTCTAAGCCAAAAGATCGTCTGAAGATTATTGGTATCGGGCGGGTGAGTCCACAGAAGAACCCTGAGGGCTTTATCAGTGTCATACATAATCTTAATATGCTGGGCCTAGAGTTCGAAGCCGAATGGGTCGGAGATGGTGAGCTCTTAGAATCCTGCAGGAAAAGAGTAGCAAGTTTAGGAATTCCGAACCTGGTGTTCAGCGGGTCGTCCAACGATGTCAGATCCAAGCTTGCTAATGCCGATATTCTGCTCATGACATCCAAATGGGAAGGGCTCCCACTTGTCCTTCTGGAGGCTATGTCTCTTGGGGTAGGGTCCATCGCGCCTGATATTGGCAGTTGTGGAGACGCGATTGTGTCCGGCGAAAATGGAATGCTTTATCCTCCCACAACCAACCCCGAAGATCTGGCAAGTCAAGTCGCGGACCTGCTTGGTGGGGACCAATGGTGTGGCTGGGGCAAGGAAAGTAGGCGACGGTACGAGAGCCTATTTTCATTGGATCGTATGATCGACGAACTTGAGACATTGTATGAAGGAGCAGCAAAGACGTGAATAACCCGTGCATCGACGGTGGCGAATTGATTTGAAAATCTCTTGTGTAGTGCCCACTCATAAGCGTGACGAGTATTTGATAGAGGCGCTCGAAAGTATTACGAAACAGCTGCTTCCGCCTGCGGAGATCATTGTTGTGGACGATGTCGGTTCCGCTGCGACGCGGGCCGTAGTCGAATTGCATTTCCCAGACTCGGATATCGTATACATTGATGGCAGCTCTCAAGCTAGCAAGAGCGCCGGCTCGTCGAGGAATCTGGGTGCCCGCCATGCTACGGGTACACACATTGCGTTCCTCGATGACGATGACTTGTGGAAACCGGACTTTCTAACAGGGTGTTCAAATCTCATAAGTAGTGGGGACGCGGACCTCATAGTGTCTTGGGCGTACTTCCTTCAAGGTGACAGAGAGACTCCCGGTCATTCAATGCCGAAGGGTCTTAGTGCTGCAGATGCGTACGCACGCAATCCAGGATTAACGGGAAGTAATTTCGTAATATCAAGACGAGTATTTCTTGAATTGGACGGTTTCGATCCAGATCTCTGGGTCTCTAATGATCGCGACTTTCTAATACGATTTCTTGCGGCAGGATACGCATATCAGGTTCTGGAAAAAAGGGCGGTTCTGCAACGGGTGCATACCAGCGGACAACTTACAAGTCGGACTGAACGGCGCGCGCAGGGCCTTGAAGCCTTCCGTTACAAGCACGTTTCACGCATGACTAAGCGCGACATGAGATTTCTGAATCGGGAGCTTTTCAGTATTAGACGTGTATCTGCGGACAGGCGCTCTCATCGCGTACTCTACCTAATTCGCCAAATAGCGACATATACCCCAACGGAATTGGCCAAGTTGGTAGCTAGGAAGCTGCAGTCTGGCCAGCACACCTATTCTTAAAATTGGGCATATGTCACTCAAATATAGTGGCAGGATGCCGACACGAATCGGTGTAAATGACTTGCCCTCGAGACGCTTGGCCGGAGATAGCCTATGACGAATACCAGCCTTCAAGAACCTAGTGACATATCTAAGAATGTGTCTCTTACCGCACTCGGAAATCTCGCTTATCCTGCTGTCGCATTTGCTACCGCCCCCATCTTGGCTTGGGTTCTAGGTGCGGATGGCAGGGGTGAACTAGCGGCAGCTACCGCCCCGCTTATGCTGCTAATCAGCGTGGCTGCCTTCGGACTTCCGGAATCCATTTCCTACCACACAGCTTCACGTCTTATCCCAGTACGATTGTCTCTCCCAAGGGCCTTAATCGTCCTTTGGTGTACGGGAACTGGAGCTATAGGTCTGACCTGGATGGTCGCGCCGCTGTTGGCTGCACAAGACAATGAACTGGCGTTTCTGATCCTCATCGCGGCATGCGCGTTGCCGTTTTCCTTGTCTGTATCCGCTTTGCGAGGCGTAGCGGCTGGCATGCACGAGTGGCGACGAGTAAATGTTGAAAAATACGTTACGGCGTCAGTCCGGCTCCTCGGAATCTCCGTACCTGCGCTGATGGGCTCCCTAACCTTGCCCGTCGCTGTGGTTGTCATGGCGTACTCACCGATTCTAGGTGGGCTCGCTTATGCAGGATTGAAAACCAAAAATAAAATGTCGGCCGGTCAGTCCCATACAGCGCCAACTGCCAAACTTCTAAAGTACTCTGCGCATGTCTGGATTGGAGCGATGTCAGGCGTCCTCCTGATGCGTATGGACCAGCTTGTAATGCTTCCGCTGGCGGGGGCTGTTCAGCTGGGCATGTACGCTGTCGCTGTAAACGTGGCGGAATTATTGCTGATCGTAAACAACGCTGTGCGAGACGTAATGTTTTCCGCTGACGCTGCAGACCGTAATGATGACAGGATTCACCGCGCCGCAAGGTTCAACTTGATCGTCACTGCGGCGATATCTATTCCCATTGCGGCGACAGCCCCTTGGTGGTTCCCCTTCATTTTTGGGCCCAGCTTTAGAGACGCCATACCAGTGGTCGAAGTATTAATACTGGCCACCGTTGCGGGCATCCCTGGGTCTGTGGCGGGATCAGCACTGAGTGCTCGGGGGCGTCCAGGGCTCCGAAGTAAATCACTGATAATAGCCAGCGTGATCAACATTGTTGGCATACTGCTATTAGTGCCACAGCTTGGCGCTATGGGAGCGGCTTACGCCACGCTTATAGGTAACGTTGTTGCTTCAAACCTGAACATATTCTGGCTATCGAAACATTTCAGGGTTGCCTCTATCGGTTTTTATAAGATTCAAAGGTCTGACTTCGTATTCATTGGACGTGCACTGATGCGTGGCATCTGGAAAATGAAAGTCTAGGAATGGCGGCTGGTCGCAATGATGATTCAGATGAAAGGGACGCGTTGTCGGTAGATATTGAGAACACGGATATGACCCTGGCGAATGTCTTTGCTCAGAGCAACAGACATTCGCTTGTTTACAGAGTGTTTCGACTGGTGCGAGTTAGATTCGTGATGCTAATACTGATGATCCGGAACCGTTTTGGAAAGTCTGCTGTTACGGGCAATGCAAGCGCGGTTGTCAGTCTGACGACATTTGGTAGTCGTCTCAATTCCGTTTTCTACACCATAGAGAGCATCGCATCTGGGGTGGAACGTCCCAAACGTCTGCTCCTCTGGTTAGATGACGAAACAGAGGGTAGCCCCTTGCCGAGCTCCCTTCTCCGCCTGCGGAAAAGGGGTCTGGAAATTAGATACACGACGGACTTTCGCTCGCATAAAAAATACTTTCCGTATGTCATGAGCGATGACTGCGATTCGTCGATACCCCTCGTAACCGCGGATGACGACATTCTGTATCCAAAACATTGGCTTTCTGGCCTAGTCTCGGCCTTTGAGTCGGACCCGAACAGTATATGGGCCTACCGAGCACACACTATAAGGCTTAATGATGACGGGATCATGCCTTACTTAGAGTGGGAGCCGTGTAGATCATCAAATCCCTCTTTTCGTTCATTCGCGACGGGTGTGTCAGGAGTTATCTATCCTCCAAAAATGCAGGATGAGTTGCGTAAAGCCGGAGACGAATTTCTACAATATGCGGCCCGGGCCGATGATGTGTGGCTGCACGCGGTCGCGGTTCGTAGCCAAATCCGGGTACGCCAAGTGGGTGCGATAAGCATGCACTTTGATATCGTGAGGGGATCATGGGAAGGCGGGCTGGTTACATCTAATTTGAGCGGTGGTAATGATGAACAAATCAGGAATACATATAGAGCTGATGATGTAAGTGTTATTCGCGAGGGGCCGGCTGAACCATGATGTATCGGCATGCTCCTAAAGGACTTGACATGGTAACGGAGCCGCCATGCAGGCGCTAATCTGGCTCCTGGTTTCAGTGCTGGTCGTCGCCTTAACGCAGCGTCGGACTTCAATGCTGGTTATCGTCATACTAATAACATATTTGGGCGTACCGAGCGTCGCGCGGGGCATCTTTGTTGGCACTAGTATGCCCTTACACCCGGGAACCATGTTGGTTCTTCTAGGGTTGTTTTTTATTCTCATAACTAGAACTCGCTCAGTTGTACGAGCTGTTGCACCCGTTGGATTATTGGTTTTCTTTTTTGTCCTGCTAGCCAGCCACGCCGTTATTGTGACCATTGCAGGAACTGGGGTCGTCGGGCTTCTGATCAATATTATTATTGCTCCGATCTGTCTCCTTATTTTAGTGCTGCTAGCGTTTCACGAGGAAGGACGGCCTGCAGGTAATCAAATAGGCATGGGACTGCTTTTGGTGGCGGTGTGTCAAGCGGTTCTTGCCGCAGTTCAGGTAACATTGAAGCGAACTATCCTCTATGAGGATCAATTTGCACGTTTTCACTGGTTCAGTGCAGACAGGTTCAGTAGGGGCCTGGGGACGTTGGATAGTGCGCTGGATCTGTCGTTTCTGTTAGTCATCGCTATACCTCTGTGCTTGTTACTTCGAAGAGCATCTGTTCGCCTCATAGCTGCCACTGTGTTGACAGTAGGAGTCTTTACGACGCAATCAAGAATGGGTGTCGTACTTGCGCTCTTCGCGCTCGTTTTTGTGATCGTAAAGGGCCAGAACGCCAAGGTTAGAATTCTGGCTGCGACCGGAATGACCGTTGCGATGGGGTTCATCTTGAGTAGTTCGGTTGGCCAGAATTTCTTGGACCGTGCACAGAACGCATCTGGATCTACTTCCAGACGCATGGAGGCCCTTGAGTTCATTATCGAAAATGTCTTCAAGAACACGGTACTTGGGAAGGGCCTCAACTCTAGTTATGGACTCAGGCAAAGCAGCATTTTGGGATCTAGCCTCGAAAATGGGTGGGCGATGTATGCCTACGATTTCGGATGGGTCGCGGCAGGTTTATATCTTGTATTATTGTTGAGTGTTATAATTTCGGGTTTACGGAATGGCGCATGGACCGCGTCGATAATGGTTGCCTTGGCGGTGATTATGGTATCTGGTTATAGTTCCATTATGACCCAGGGTGCGAGCTCCGTTATTACTTTTCTAATTGCGGGTCTTGTCTTGGGCAACTTAACCATAAAAAATTCTCGTCCTCAATTAGCGTCCGTGTCGACGACGGGTCAGGACGCCCGGGCAGAGAATATTCCATAATGAGTTCCCCTGCTGCTGCGAGAAAGAGCTGATGTTCCGCGCAGCGCTGGGTCTGCCCGTGGCGGGTGGTCCAGCGGCTCAGACATTTATTGTGGAAAACCACTGCAAAGTGTGGTGGGTCGTGTTGGTGATGTGTATAGCATAAACTTAGTAAATGACTATTGAGGGAGGTGCTCCGCGCCTGACTGTAGAGCTGAAAAAGCGCAACGCAAATGTTGACGCAGTACGCATTTGCGCGTTAGTGGCAGTTGTAATCGGTCACGTATATACGCACAACGAAATTACAGATCGACTGATTCAGAGCTGGCGGCTTCCCGTCTTCTTTATGCTATCTGGGTTTTTCTGGTCTGCCAGCAAGGATCTAAAATCGGAAGCCAAAGATAGAGCAAGACGTCTTCTCGTCCCTTATGCTTGGTGGGCCCTGATCTTTGCTGCAATCAGTTTGCCGTTTACGGTGGGCCGGGGCCCTGATTCCCTGTTCCCCACTTTGGGTCGTTTGGTCCTCGGCGGGTCTTACGTTGTACGCCCATACACAACATTTTGGTTCTTTACGGCGCTCTTCGTGGCCACAGTGCTCTACCGCTTTCTTACAACTTTGCCTTCATGGGTTCGGCTGGCCACTGTTAGCGCCGGGCTCGGTCTCAACGTTTTGTATGGTCAGGAGCTCGCGCAGGCTCCGTTCGCGGCCCTCAGCGCACTGGGAGCGATGGTGTTCCTCGAAGCCGGACGATTAACCCACGCGCTGAGCCGGCGTTTGGGTGGGAAGATACTGGCATTGATTGGTGTGGGTTGTTTGTCAGCTGCCGCGTCTGTCTTGTTGATGACCGATGACTTTGTTCCCCTCGATATGAAGTCAGGGCAGTTCTCGTTGCTGGCTGTCCTCATCGCCTTTCTGTTTTGTGTAGCGCTTCTGATAGCGGCGACGCTCGCGCCTCAGCCATCACCGAGGGTTGCCCGTGTAATGGATACGCTTTCCCGTCCTACGTTGGCTGTCATTTTGCTTCATCCGCTAATGCTGTGGGTGCTGAGGCCGGAGTCTGGGGTAATCCCATTACCCGTAGTTACTGTTATTGCGCTTGTGGTGCCGTGGGCAGCCGGGCTCCTTATCGCACGCACCAGGTTTGCATACTCGCTGCTCGGGGTTCCTTCCACTAGGTAAGGACACATCCTGGTCGAGACGGTAAGCATGGGCGGCCGACGCTCCGCAGCGCGCATGTGTGGCGAATGCCGGCAGATGTTCTGAGGAATGAGGTTCGGGAGGAGCGACAGCCGCGCTACCGGGCGGGTTTGGTGGAAGGGCCGTGTACGGAAAATTGCGTGGTCATCCGATTTGGTTTTTGACCCAAGACGGCCCATGATATGGAATTTATGCGACCTAGCGTTCTTTCAAATAGGATCGGGGTGCCCACTGCGAAGATCATACAAGTGATAAACATTATACCGGTATTCTCGAGTCCAAATCGTTCCAAAACCAGGCGCATGCCCGCATTGCCGAATGTGTGGAGTAGATACACGCCAAAAGAATAGGCACCTAACCATGCCAGAAGTTTATTCTTCAGGTACTTGCGGTAGACGAATAACACCGTAGTCGATGTTGCACCCAAAATTAACGAGAGCTGTCGATTCCAGAAATCATCAAGAGTTACACCTGCGATCGTGACGTATGAACGCAGGACCAGAGCAATTATGGCGATGAATGCAATTAAAATTGCAATCCGGTCTATTTTGAGCTGGCCAGAGAACCTGTGGAGCCCAATTCCGAGAAGGAAGAAAGGTGCTAGCTCAACAGCACCGCCAATGCTGTATATATTCCAATCATTGGGAACGAAAACTAGTACATATGCCAAGCTCGTCGTGATGGCAAAGATGCCCCATCTCCTTTTAGTTTCGAGCCACCCTAAGGCATCTAGTAGTCCTGTCAAGAGGAATAGAATAAATATCGCTTGAAGGAACCATAAGTGTTCAATTCCGAAAATATATACCTTCCAAAAATCCATCCATTGAGGCGTTCGATTTGTCCCGGGGATTATAATTTGGCTAAGGAAAAAAATTGTTCCAACTGTAAACAGTGGAATCACGAGCCTTCTCGCTTTACCACGGATAAGTCGAGGGAGTTGAGTCGTACTATTGATGGGTCGCAAGGCGTAGACATAGCCGGATAGCAAAGTAAACAACGGCATACGGACATCTGCAAAAATGACGAAATAATAGCGCCACCATGAATCGTCCGGAACGCTCAGACCCCTAGATTGGGATCCGCCGATTACGTGCCCTGCCACCATGAGCAGGATCGCTAGTCCTCTGAGGCTGTCTATGGACATGTCACGACGGACTGATTGGGGGGAGGGCATGGTTATCTTGATCACCTTACACACTAAGACCGTCATTAATATATTGCTGGAGTGAATTGATTTACGGAGATAATTCGAATGCAGACAACTGATCTGCGACATGTTGTCAGCCACTCGGTACCAGTCTTTGTATCGAACGAGTTCCGGCTGATAAGCACATCCGACTATGACAACTTTCTGTAATCCGAGGGATCCGTGAGTTGTGCTACGTATCGGTTACTTCTGGGAGTCGTTATAGATCCGATTAACCGCAGCCCCAGCCGCGGCCCCCATTGTACTAGCCACCCAATCATTAACGGTAGCAACCCATCCGGGCGGATTAGGAATTGGCCCATCGACGGGGCTCGAAAGTACACAACCCATCGAGCGGCGGTGTCCACACTCTCCGGTCCAGGTGGCTTAAGGCCAGCAGACCTACAGCACGAACAACACAAGATTCGCGGTGAACTCGACTCCGCTTGAAACGCCACGACAGGGGAAGGAACAGACACTTGACGAAAGTGTTCTCCGGGATCGGGAGAGCAGAACACCCACAATACGAGCCAGTTCCCGTGGCGTAGCCAGCTCCACATCACTTCGCTGCGGTGGGGCCAGCACCGCCTGGTGTTACAGGATCTTCGGGGTTGAGCTGCAGGAACACAAAGCCGCTGGCATCCCCACCAAAAATGTTGACACACCCGGCCACATACGGCTCACTGGCGTGGCTAAAATAGGTTTCCGACACTGGAACTGCTGACTTAAAATTCCTCCGGGGCCAGGGCAGGTTAGCAAGGGCGCTCAGTCATGGGGAGCCGCAGATATTGCCGGTGCAGACGGTCAAGAGGCGAAGAGGGGCCAGCATCTGCCATATCCTCGAAGCTCAACGGCCGCAGGTGTATGCGCTTGTGCGCAAAGCGTCGAGATCTAGGTTGTCCCGCCGTAGCCCACACGGAGCAGCTCAACACGAAATATGCTTATCCCTATCCCGGAGTTATACGTCCCTGATCAGCGCCGATGCAACACCACTGGTTAAATTCCGGTCGTGTTGCATCCGCGATATATATCAAACGTATTCAGGGCCCTCCACGGCTGCAACTGTGACGATAGGGAGCCTGTAGTATCTCCTAAAGGGAGCGGGTTATCAGAAGGTCTCGCAGGACGGAAAACTTGGAAACACAGCGCGTTGCAGTCATCATCGAGGACGATAAGGATATCCGCGACCTATTAAACGCGGTGTTGCAGCAGTCCGGTTTCAAGGTTTTTACCAGTCCCAACGGGACCGAGGGCGTGGAAGCCGTCCGTACGCATAATCCCACCGTCGTCACGCTGGACCTGGGACTGCCGGACATTGACGGCTTTGAAGTCATCCGCCAGCTGCGCCTATTTTCCGATGCCTACATTGTGATGCTCACCGCCCGCGCCGAGGAGCTGGACACCTTGATGGGTCTGGAGGCCGGCGCGGACGACTACATTACCAAGCCGTTCCGCCCGCGCGAACTGCGCGCCCGCATCTCCGCGATGCTGCGCCGCCCCCGCTCCGGTGAGGACAGCTCAGCTGCAGTCGAGGCCACGATAGCGGCCCCGGCTGCCCCCAGTCACGCACCGGAAGTACCGGCCCCTGCTCCTGCTGTGTGGCCGGCCGATGAGACGGCGGTCGAAGCCCGGATCGCCGCCGCCGAGGCACGCGAAGAGGGACGCTTCCGGCACAACGGGCTGAGTCTGGATTTTGGTACCCGCACCACCGAAATCGACGGCCAGCCGGTCGAGCTGACCCGCACCGAGTTTGAACTGCTGCACGCCGTGCTGGAAAGCGGACGGCGCGTGCGCACCAAGACGGACCTGGTGCGCCGCCTGCGCGGGGATGAGTATGACGCCGGCGGATTTATCAGCGAAGCCGACGAACGCACCGTCGAGGTCCATGTGGGCAACGTCCGCCGCAAGCTCGGCGATGACTCCCGCTCACCGCGCTGGGTGGAAACCGTCCGCGGCGTAGGCTACCGGTTGGCCCCGTCCCGCTAGACGATATGAAGAATCAGTGAGAATTCTGCACCGCAAAGTCACCCAGGACCGACCCGAAATCCTGGTTTGATCGGTTCTCTGCCCGGACTCGTTCGAGCGGTCTACGAAACCGCTGGCGACCTGTCCCTTCTGAATTGGGCGTTAAAGGACTGAATGAACCCGTTCTGCCACCGTGATCCCGGGTCGATGAACGCGGTTTTCACCCAAGGTAGAAAGTCCAAGGGCGGCAGATGGGCTCCACCCATGCCCGCAAGCAGACCTAAGTCGGCTACGACTATGTCCATTCGGTGATCGACGATCACTCCAGGCTGGCCTACAGCAAGATCCTGCCCGACGAGAAAGGGGGTGCCATGGCAGTGTTTCTGGAACGTGCCACCACCTATTTCGCAGTGCACGGCATCCACCCGTTCCAGAGGTTGATGACCAACAACGCGTGAGACTAACGCTACTCACTGCGCGATCCGTGCGCACGGGCACGGCACTACGCTGAAGTTCATCGTGCCTCACTGCCCCTGGCAAAAGAACGGCATGGACGATCGCCTCAACCGCACCCAGGCCACGCAGGCGACCTACCGGCAGGTGTTTACCAGCAACGCCCAGCGCACAGAAGTAGTTGCACTATGGATCGAGCACTCCAACAGTGAATTACGCCCACGGTGTACTCGGAGGCAAACCACCTGTCAGCCGCGTGCTTCCAATCTGGCGGACAGGAACAGCTAGGCGGACAGGAACAGCTAGAGGGGCCGGATCGGGTAGGCATGATCCGAAGGACAGCAATAAAACGTTCAAGCGCCTTTCTGCTCCTGCCAGTTCCACGGCAAAAAAGCCCGATCCTCGCCCAAGCTACCTTTCGGATAAGCATGTGCAGAGACCGCTATTGCTATGGTTCTCAGAGTTCACCGTCCCGAAACCAGTGCCTACAGAGATCGACGCAGGACCGAAGGCAAGGCGGAACGCGAGATCCGCCGGGTGCATCAAGCGGTACCTTGCCAGACCCTCTACCGCCAATGGAACGGCACCGGGATAACAGATTTGGGGTTGAGGAGTATTGAAGTCTCATAGAGGCCCCATCATGCCACTGGAGCCGGTACGATGAACCCCATTTCGACTGGACTGAGAATCTCGACTATGTGGCCGAGGCTTTGGTCCTCGCAGGAACTCCGACAACTGTCGTTTCAGCGAGTACATCCTTGACGACAACTGCGCCAGCACCAATCTTTGCTCCAGCACCGATTTGCACTCGGCCGATAAGTGTTGCGCCACAACCGACATATGAGCCATCGCCCAGCGTGGGGACATTGTAGGCATCGTCTCCGGAGACGCCGATTGTTACCCGATGATAAACCGTGACGCCTGATCCTATTGTGGCATTGGGATGGATCACCACCCCACGTCCCCCGTGTGGGAGCCGAAGACCAGGACCACACTGGATCTTCCCGGGCAGGTCGGCACCGACAATACCCTGCATCCATATTACGTCGAGACCCTTTGCGAGGACACGCTTGAGGGGCTGCAGGCGACCAACCCGCGAGGTCTGATTCAGCCGAAAGATTGTGACCGTTATGCGGTCAAGTGGGCGGTGGTTGACTTTGAAGTCAGCCCGCAAATTCGATATAAGACTCATGGATCAAATGTAGCAGCTTTGTACTGCAATTACCGATTGTCGCTGTCTGTTGACCCCGAAGGCCTCATTCTGTTTGGGGATCGTCGTGAAGAGTGCGAATCCCTATAAACAACTTTAGAACCATGCCTCTAACGGCACGGATACGTTCGAACACGTAATTCCTGCAACATTGGCCCAGTGGAGGTAATTGTGCTGTTAAAATTTCAGGTCAGTGAATGCATAACCACTTTTCAGGGCGCAACGGTGAGGGAGCTGAGCTGGGATTGCAAACTAATAACCGCTGCTTTGTCGTGAGTCAGTTCGAACGCGACGGGGATGCAAGCTGCTGCAACCATCTAGATGACAAAGATGAGGAACGCTTTCCCAGCACCCAACTTCTAAGCGGCATTCCGGTACGAGGGAATTTAATATGTGAATCTAATAGATCCCAGAAGAATACTGTCCAGGGCGAGCAGGTATAGACATCAAACAACGTCACCGCAAATCTATTTAGAAGGCGATTAATTGTCAATATAACAGCGAGCCGATTTCGGGCATATGCGAGCAGAAAGAACGGTAATAAGCACATTGTCTTGTAGTGACGGCGCCATATCTTGAGTCTTCATTAGAACGCCAGTCACCAGTTGAGTAATTATTCAGTTAAGCAAATACACAATTGCTTGTAGTTATTTACCTCGCATTCTAATGCGTGATTTTACGTATTCAGTAGCGCGCTTTTCAGTCTAACACGGGTGAACGTTTCTTGAGTTTAGCGGTACGAATATACTTTCGGCTTGGCTCCTCGACCCATTGAAACAAGAAATGAGCAGCGAGTAGGGCGGCAACAATAACTCCTAAGAGAACAAGCACCCTCAACCCAATTGGCAGAAATTCAGCGTTCTCCGGAATTATCTTGCGACTGACTGAAAGCACAAGCCCATGGATCATGTAAAGGGAGTATGATATCTGGCCGCCATATATAAAGGGCCTGAGGCTTAGGGTGCGCGATATGACGTCCGAGCCAATAGCCAAGCCAAGTACCAAGAGTCCAAGGGGGAGGAGGAAAAAACCGCCCGCGAGCCCTTCTAAATAGCACATTGATATAACTACAGCGAATGCCAAAGGCGCAAGCCAGTGGCGGACCTTTTGTAGCTGCATTTTGGAGAAAATCCGCGCAAGAAAACAACCTAGGGTAAAACCGACAGCAATCCGAATTAAAACGTGGTCTGGACGATCATTCATTCCTGGCGATAGGACCCAAATTCCAAGGGCGACATAAGTCACGGCGGGCAGCATTACACCCAAAAGAAGGCCAGTGATGGTTCGAACCCTACAAATTATGACTATGGTAAATGGAAACAAAAGGTAGGCAAACCACTCGGCACTAACGGACCAAGAGGCCCCGTTCCAGCTATAGGGTTGGTTTAGCCATGCGTGTACTAGGAAGATATTTTGGATGTAGGCACTGAAGGTGCGGAGCACGCTGGCGTCATTCATCCCAACACCGAACAATTGGCCAGCAAGGTAAAGGCCAACAGCCAAGTTTAGTGTTACAAAGTGGACTGGGTAAACCCTGGCAATTCTCAGCTTCAGAAAATGTGCCACGTTCCTTAGGGTGGTACCGTTGCCGAATCTTCCCACATATTGATACGTTAAGATAAACCCCGACAGGATAAAGAACAAGTCAACGCCAAGCCCCCCGCGGTCCACGATCGGCTTCGCGAACAGTAGATGGGGGATGAAGGTGAAGATTTCACCACCGAGATGGTGGACAACTACCCATAGTGCTGCCACTATTCGGAGTCCCGTCAGTGCCTTGAGCTGTTTATTGTCGACTTGTTCGACCTTCGCGTTCATGGATGCAAATATATCACTTGGATTATGCAGTTATTACCGACCTAATGCGTTTGACCTCTTTGTGTTGGTTGAGGATGACATTGACGTACGTCAAACAAAGCTGTGCTCTGTGGCTTAGGTGAAGAGATATATGCACGAGTGTCCGAAATAGGGGTATACCTACCATATTCGCGGGTCGACTACCGGCTGGGCCCGATCCGGCAGAGTCTAAAGAGGTACATGACTCCGCCTCAACTCTTTCCTTCTCCAGCCCGAGTATGGTTTCGGACAGAACGGGTGTGAGTCACGTCGAATACTCAGGCGTTATGTGTTGGGTCCTTAATATCGGGGTGGTTCCCGATAAAAGGAGGGGACGAGAATGAGCCACCGAACCACGGGCGAATGGAACGAAACGGGTCTACGTGCACACCGCGGATGCCGAGTGGGCCTGCGGGGGCAAGAAGCCCAAAGTGAGATGGGCCGGACGCGGCTGCGCCCCGTTGCCGGCTTTCTGATGTACTCGATGGGCAAGCGCGGCTGGCGGACCACCTACCTGAGCGAGGTCACCGAGGTGGCCGACGGCGACGTGCTGCCCTTGCCCGGCGCCCCGCGGGGGATTTCCATGCCGGGACACTCGCCGGGCAGCATCGCCGTGCACGTTCCGGCGGCTAAAACCGTCTTTGTGGGCGATGCCCTCACCACCCGCAGTGTGCTCACCGGAAAGATGGGACTGCAGCCCTCGCCCTTCACCGACGAACCTGCGCGGGCGCTGAAATCCCTGAACCGTCTAGCCGGCGTTGACGCAGTCTGGGTGCTGCCCGGGCACGGCGCTCCGTGGCGGGGAAACCCCACCGCGGTGCCTGGCACGGTGCGGATTGCCGCCGATACAAAGGCTTCCGGAAGCTAAGCCTCGACGGTCTTACAGGGCGGTCATCGGCGTCAGCGACGGCGTGGGTGGCAGCGACACCGTGAACGCTGACCCCACTCCGGGCTCGCTCACCAGGGTGATGGTGCCGCCGTGGGCCTCCACAATGTTCTTGGAGATGGACAGGCCGAGCCCGGCGCCGGGAATGCCCGCTTGGTGGACGGCGCCGGTGCGGAAGAACTTGGTGAACAGCTCCTTCTGGTCCTTCTCGCTCATGCCCATGCCGGTGTCGCGACCTCCAGGCAGGTGCAGGTGCCGTCCGTCCATGCACTCACGGTGACGGTGCCGCCGTCGGGCGAGTATTTGATCGCGTTGGAAAGCAGGTTGTCCAGCACCTGGGCCAGCCGCACCGGATCCGCCTGCACCGCCAGCGCGGGAGCGCAGCTGGTGGTCAGCTCCACGCCGGCGGCGGCGGCCCGCGGGGCGGCAGCGCGCAGGCTGGCGGAGATCAGCTCGGCCACGGCCACGGGCCGGGCATCCACGGACCTGCTGCCCGATGCGGCGGCGAGCAGGTCCGAGACCAGGAGCAGCAGCCGTTCACTGTTGCGCTGCGCCACCGAGATTGCGTGCGGAATGGCGCCGGTCAGGCCCAGGTTCTCGGCCTCGTCCTCGGCCAGGTCCAGGTAGCCCATGATCGAGGTCAGGGGAGTGCGCAGCTCATGGGAGACGCTGGAGACGAAGTCGTCCTTGGCCCGCAGCGCGTCGGCGAGGGCGGTGATGTCATGGAAGGCGATCACCGCACCGTGGAACCCGTGCTCGTTGCGCAGGATGCGCGCGGAATAGGACAGGGCCATCTGGTCCTCCCGGGGACCGCATCTCCGCGATGCTGCGCCGTCCCCGCTCTGGCGAGGACAGCCCCGCTGCCACTGGGGGGGGGGCACGACAGCGGCCCCGGCTGCCGCCGATCACGCACAGGAAGCACCGGCACCCGCAGCTGTACCGGCCATCGGCCGCTGTAACACCTGTAACACCTGTAACACCTGTGGCAGCCTGATCGCAGACGCAGACGCAGACGCAGACGCAGACGCAGACGCAGACGCAGACGCAGACGCAGAGGCAGACGCCGACGCCGACGCCGACGCGTGCGAAGGAGGGCGCTTCCGGCACAACGGGCTGAGCCTGGACTTCAGCACCCGGACCACCGAAATAGACGGCGTAACGGTGGAACTGACCCGCACCGAGTTTGAACTGCTCCACGCCGTCCTGGAGGGCGGCCGCCGGGTCCGCACCAAGACCGACCTGGTGCGCCGGCTGCGCGGCGACGAATACGACGCCGGCGGCTTCATCAGCGAAGCCGACGAACGCACCGTCGAAGTGCACGTGGGCAACGTCCGCCGCAAGCTCGGCGACGACTCCCGGGCACCGCGCTGGCTGGAAACGGTCCGCGGCGTCGGATACCGGCTGGCACCGGCCCGCTAAGCCTGCAACGCTTGCCGCCAAAACCCGGCAGCGCTTAGATGAGACCGACGGAAACCCGCGTCTCACCTCTAAGGAGCTCCGATGAAGCTCGCCCCGCACCTGCACCGCATCGGCAACGACATTGTGGCGGCCTACCTCATCGACACCGACGACGGCGTCACGGTCGTTGATGCCGGGCTCCCGGGACACTGGCCGGAGCTGCTCGACGAACTCAAAGCCATGGGCCGGACCCCCGGGTACATCCACGGCCTGGTCCTCACCCACGGCGACAGCGACCACATCGGTTTTGCCGAGAAGCTGCGCCGCGAGTACGGCGTCCCCGTCTTCGTCCATGCCGCCGACGCCGAGCGCGCCCGCGGCGGCGACAAGCCGAAACCGGCGATGGGGCCAAGAAAGCTCGGCCCCATGCTGAGTTTCCTGGCCTACGGATTGCGCAAAAAAGGCTGGCGCACCGCGTACCTCACCGAGGTCACCGAAGTGGCCGACGGCGAGGTGCTGCCGCTGCCCGGCTCACCGCGGATCATCGCGATGCCGGGCCACTCACCGGGCAGCGTCGCCGTGCACGTGCCGGCAGCCGACGCCGTCTTCGTGGGCGACGCGCTCACCACCCGGCATGTGCTGACCGGCCGCACCGGCCTGCAGCCGGCACCCTTCACCGACGACCCGGACCAGGCCCTGGAATCCCTCGGCCGGCTCGCCGACGTCGACGCCGTCTGGGTGCTGCCCGGACACGGTCCACCGTGGCGGGGGAATCCGGCAACGGTCCAGGAGCAGGTGCGGCAGGGCCGCGGCAGTGGTTCATGAGGGCTGAGGATCAACAGGCTGCACCGGGAGGTCTTCCTCCTAGTGCCGGCGGGCCTCCCTCGGACCGCTGCGCAGGGAACGGCGCGCTAACCTGAGTTGCCGAAAAAAAGCCGCCCAGAGGATAAAGCAGAGGAGCCCCATGGGCAGCATTACCGGCCATCCCGGAGGGCTCCCGCGGAGGAGGGAGACGACGGGGGTCACGAGTATCGGCAAGGCTGTCAGCCCGAGAAAGGCCAGGGAACCCGCCGCGGTAGCCCATCCCCAGGTCTGTCCACGCAACAAGAGCACCCCTGACATCAGCACCGCCGGCAGGAAGAGCGCCAGATCCAGGACATGAACCGGATTGGTGGGGACGTTCCAGCTGGAGGCGCTGGTTGAGGGGAAGCCAGCTATGAGGTCAGGGATGATCTCGCTCAACCAGAGAAGAGTGAAGAGCACGCTCGTTGCTATGAGTACCCACCCGGGGAACAGGCTGGAGGTACCGGCTATGTGAGTAACCTCCGGCACGGCGCTAGCTAGGGCGCCGGCCAGAGCGAAGGCTGAGAGGCCAAGAACAGCCACCCAAACGAGGAACAGGGGACCAAACTGGATCGAGAATGCGTAGATCGAGTAGTTGTAGACGGTGAAGCCCAGAAAACCCATCAGCGTTAACCATGACGTAATGGATCCACGCCGGGCCAGCAAGGCGAGGATCACGAGCAACGGAGAGACCAACAGTGCATTCACCACGTCCTGGGCAAGGGCTGCGTTGATGAGTTCATCCGTTTCCCGCCCATAGACCTCGGCCGGCTGGAAGAGGCTCAGCAGGCTGCCGGTGAAGGCGAGCAGGCCGGCTGAGACGGAAAGCCACATCCATACCGGGGGTAGCCTGCCGGCGGGAGCATCACCCCGTACCTCCAAGCGGGGACCGGACGGCTGCTTCACCGGCCGGCCTTCGCGTGTTCGAGAACAGTGTCTGCCCAAACTGCAGCCCGCTCATTCTCCCCTTCAAGGAGCGGCCCTTCGTAGCCATGGACCCGGAAGGTCTGCTGCCTAATCGACGTCTCAAAGCCGAGGGAGCGCAGTTCGTGCTTTGCCGCCTTGGCCGCTGAACCGGGCAGCTTGGGTTTATCCACCCGGGTGTCGAAGGCAGCTGCCGGAATACCGGCGCTGGAGCGTTCCAGCTGGCTGAGCCATTCCCTGATGCCGCGCGCCGGTTTGTGCGGAGCGGAGTGGGATGTCACGGCGTCGGCCCGGGTGGCCGGGCGCGTCATGGAAAACGCGTGGGTCGGACCGCCCACCACGAGGAGGTCGTACCCCTCAGCCGAGGTCGGTGCCGCATCCGAGTCCAGCACATCGACTTCGGCGCCGGTGGCGAGCCGGGCGCCGATGGTCCGCGCCACAGCCTCGGTGTTGCCCCACAAGGATTCATAGACCACGAGTGCGCGCATATTTACTCCGATGTGAGTTCCCGCGGCAGAGTAGCGGGGTTCGTGGGTCTCATCTAAGCCGTGCAGTGTTTCCGCCGCAAGCGCAGCATGCGGCTCAGCCGCGCAGCTCAGCGTTCAGCCGGGCCGCCTGCAGCGTCAGATGGTCGCGCTCCTGCACATTCGACGCCGCACGCGCCGCCGCGGCGTAGAGCCGCGCCGCCGCCGCCGGGTCGCCGTCGCGCTCCGTCAGGTAGGCCACCGCGGCGGTGTGCCGGGGGAGCGCGGCGGTGTGCCGGGGGAGCGCGGGATCCAGGACCGCCAGGGCCGCCAGTCCGGCGCGCGGCCCGTCCGCCTCACCCACGGCGACCGCCCGGTTGAGCCGGGCCACCGGACTGCCGGTGAGCCGCACCAGCTCGTCGTACCACTCCACGATCTGCGGCCAGTCGGTTTCCCCGGCCGTGCGGGCATCGGCGTGCAGCGCGGCAATCGCCGCCTGCGCCTGATATTCGCCCAGCCGGTCGCGGGCCAGCGCCCGCTGCAGCACCTCCACGCCCTCCGCGATCAGCCCGGTGTCCCAGCGGCCGCGGTCCTGCTCGGTCAGCGGAATCAGGGCGCCGCGGGGACCGGTCCGCGCCGCACGCCGGGCGGCATGGAGCAGCATCAGCGCCAGCAGCCCGCTGACCTCGGGATGGTCGATGCCGGCGGCCAGCCGGCGGGTCAGCCGGATGGCTTCGGCGGCCAGATCCACGTCCCCGGAGTAGCCCTCGTTGAACACCAGATACAGCACCCGCAGCACGGTGCCCACGTCACCGGGGGAATCGAAGCGGCGCCCGGCGAGCAGGCGCTTGGCCCGGCTGATCCGCTGCGCCATGGTGGCCTCGCCCACCAGATAGGCGGCGGCGATCTGCCGCGTGGTCAGCCCGCCGACGGCGCGGAGCGTGAGCGCCACCGCCGAGGACGCACTGAGCGAGGGATGCGCGCACAGGAAGTACAGCTGCAGCGTGTCATCATCGCTTCCGGCCGGCCCGGGGGCGGGCTCGGCCCGCACGCGCAGCTCGCGCTGCCGGCGCGAGTCCTCGGCGCGCACGGCGTCGAGGAACTTGCGCCAGGCAACGGTGACCAGCCACGCCTTCGGATCCCGCGGCGGCTGCTCCGGCCACTTCCGCAGCGCCTCCACGAGGGCCTCCTGCACCGCGTCCTCGGCCGCCGCGAAGTCGGCTCCGCGGCGGACGACGACGGCGATCACCTGCGGGATCAGCGCCCGCAGCAGCACCTCGTCCGGGACGGCGGCCTCAGCCATGACCGGCTCATTCCGTAACGGTCAGCGGCGGGGAGAGGAAGGGCCGGACCTCGATCCACTCGTAGATCGGCTTGCCCGCCGGACCCGGAGCCGCGGACAGTTCCCCGGCCAGCCCGACCGCGTGGTCGTAGCTGTCGACGTCGAGCACCATCCACCCGGCGATCAGGTCCTTGGTCTCCGCGAACGGACCGTCGGTAACCGGCGGACGGCCCTCGCCGTCGTACCGGACAAACGTGCCCTCCGGCGACAGCGCCTGCCCGTCGAGGTACTCGCCGGTTTCCGTCAGCCGGTCCGCGAAGTCCTGCATGTACTGCATGTGGGCGGAGATTTCCTCCGGCGTCCACTGGTCCATCGGCGCATCATTGAGCGCTGGCGGGCCGCCGCGGTAGTGCTTGAGCAATAGGTACTTGGCCATGGCGGTTTCTCCTTGGTTTGGTGCGACACAGCCATTGTGGCTGCATTCACTCCAAGGACGAAGCAGTTTTGGCGATCTCGACATCCGGCGCGAAGGTGCCGGCCGGCGGCTGCGGCTGCGGAATCGCGACGGTGAAGGTGGACCCGCGGCCGGGCTCACTGCACAGCGAGATGGTGCCGCCGTGGGCTTCGACAATGTTCTTGGTGATGGCCAGGCCCAGGCCCGCGCCCGGAATGCCGGCCCGGCGCACGGCACCGGTGCGGAAGAACTTGGTGAACAGCTCCCGCTGGTCGGCGTCGTCCATGCCCATGCCCGTGTCCTGAACCTGCAGGAACGCGCGGCCGGGCTCGGTCCAGACCCGCACGGTGACGGTGCCGCCGTCGGGCGAATACTTGATGGCGTTGGAAAGCAGGTTGTCCATAACCTGCGCGAGCCGTCCCGGATCCCCGTGGACGGTCAGTCCCGGCGCATGTTCGGCGGCGAGGACGACGCCGCCGGCGGCAGCCCGGGGCGAGGCCGACCGCAGGCCGGCGCTGATCCCCGCATCCACCGAGAAGGGGCGCGGATCCAGGGCCACGCTGCCCGAGGCAGCCGTCAGCAGGTCCGAAACCAGGCTCAGCAGGCGTTCACTGTTGCGCAGTGAGACGTCCAGCGCCTGCGGAATGGTTCCGGTGAGCCCGGTGTCCTCGGCCTCCGCCTGCGCCAGGTCCAGGTACCCGATGATCGAGGTCAGCGGAGTGCGCAGCTCGTGGGAGACATTGGAAACAAAATCGTCCTTGGCCCGGAGGGCATCGGCCAGGGCGGTGATGTCGTTGAAGGTGATGACGGCGCCGTTGAACCCGTTCTCGTTGCGCAGGATGCGCGCCGAACAGGACAGGGCCATCTGGTTGCCGGCGGGACCGGACCAGATCAGCACGTCCTGGAACGACTCGCCCTTCATCGCCCGGCCGACCGGCCGCTCGTCCGGGGCCAGCGCGGTGGTGCGGTCGGCGCCGAAGAAGAGCAGGTCCTGCTCCTGGGTGTGTTTCATGCCGGCGGGCCGGACGCGGTCATCCAGCACCTGCATCCGGGCATTCTTGTGCACCGCCGACCCGTTGGCGCCGACCACCAGCACGCCGACGTCGATCGCGTTCAGGACGACGTCGAGCAGCTCGGAGCGTTCGGTGCTCTCGGCCAGCGCTTTTTCCAGCAGCTCGTCCTTGTGCGCCAGTGCCGCCTGCTGGGCGGCCATGTCCTGCCGCACCAGGGTGACGGTCACGGCGACGGCCAGGGTGACCAGCGGTCCCAGGATCGGTGCGGCCAGGCGCTGCCCGGTGATGGGTATCTCGGAGGCAAAGGCCGGATACCAGACGATGATGAGCGGCCCGACGAAGCTCAGCACGCGGGCGCCCACGGTGGAGACGCGGGACCAGGCCATCCAGAACACGGGAAAGACGGAGAGCAGATAAACGCCGAGGGCCAGGCCCTGACTGCCGTTGTACAGGAAGCCGATCGCCACGAAGTCCATCAGCGGCAGGATCCAGTAGGTCGGATACCAGAGGCGGTTCCAGGGAACGACGGCGGCGGCCACGGTGATCAGGAGCAGCAGCACGAGGCCGGTTTGGAACGCCGGCTGGTGCAGGATTTCGGGAAGCAGCAACGCGTAGATGGCGCAGAGCAGGATGACGGTGATCACCAGGGGGGCGTGGGCGATCTTGATCCGCTGGTTCAGCGACAGCTCGTAGAACTCCGTCTGCAGGCCCAGGGAGGACAGTACTCGTGTGGCGAGCCGTGACATCGTTGGTGAATTTCTCCCTGGTAAGCGAACTGCCGTCACCTCAGGGTACCGGCGCCGGCCTGCGATCTAGTCCAGGGACGCGAGCAGGCAGGCCATGGTTTCCCGGCCGCAGGCGGCGATCACGCCGAGCATGGAAGCGAGGTCCACGGCACCGGAACGGACGAGGCGCTGCTGGGCGGCGGAAGCCAGGGCGGCGAGGCGCATCGCTCCGGCCATCTCGCTGGAGATCTTGATGCTGAGCACCACGTCCATGGCGGCGGCGTCGTCGGCCCCCGTCACGGCGCGGTGCAGGCGCTCATAGCGGGATTCCCAGAGGGCGACGTAATTGCCGACGAACTCGCGGCAGGAGGCCGGGCCCATGGCATCGGTGAGGTCGAGCAGTTGTTCGCGGGCGATCAGGTCGTGGCCGTGATCGGCGGTGGCGATCATCGCCGGGAACCGGGAGTCGGCGGCGACGGGACGACGGAAGCGGATGCCAGTGGAACCATGGGGGACCTCCGCTCGGTGGGGCCGCGCTGGAGGCGGCGGTGCTGGGTGATGGGACTTGATGTTAAGAGAATGCCAGCGTTAGCTCAGGAACTGCCCCCGGGAAAACGCAAGATCGGGGCAAGATTCTGCGTCCGGTATTTACCTCCCTACTTACCTCCCCGCGAGATGGCAGTAAGTGCAGTTCTCAGCGCTCAGACGAGCACTTACTGCCATCTCGGCGGGAGCTACTGCTGCGGGGCGCGGCGGGAGCGCCAGGCGTAGACAACGATGCAGCCCAGGGCCGCGCCGAGCGAGTTGGCGGTGACGTCGTAAATCATGGCGAAGCGGTTGGGCAGCAGCAGGGCCTGGGTGGCTTCAATCAGGCAGGAGGCCACGATGCCGCCGGCGGCGGCCCACCAGATCCGCCGTTCGGGCAGCCAGGCGGCGGCGAGCAGGCCAAAGGGCACAAAGAGCAGGACATTGGCCTGATTCTCGACGAAGGAGTAATTGACCCAGCCGGGCACCCCGAGTCCGTGCAGCTTGCGCAGCACGGCCGCGAGCGTTCCGGCGGAGCCCTGGTCCACGGGGGAGGGCCAGAACACGATCAGCGCCAGCACTCCTATATAGAGGAGGAAGAGGGCAGCCAGCGTGCGGCGCTGCCGGACTCTCCGGGACGGGCGCTGCGCCGACGGCGAGGGCTGGGGCGGCGAGGGCTGGGGCGGCTGCGGGGGCTGCGGAGGCGGTGGAGGCGGCGGCGGGAACGGCGCGGGTCGGCTGTCCGTCACCGGTGCCGGCGTTCCCAGGACAGCAGCGTGTTCACGGCGGGGGCGAGCTCGTGGACCATCTGCTGGTACACCTCTTCGCTGCGGCGGTAGGGGTCGACGACGTCGTCCTCCTCCGGGCCCACCGGGTTGGCGGAGCGCAGCCGGAGCGCCCGCGACAGGGCCGCCGTCCAGCGTTGGGAGGCGTCGACGTCGTGCTGTCCGTCCACCCGGGGCAGCAGCCGGGCCAGCTCGCGCAGGGTAAAGGTGCGGCGCAGCAGACCGGGCGCCAGTTCCACCACTTTGCTGCGGTGCGCCCGGCTCAGCGCCAGCACGAGGTCCTGGCCGGCCAGGATGTTGGTGCTGAGCTGGCGGGAGGCGAAGTTGGTGGAGTCCCCGCCGAAGACGTTCACGAAACCGGCGACGTGCGGTTCGATGCCCGAGCCCACCAGCGCGCCGGTGCCGGCGCTCGCCACCTCGAACTCTCCGGGGGCCATGGCGTCGAGGCCGGCCTGGAGCAGGCGCTCGGCCATGGGGGAGCGGCAGATGTTGCCGGTGCAGACGGTCAGGATGCGGAACGGGGTGTTGGTGCTCATGTCCTCGGGCTTCGGATCGTGCTGGTTTCGGCTCTTTGCGCTGTTGTTGAGGTTACCTTGTGCGGCCCTTGAGCTTTGGCCAAACGTTGTTTGAACCCTGAGGGAAGACGGCGTTGTTTCTTGAGGACGGAGCGGCAAAGTAATACCCAGCGGCAAGGAAAACCTTCCTAGGCCGAAAAGTTTCAAGCACAACGAACAAGGGGAACACAATGAACAAGATGGCTAAAGGCGCACTGGCAATCGGTCTCGGCTCGGCACTGCTGCTCGGCGGCGGCGGCACTCTGGCAGTCTGGAACGCTTCGGCAACGGCGACTGAAGCCGGTCAGATCGCCTCGGGTGATCTGAAGATGACGGCCGGCGCTGGAACCTGGTCCAGCAACATGACTGCTGGAACGATCACGCGTATTGCAGACTACAAGATGGTTCCGGGCGAGAAGCTGACCTATTCACAGCCCCTCAACATCATCCTGGTGGGAGACCGCATCACCGCCGATCTGACCACCACGAATGCCATCGCAGACGCTTTCAACAATGAAGCCACGGTCAAGATCGAGTACAACACGACCGCCGATGATGACGCCAAATGGGTCACCCCCTCGACTGCGGCCCCGCTGACTCTCACCCCCGGTACACAGACTGTTCGGGCACGCATAGTTGTCGACTTCGCCAACCTCGCTGCAGGCAACGCCCAGGGCTCCACGATGCAGACAAAGGCGCTGAGTGGAGTCGGATTCAAGCTGACGCAGAATGCTCCGACCACCACCGCCGCTACCCAGGCTCCGGCACCGGCGGCGAAGCCGTAGCGAACAGCACCACCTTGTTCTAACCCCTGGCTGTGCGCGGTGCACACGCTCCGCGCACAGCCTGTTCCCCCTGGAGACGAAACCGATGAAGAGCCTTCCAGCACTGAAAGCGGCCGGTTTGATCATCGCCGCCGTGATGCTCGGCCTCATGACGGTCCAGGGGAGTTACGCACTTTGGAATGCAGCGGTTCCGTCCAACGCCGGGACCATCCAGTCAGCAGATTTCAAGATCTTGGTGAACGGCGTGGAAATGACCGCCCTTCAGCAGCCCCTGAACCTGAATCTGGCGGAGATCAAGCCCAACGGCAACTCCTACACGAGCATTAGCGTCACCAATAAGGTCAATGCCACCAGCGCCATGACCGTAAAGCCGAAAGTTACAGCCGGGCTGGCAACTAAAGGGTTTGCGGAGTATCTGACCATTCAGACCACGGTGCCGTTGGCCGGCCAGAGCTGCGAAACAGCTATGTACGCGGGAATGCCGGATCTGGGTGTCATCGCCAAGGAGCAGAGCAAAACCATTTGCGTCAAGGCAACGCTGAAGGCAAATACCCCGGTCTCGATCCTGGGTGGAACCACAACCGTTCCCGTCGCGCTCACCGTCAGCCAAATGCCCGCATGACCGGTTTCAACGATCTACAGCAAAGGACAGTCACGATGTCGCACGGCCGCAGAAGAGCAGAGAAGCCCACCACCGTCCTCAGCGTCGTTGGCACCGGTCTCAGTTACCTCGCGCTGTGCTTGGCTGCCATGGCCGCCCTGATCCTTGTCGTCGTGCCCATGATTACCGGATCCCAGACCTACAGCGTCCTCACCAGCTCCATGGCACCGAAGTATGCACCGGGTACCTTCCTTGTGGTGAAGCCCGTCCCCTTTGAAGAACTCGGCGTGGGAGACATCATCACGTACCAGATCGAGTCTGGGTCTTCCGCCGTCATAACCCACCGCATCACCGCCGTTGGCTCTGAACAGAGCGGCGAAACCGTCTTCACCACCAAGGGCGACAATAACAGCGTCGAAGACGAGCTGCCCGTCCGCGAAATCCAGGTCAAGGGCAAGCTCTTCTACGCAGTACCATTCGTCGGCTTCATCGCCAACGGCCTGGGCAACTCCGACCGCGGTGCGGTGGCCCAGTGGGGTGCCGTCGCCCTCCTGGGATACGGCGTAATCACCCTGATCCGCGGTACCCTCGCCAAAAAGCGCAAGGACGACGATGACCGCGGCGGTCAGAATCCCGACTCCGGCGACGACGATTCCATCCTTCCTGGCTTCGGTGCGGCCGAAGACGGCAGCTGGAACTCTCCGGACCACGCCGATCCCATCCTGACGGACTGCGATGGCTGCGACCACGACCATCCGAACGGCAAGTCGGACACCCGCGACCGTCGCGACGGCCGAAAGCACGTTACCGTCTGATGAACCGATCTGCATCCACCACCGGACGGGGCCGGCGGCTGGCCGGCACATTCGCCGTCGGTGCTGTGGCTGCCACCGTTTCCCTGGCCGGGGCGCCCGCCGCCTTCGCCGCCAATGACTATCTGGAATTCAGCCTCGACGGCAAGTCCTACGCGCCGTCCGTATCCGGCGACATCTTCACGGACGCACTGGATTCCATTCCGGGGGCCGCGGTCGACGCCACCATCTGGGTCCGCAACACCAGCGGTGAGTCGGCATGGCTCTCCTCGGCGGCAGTCATGGTCAGGTCCGACCCCGAGCTGAACCAGTACATGGGGCTGACGGCGGGACTGGCACCTGACTTTTCGGTCCGGTCCGTCCTCGGCTCCCGGGGCAGCTGCAACGACGTATCTCAGATCTGGGACCTCAGTGCCGGGGAGGAACTCGAACTCACTTTTGTCGTCGACATGTCCCTGGATGCACCTAACGAAACCATGAACCGCGCGGCAGCCTTTGACCTCGTGTTCCTCCTGGCTTCCAAAGACGCTGCACCGCGCTCGGCCTGCGAGGCCCTGGGTGATTCAAACCAGCTTGCGGCAGGCCCCGACAAACCTAACTTTCCGACACCGGACAGGACAGCAAACCTGGTGACCCTCCCCGGAACAGGAGGTCCCGCCGGAATGCCCGCCGCGGCAGCGTCCAACGGCATCTGGACGGCCGGCACGCCGGAGAGCGCTCCGGCGGCACACGCGCAAGTCACCGCTCCGAGGGAAGAACAGGTGCCGAACGCCATCGTGCCCGCCGGCGTCTTCAGCACGGTGGAACCCATTGTCCGTTCGCTCTCCGGTACGCTCCTCATAGCAGTGTCGGTGCTTTTTGCCGCCGCTGTCGTAGCTCGGGTTAGGGAAGGCCGGTATGAGTAAGAAGCAGCCGGGGGCTGCATCCGGGGATGCTTCCGTCTCCGCGAAAGGCCGCGGGTGGTTTGCCAGACTCCGCGCCCAGCCAGGTTTCCGCACAGCGGCGGTCGCGTTTGTCTTGACTGTCGTACTGGGTATCGGCGGTTCTGCCGCCTACGCCTACTGGAGTCTGAAAACTGACGCGAATCTCGTCGTTGCGACGGCGCGTCCGGACCTTCCAGTCGTAGCTACGCCGACATGTAATGATCGGTCCCTGTACACACGCTTCTCCTGGACTGCACCGGCTGGAATGCCGAACTACGCTGTCTATATCGTTCGAATCTCGACGTCAAAAGAGACGATCGATTATGCGTTCCCTTCGCAAACGACTGGATTCGAACCGGCCAATCTCCGCGTGAACGGCGAGGCGCTCCATAGCTGGATGGGCATCCGAACTGGGGCCGTTACAGTGTCGACCGGGTACCTGGCAGCCGGCGCAGTTGCACCCGGAGTAGTGGATCTGGCAACTCAAGTATTGGATCCGTCAAAGCCCAGCCCCAGTATCAACCTGCGTTCCAACAGCAGCGTTCTGTCTTGGTTTACTTGCTAGCCGCAGCCTACGGGTCGGCGGATCATGCCAGCAACCTCCAAAGCCGCTACCGCCCGCCGTCGTCGTCATACACGTCCGGAATCCCGTCGTCGTCCGTGTCCCGGGACTCCGCGTCCTCCACGGTCCGGTAATGCCGGTTGCGGACCCGCAGCAGGATTGACGCCAGCACCGCGGCGGTGACCGACGCGGCCAGAATGGCGACCTTCGCGTGGTCGTTGTGCTCGGTCCCGGGATCGAAGCTGAGGTCGTTGACCAGCAGCGACACGGTGAAGCCGATGCCGGCCAGGATCCCGATGCCGAGCAGGTCGATCCACTTCACGCTGGCATCGAGCCGGGCCTTGGTGGCGGTGGTGATCAGCCAGGTGGTGGCCAGGATGCCCAGTGGTTTGCCGGCCACCAGTCCGGCCAGAATGCCGACCGCCACCGGATCGGCCAGCGCCGAGCCCAGGCCGCTGAAACCGCCGATCGCGACGCCGGCGGAAAAGAACGCGAACACCGGCACCGCGAAACCGGCGGACAGCGGCCGGAACCGGTGCTCAAAAATCTCCGCCAGCCCCGGCTTGCCCGGTCCCGGCTGCACCGGTTTGCCGTACGGGTCGCGGCGCAGCACCGGAATGCAGAAGCCCAGCAGCACCCCGGCCACCGTGGCATGCACCCCGGAAACGTGCATCAGCGCCCACACTAGCAGCCCCAGCGGCAGCAGGATCAGCCAGGCGGACGCGGGGTGGGCGGCGAGAATCCGCGACTTGCTCTGCGCCAGGTACAGGAACAGGCCCAGCGGCACCAGCATGATCGCCAGGTAGAGCAGGTGCAGGTCCTCGGTGTAGAAGAACGCGATGATGGTGATCGCCAGCAGATCATCGACCACGGCCAGGGTCAGCAGGAAGATCCGCAGCGCCGAGGGCAGGTGCGAGCTGATCACCGCCAGCACGGCCAGGGCAAACGCGATGTCGGTGGCGGTGGGAATGGCCCAGCCGCGCAGCCCGTCCGAGCCCGCCACCAGATTCACCGCCACGTAGATCAGCGCGGGAACGACGACGCCGCCCGCCGCCGCGGCCACCGGCACTATCGCCTTGCTGAACTGGCGCAGGTCGCCGGCGACGAACTCGCGCTTCAGCTCCAGTCCCACCAGGAAGAAGAAGACGGCCAGCAGCCCGTCGGCGGCCCACTCGCCGACGCTGAGCTTCAGGTGCCAGGGCTCATAGCCGAACTCATAGTCCCGGATGGCGAAATAGGAGCCCGACGCCGGGGAGTTGGCCCAGATGAGCGCCGCCACCGTGGCGATCAGCAGCAGGATGCCGCCGACCGTTTCCTTGCGCAGGATCGCCTGGATGCGCAGGACTTCCGGATAGCTGGACCGGCCCAGGACCGTGCTGCCGCTGGCCGGCGGCGGCACCGGAGTGCCGTCGTCGGGCTGGCTCTGCTGCTCCGGTGCCATGGAACTCCTTCCGCGGGAAAACGGGGTATTCGCATTCTGGCACCGACGGGCAGGTTTATCCCATGAGCCCCCGGAAACCAACAATGATGGTGACCAATCCGAAGAGCATGGACGTGGTGGCCTTCATCAGGTTCACGGTCAGGTACCGGGTGGGTGCGCCCTTTTCGTCCCGGGCGCGGGGGCTCTTGTAGGCCTCGATCAGGTACGGCGGCCAGACGATCAGGCTCCAGAAGCCGCCGATGATGAGGATGACCGCCAGGGCGGTGGGCAGGACAATGCTGTTATCCACGGATCAGGCCTTGCGGCTTTCGATCCACTTGCCGGCCTGGCCGGCCTGGAGGGTCAGGGCCTTGCCGATCATGGGCTCGGCCTGCTGGGCGATCTTGTCGCCCAGGAACGGAATCGAGGAGCTGACCTTGCCGTCCACGTCCACGCGGGTGCCGCCGCCGACGGCGACCAGGCGCTGCGTGGCGTTGACCTTCAGCGGCACGCCGCCCACCGAGAGGTCCACCGACGCCTCGCGGGAACCGTCGGCAGCCGGAGCCGCCCACTTTTCGGTCTGCGTCACGGTCAGTGAGGCGCCGACAAACTTCTTGGCGATGTCCGGCAGCCGGTCCGTCGGCAGGGTGCGCACGGCGGTGAGCACAAACGGGCCGGTCGTGTCGCCGTCGACGCTGACCGACACGAGGGCGCCGCCCACATGCTCGCTGATACTGCGCAGGAAGTCCTCGCTGGCGAACGTGTCCGTAACCGTGCGGACGTCGTGGGGCAGGGTGGTCGAGGCGTTCAAAGCCATGGGTCCTCCAGATAGGTGTGCTGTCTTGCCGGCGGCGCTCGTGCAGATGCAAGCGGCTCACCGGCCCAGCAACATCCTAATCTCCGGCGGTCCCCAGCTCCGAAACGGTGTTCCCGCCGAAATGGGGTTCCCGCGGGTGGCCGGAGTTCCAGCGGTCAGCGTTCCAGGCTGACGCAGGCCACGGCCTGGTCGTCGTCGTCCGGGGTCTCCGGGCTCGCGTCGTCGTCGTCGAGGGTGATCAGCAGCGAGCGGCCGATGCCGTCGTCGGGCAGGACCCACGGCACGGTGACGCTGGCGGTGGAGTTGCCGGTCCCGTCCGTGGTGAAGTCCAGGCTCAGGTCATCCGATTCCTCGCTCCGGGGGTCTTCGTACTCCTCCCCGGCGTCCGCGGGGGACGCTCCGCACAGGCGTTCATGCAGGGTGGCGTCGAACTCCGTGTTGCCCTTGAAGCCGCGCGCGATCATCTCCAGGGTGGTGGCGGCGTCGGTCGAGTCGATCGTGACGGTGGTGTCCGCGCCGTCGGGCACCAGCGTGGTGTCGTACGTGCTGGCGATCGCATTGTCGCAGTATGGGCCGAAGGTGCCCTGAATGATGCCGCTGGCAATCGGGCTGGGCGTGGTGGCGCCGCACCGCTCGGCGTTCTGGGTGGTTCCCGGAACGCCCTGCGCCTCGCAGCTTTCCTGCGCCGCGCTGCCGGGGGACGCGGAGTCGCAGGCCGCCGCCGTATCCGGGGATTCCGACCCCGGGCTGGGGGACGAGGTGGCCTCTTCATTGTCCGACGAGTACGAGCCGCCTCCGGTCTCGTTGTCGTTGTTGCAGGCCGATAGGGCCAGCAGCGAGAGGGTAAGCGCGGAAAGTAGCAGAAGAAGTTTGCGTGCCATGGGGCAGTCCTTACGTGGCGTGGAGTCTGCGGTGTGGTGTGTGCCCGTGCCTTTCCAGCGTGGCAGGGCCTGCGGTGAAAAACCATAACGGGCCCGCGCATTGGGCCTCCGGCCGGCGGGGTGGCCCGAAAAGTTGGCAACGTAGCGGGCCGGACCGCCCACGTCACGCGTACGACGGCGGATTGCCGGTTTTTCGGGGCAGGTTCCGGCCAGCGTGGGGACTGCGGTTCCCGGCTGCCCTGCGGAGCCCTAGCCTCGGCGGCATGTGCCCCGGATCGGGGCTCATCACTCGCACTCCTAGGGGAAGCATGAAAACACAACGAACACTCCGCGGCGCTGCGCTCGCCGCCGCGGTTGTCCTTGCCGCCGGCACTGCCGCTCCGGTGTACGCCGCCGAGATCGATGCCGCCGAAGTTGATGGTGCCGGGGTCGGCGGCGCGGGATACGGTTCCGGGCAGCATCCCGGAAAGGGGAAGCCGGGATACGGGAAGCCGGGGAACGGAAAACCGGGGAAGCCGGGGAACGGAAAACCGGGATACGGGAAGCCGGGGAAGCCGGGTCACGGAAAGCCGGTCAAGGATGAGAGCGCGAAGCTGCGCTCGAAGGTCACCGTCAAGAACGTTTTTGAGCATTTGGAGGAGTTGCAGGAGGCGGCCGATGAGAACGGCGGCAACCGGGCCGCCGGCACCCCCGGCTACGAGGCGTCCGCGCAGTACATCGAATCGGAGCTGCGCCGGGCCGGCTACCGGCCCGTGCGGCAGGAGTTCACCTATGGTCAGTTCGAGCTGCTCGGCGAAGCGCTGGAACAAACCGCGCCCACTCCCACGGTGTACACGGCAGGGACTGACTTCACCACCATGACGTTCTCCGGCGCCGGAGACGTCACCGCAGCGGTCACCGCCGTGGACATCAACCTCGCCGGCGACCGGGTCAACACCTCAGGGTGCGAGCCGGAGGACTTCACCGGCTTTGCCGCCGGAGACATTGCGCTGCTCCAGCGCGGGGAGTGTGACTTTGCCGTCAAGGTGCAGAACGCCGCCGACGCCGGAGCAGCGGGCGCGGTGCTTTTCAACCAGGGCAACACCGAGGAACGCTCCGGTATCCTCAACGGCACGCTCGGTGCCGAGGCGGCGATTCCCGCTGTCAGCGCCACCTTCGCGCTCGGCGAGGCGCTCGCCGGCACGCCGGGGGCGGAACTGCGGATCGCCGTGGACTCGGCGGTTCAGGTCATCAATTCCTTCAACGTCCTGGCGGACACCCGGACCGGGGATCCGGAGCGCACCGTCGTCGTCGGCGCCCACCTGGACTCCGTGGCCGAGGGCCCGGGCATCAACGACAACGGCAGTGGCAGCGCCGCCGTCCTGGAGACCGCGGTGCAGCTGGCCAAGAACGCCAAGAAGAATCCGCTGGAGAACCGGGTGCGCTTCGCGTTCTGGGGCAGCGAGGAGGATAGCTTGATCGGTTCGAACCACTACGTCTCCCAGCTCGACGAAGCGGGGATCGCCGGAACCCTGGCAAACCTGAACTTCGACATGGTGGGCTCACCGAACTTCGTCCGGTTTGTGTACGACGGCGACGGCGATGCCTTTGACCTGGCCGGTCCCGAGGGGTCGGCTGAGATCGAGAGCGTGTTCGAGGAGTACTTCGCCTCCCAATCCTTGGAGTCGGCGCCCACCGAGTTCAGCGGCCGGTCGGACTACTCGGCGTTCATCACGGCAGGCATTCCCGCCGGCGGCCTGTTCTCCGGTGCCGAAGACATCAAGACGGAGGAGGAAGCGGCGCTGTTCGGCGGAACGGCCGGGGAAGCGTACGACTCCTGCTACCACCAGGCCTGCGACGATCTGGGGAACGTCAGCTGGACGGCGTTGGACCAGATGTCCGACGCCGTGGCGCACTCGGTGCTGACGTTCGCCCGGACCGAGGCTGACCTGCGCGGCGGTGCCGGGGTCGATGCCCAGCAGCGGACGGCTCCGGCCGGCACGGAGCTGCAGTACCGCGGTGACGTCCTGGTGAAGTAGTGCCTTGAGGCAGTGATGCCTTGAGGCGGTAACGCCGGGAGGAAGTAATGCCCGGGCGGAAGTAGTGCCACGGTGAAGAAACCCGGGTGGAAGGCGGAGGGCTCCGGCTGTGAGCTTTCCGCCTTCCGTGCTGTCCGGGGCGTGGAACCCTGTCCCTTTCGGGCGGGATCGACGTCCCTTTGGGGCGGGATCGACCGTTTTGGGATTCTGCTGCCCCTGCGAACCGGCAGCAGAATCCCAAACTGGCAGCAGAATCCCAAACCGGCAGGGATTTGCCCGGGGTCGGCGTGGAAAACCCTCCCTTCGGGCGGAATTGACCGTTTGGGGCATTTCTTACCCCTGCGGACCGGCTGGAACTGCCCGGAACGGCAGGGTTTGCCCGGAACGGCTGGAAAGCGGAGCGGGAGGTAGGTAGGTGGCCCGGGACGGCAGATGCGGTTATCGGGGTCTGCGCGAAACACTCCGTTTTGTGACAAATCGACCGTTTTGTGAATCTGCTGCCACTACGAACCGGCAGCAGAATCCCAAACTGGCAGCAGAATCCCAAACCGGCAGGGATTTGCCCGGCTCGGAGTGGAGAATCCTCCTTTTCGGGCAGAATCGACCGTTTGGGGCATTTCTTACCCCTGCGGACCGGCTGGAAATGCCCCGAACGGCAGGGTATGCCCGGATCGGCTGGAAATGCCCCGAACGGCAGGGTATGCCCGAAACGGCACCCCCCCAACCCGGCAACCCCCCCCACTCCGGCAACCCGGCAACCCGGGAACCCGGACAGCAGATCCGGCCCGGCGAAGTCCTCCATCAGCCCGCAGCGGACGAGGCCTTTCGTGCCCCATCCCAGCAGGTAGGCTGGAAGAAAAGCCCCGGGGTTCCTAGTGAACTTCGGGTATTTGCGTTGCTTTGCCTCACCCAAGCTGCCGCCTCACCCGGCGGCAGCGCCTCAGTCAAGGAGAGCCCCTGCCCATGAGTCTGAACGGACTGCGCGCCGCACTGGCCGAAGACCCGTCCTACGCACGGGTGCGAACCCTCGCTTCGCGCACCCCCGAGCGCCGCAGCGAAGACCTGCAGATCGGCGCCCCGCAGGGGATGCGCGCGGCCCTGCTGGCGGAAATGGTCGACGGGCTCGCCGCAGCAGCCGACGACGCCGGCACCGGCAACGCCGCCACGGCACCGCCGGTGGTGCTGGCCATCACCGCGACGGGCCGCGAGGCCGAGGACCTGGCCGCCGCGCTGCGCTCCTACCTGCCGCTGGCCGGGATCGAGGAGTTTCCGTCCTGGGAAACCCTGCCGCATGAACGGCTCTCGCCGCGCTCGGACACCGTGGGCCGCCGGCTGTCGGTGCTGCGCCGGCTCGCCCATCCCGAAGGACATCCGATCTCCGTGATCGTGGCCCCGGTGCGCGCCGTCGTGCAGCCGCTGGTTGCCGGGCTCGGCGACCTGCAGCCGGTGTCCCTGAAAGTGGGGGAGGAACGGCAGTTCGACGCCGTCGTCAAGGCCCTCTCCGAGGCCGCCTACGCGCGGGTGGACATGGTCTCGCACCGCGGCGAGTTCGCCGTCCGCGGCGGCATCCTGGATGTCTTTCCGCCCACCGAGGACCATCCCATCCGCATCGACTTCTTCGGCGACGAGGTGGATTCGATGCGCTGGTTCGCCGTCGCCGATCAGCGCACCCTCACCGGGCCGAACGTCACGCATCCCACCGAACTGTATGCGCCGCCGTGCCGCGAAATCCTCATCACCCCCTCGGTGATGAGCCGCGCCGCGAAGCTGCAGGGCTCCATGCCCGCGGCCGCCGACATGCTGGAAAAGATCGCCGGCGGCATCGCCGTCGAGGGGATGGAATCCCTGGCCCCGGTCCTGGTCGATGAGATGGTTCCGCTGATGGGCGAGCTGCCCGCCGGATCGCTCTCCGTCGTGATCGAACCCGAGAAGGTCCGCGCCCGCGCGCACGACCTCGCCGCCACCAACGAGGAATTCCTCGCCGCAGCCTGGGCCACGGCGTCCGACGGCGGTTCCGCGCCGCTGGATCTGTCCGCCGGCATCAGCGCCGATCTGGAGGCCGCCAGCTTCCGGTCCCTGACCGACACCCGGTCTGCGGCCCTGGCCAACTCCGTGGGCTGGTGGTCCATCACCTCCTTCAACCCCGACGACGAAACCGTCCTGGACATCGACACCCTGACCATCAACGCCCGGGAACCGCGCGGTTACCAGGGCGACGTGGCGGAAATGATGGAGTTCATCGGCTCCCGGGTCCGCGACGCCTGGCGCGTCGTCGTCGTCACCGAGGGCCCCGGCCCGGCCGCGCGGCTGGCCGAGCTGTTCCGGGACAATGACATTCCGGCGTCGCTCACGGAGTCCGTGGACACCGAGCCGGTGCCGGGGATCATCTCCATCACCACCGCCAGCGCCGGCCGCGGCTATGTCTTTGACGGGCTGAAGACCGGCCTGCTGACCGAGGCCGACCTGCTGGGCCGGGCCAGCGCCTACTCCACCCGGGACATGCGCAAGATGCCCTCGAAGCGGCGCAACGCCGTCGACCCCCTGCAGCTGCACGAGGGCGACTTTGTGGTGCACGAGCAGCACGGCGTGGGCAAGTTTGTGGAGCTCATCCAGCGGGCCACCGGCGCCGGTGCCAGCAAGACCGTGCGCGAGTACCTGGTGCTCGAATACGCGCCGGCCAAGCGCGGCGGCCCCGGCGACCGGCTGTTTGTGCCCACCGACCAGCTGGACCAGATCACCCGCTACGTGGGCGGGGAAACTCCGGTGCTGTCCAAGATGGGCGGCTCGGACTGGGCCAAGACCAAGTCCCGGGCGCGCAAGGCGGTCAAGGAGATTGCCGGCGAGCTGATCCGGCTCTACTCGGCCCGGATGGCGTCCAAGGGGCATGCGTTCGCGAAGGACACCCCCTGGCAGCGCGAGCTGGAGGAGGCGTTCCCCTATGTGGAAACTCCGGACCAGCTGACCACGATCAACGAGGTCAAGGCGGACATGGAGAAGGAAGTTCCCATGGACCGGCTGGTGTCCGGCGACGTGGGCTACGGCAAGACCGAGATTGCGGTGCGTGCCGCGTTCAAGGCGGTGCAGGACGGCAAGCAGGTGGCCGTGCTGGTGCCCACCACGCTGCTGGCCCAGCAGCACATGGAAACCTTCGGCGAACGCTTCTCCGGGTTCCCGGTCCGGGTGGATTCACTGTCCCGGTTCCAGACCTCCAAGCAGGCCAAGGAAACCATTGAGGGCGTGAAGAACGGGTCCGTTGACGTCGTCATCGGCACGCACCGGCTGCTCTCGCAGGAGGTCCAGTTCAAGGACCTGGGCCTGGTGATCGTGGATGAGGAGCAGCGCTTCGGCGTCGAGCACAAGGAAGCGCTGAAGAAAATGCGCACCAACGTGGACGTCCTGGCCATGAGCGCCACTCCGATTCCGCGCACGCTCGAGATGTCGCTGACCGGCATCCGGGAAACCTCCACGTTGGCCACCCCGCCGGAGGAGCGCCATCCGGTGCTGACCTACGTGGGCCCGTACACGGACCGGCAGGCGTCCGCCGCGATCCGCCGCGAGCTGATGCGCGAGGGCCAGGTGTTCTTCGTGCACAACCGGGTGTCGTCGATCGACGGCACCGCCGCGCGCCTGCGCGAGCTGGTCCCGGAGGCGCGCATCGCCGTCGCGCACGGGCAGATGGGCGAGTCCAAGCTTGAGCAGATCATCGTGGACTTCTGGGAAAAGCGCTTTGACGTGCTGGTGTGCACCACGATCATCGAAACCGGGTTGGACATTTCCAACGCCAACACGCTGATTGTGGACCGAGCCGACCACTTCGGCCTGTCCCAGCTGCATCAGCTGCGCGGCCGCGTGGGCCGCGGACGCGAGCGTGCCTACGCGTACTTCCTGTATCCGTCGGAGAAGCCGCTGGGCGAGGTGGCGCTGGAACGGCTGAAGGCCGTGGCCACTCACAACGAGCTCGGCGCCGGCATGCAGCTGGCGATGAAGGACCTGGAGATCCGCGGAGCCGGCAACCTGCTCGGCGGGGAACAGTCCGGGCACATTGCCGGCGTCGGCTTCGACCTGTACATCCGGCTGGTCGGCGAGGCCGTGGCGGATTACCGCGGCGAGGCCGAGGAGAAGGCAGCGGAGATGAAGATCGAGCTGCCGGTCAACGCGCACCTGCCGCACGATTACGTGCCGGGGGAGCGGCTGCGCCTGGAGGCCTACCGCAAGCTGGCCTCAGCTCTCACCCACGAGGCGATCGACGAGGTGCTGGCGGAACTGGTGGACCGCTACGGCGAGCCGCCGCAGGCCGTGCAGAACCTGATCGAGGTGGCCCGGTTCCGGGTCAACGCCCGCGAGGCCGGACTGACGGACGTGGCGCTGCAGGGGAACTTCATCAAGTTCGCCCCGGCGGACCTGCCCGAATCGCGGACCATGCGCCTGCAGCGGCTGTTCCCGGGAGCCCAGGTGAAGCCGGCGCTGAACGCGGTGCTGGTGCCCAAGCCCAAGACCGCGCGGATCGGCGGGCGGGACCTGGTCGACGCCGAGATCCTGGCCTGGGCGCAGAAGGTCGTGGACGCGGTGTTCAAGGACTAGTCGCGGGCCGGATGCCCGGCGCCCTGTCGCCGGGCATCCGGCTGGCGTCCGGCCGGCGTCCGGTCAGTGGCCGCCGTTGGTCAGGGCGACGATGAAGACGGCCACAGACATCAGAGCTGTGGCGACCACGATTCCGTATCCGATGTGGACGATGCGCTGCTGGCGTGCCCGGTCCTGGCGCCATTCGCGGCGTGTCATAGTGATGCTCATGGCTCGAATATAGAACGGGCCGACATCGTGCGCTCAGCGTAGTCACTACGCGCCTTCGCGCCGAAAACTACTCGTTAAAGCACTCGTCCACGCAACCCTGACGTGGGGTTGCGTGGACGAGGATGCTGCCTTGTGCTGTTACTTGCTGGGTACGCGGCCCTCGGCCAGAACCTCGGCGCTGTCCGAGCGTCCCATCATGAACGGAACGAAGTAGGCCAGGGTGGCGAGGCCCAGGCAGATGGCCATCGGCCAGACGTTGTCCAGGGACAGCCAGGTCAGGGAGTAGAGCCCGACCAGGAAGATTGCCAGGAAGATGACAAAGGTGACGAGGTTGCTGACAAGGTGCCCTTCACCCGAGTGCGTGGGCTGCTTGGACCGTGTTCCTGCCATGGTGTTCTCCGTTTCAAAAAGTTTTAGTAGCCGGCGGATCAGTAGTCCGACGCGGCGTTCCCACCCTTAACAATAGCGATACCGGAGCTTGCCCCGATACGCGTGGCTCCGGCGTCGATCATTGCCTGGGCGTCTTCGCGCGAGCGGACTCCGCCGGAGGCCTTCACGCCAAGGTCCGGACCGACCGTCTTGCGCATCAGTGCGACGTCTTCCACCGTGGCTCCGCCGCCGTTGAATCCGGTGGAGGTTTTCACGAAATCGGCGCCGGCTTCGACGGCCGCCTGGCAGGCGAGGACCTTCTGCTCGTCGGTGAGCAGCGATGTTTCGATGATGACCTTCAGGATGCCGTCGCCGGTGTGGACTTCGTCGGCAACGGCTGCGATGTCGCGGACCAGGGCGTCGTAGTCGTGGCGGCGGGCGGCTGCGATGTCGATGACCATGTCGATCTCATCGGCGCCGTCCTGCAGTGCACCCCGGGCTTCGAAGACCTTCACCTCGGTGGTGGTGGCGCCCAGCGGGAAGCCGATCACGGAGCAGGTCAGCACGCCGCTGCCCTTGAGGGCATTGCGCACGGTGCCCACCCACAGCGGGTTCACGCAGACGGACTTGAACCCGTACTCGGCGGCTTCGGCGCAGACTTTCAGGATGTCGTCGCGGCTGGCCTCGGGCTTGAGGAGCGTGTGGTCAATGAAGGACGCAATGGGTGTAGACATGCCCACTATCTTGCCATGCCACGGTGGGGGACGCTGTACCTACCGGGAGTGGAGATTCTTGCGGTGATGGAGCCTAATGCCAAGGGCGCGGCCGAAGAAACCAATGATTGGTTCCACCGGCCGCGCGTCGGTGGCTAGCGCGGCCAGTAAATGAGAGGTGAAACTACATTCTGGCTGGCATCGGAGTTCAGCGGCGCAGCGGATGCGGGTGCGGCTACGCCAACGGCAGCAATACCTGCAGCCAGAAGCACAGTGGCAGCAATTTTCTTCATGGGGTTCCCCTATGTCTATGTGTTAAAGCGGACAAGTGAATCATAGTGAAAATAGACCTTCCCGTATATGTTTTTACGCTATTAATATGTCGATTTTTTTGAAAAGATTCAGCTCCGGGGTGAGTGCCTCGCTACTTGCGGTTGTCCAGTAGGATGGCGAGCGTAGTCTCATCGAGGACACCGAAAAATGTACTGGGAAGGCCCGCGGTATTGGACAACTCCGTAGAACACTTGCTGAACGAATACCGTGCCCGCCAGTTTTGGGAGCGCCGGGAATACCGTAAGGCGTTGGCTGAGGCCGCGGCCGCTGCTGACTCTGCCCGGGGTAACGGTGACGAGCAGGGCTATTGGCGCATGTCGCTCCTCAAGGCTGAGTGCCAAGTGGAGCTTGGGCTTATGCAGGAGTTCGCAACAGGCGCCAAAAACCTGATCGAAGACCCCAAAATTGCCGATGATCCAATTACAAAGGCCCGAGCTACGGCACTGTATGCCCGTGCGCTCCAATGTCTGGGACAGGTCGGGGAGTCCTTGAAGGTAGCCAAGGAGGCGGCCGCAATTGAGCTTGCGGAGTGCGGGAGCCCTTCCGGCCACTTCGACACTCATCAGGCTCTGGTCGCGTCACTGGCGGATTCAGGGAAAATGGAGGAGGCATGGGAAGTTGCACAGTCAATGCTCCTCCTGATCACTTCCGAAACTCCCCGGGAAACTGCAGGGCTTGCATATTGGGCCGTCGGGAACGTCGCTTTCCTCATGCAAAAGGGCGACGAAGGAGCGAAGTGGCACGCCCAAGCTGCCATCTGCCTCTCTCCGTCAAACGATGTCTATCTTTGGGCGCAGTTCAATAAGGCATCTGCACATGTAAGAATCTGGGCCCACTTGTTGGAGCCGGCAACCCTGGAATGCATAGAACGAGCCGAACTTGCCATTTCGGTCTCTGGCGGCAGTCCCATGGATGAACTGGAAATCGCTTTGGTGCGTGCGCACTGGCAGTTACTGAACCGCGAAGTTGAAGACGCCCTCCAGGGTCTGGAATTGGTCCTTAAAGAGCGTGAGATTCTGGTGCCGTCCGTTCTCGCCGAGGCTGAACAGCTAATGGCAATGGCCCTTTTTGAGCTGGACCGAATCGATGAGGCACTGGAAGCGGCACAAAGCAGCCAAAAAACGTTCATGGATCTGGGTGCTCTGCGAATGGCCGGCCAATCCCGTGAAGTCATTGACAGAATTGATGCCCGGAATTCATAATTTTGTTGTCAGTTGAACGCGATTAAGAAATTGTCCGGCCACCTGACATCGCACACCGACCACGATCGGTTCTGCGGCAGGTGAGGCCTGCCGAACTTGGCTATTGGCGGTAGGGCCGCTGAAGAACCGGGGTGCGGACTATGGGGGGAAGCATGACACAGCAGGACATCGACACCCGGGTCTCGACGGGGCGTGCCACGCCTTTGAGGAGAAGAGCACACGAGGATGTGCTAACACCGCCGGATACCGGTGACCTTCTCGATATCAGCCCCGCAGCCGCACCGGACGTCGTCCTCGCACCGGAAGGCCACATCGTCCTGACGCTGCCGCCCGGAGGAGTGGTCACCGGGTCCATGGCCGCAACGGCAGCCGAAGAAGTGGACCGCTTGGCCGGTTCCAGCAAGATGCCGATGCTCCTGGTCCTGACCGGCGTCGAAGCACTGACCCGAGGCGCCCGTACCGTCTTCGGCAACGCCGGGTCGCTTGAAGCCGTAGCCGTGCTTGGCGTCTCGCCTGTGGACCGGGTGATCGCCAACTTCCTGCTGGGCGGCAACGTCCAGCCCTGCCCCACCCGGTATTTCTCCACCGAAGCGGAGGCCCTGGCCTGGCTGAAGAGAAAGCATGCTGTTGCCTGACCCTTCTGCCCGATCCTCCGCAGTGCCTGATCCAGTGCCTGATCCAGCGCCTGAGCCCCATCCGGAGCTCGACGACGACCGGCTGAGCCAGGTGGTCGAGGGCATCATCCGGATGGCGTCCGGAGACCTGAGCACCTACATTCCGACGTCGAAGGCACGGGACCAAGTGGACGCGGTCATCACCGGCATCAACCTGCTCGCCGGCGAACTGAGCGAGGTCTACGCCGACTTCGAGGATCGCGTGGAAACCCGCACCCAGGCGCTGCGCGAAGCCCACGAACAGATGCAGCACATGGCCATGACCGATCCCCTCACCGGCGTGGGGAACCGGTCCTCGCTCCGCCAGGCGCTCGACAACGCGGTTCAGGCCCGCCCCGAGGGCGGCCTGGGGCCGGCAGTGCTGATGATCGACCTGGACGGGTTCAAGGACATCAATGACAGTTTCGGCCATCATGCCGGCGACCTCGTCCTGATGAAGATTGCCACCCGCCTGGTCGGGGCGGCGGGAGCCGAGAGCGCCGTCGCCCGCTTGGGCGGTGACGAATTCGCCGTGCTGCTGCCCGTTTCAACGGCGCAGCAGTCCCGCAACGCGGCCACCAGGATCATGGAGGCCCTGAAACTCCGGATCCAGCTGGACGATCTGGATGTCTGGCCCCGCGCCAGCATCGGCATCCATCTGGCTGTGCCCGATGAAGCCGGCAGCGACATCCTGCTGCGGGCCGACACCGCCATGTATGCGGCCAAGGACGACGTGCATCAGCGGATCAAGTTCTTCGAACCGGTGATGCTGTACAGCCGACAGCTGCGCCGGGATCTGGCCGGGGAACTGCGGCACGCCGTCACCCGCGGAGAGCTGCAGCTGGTCTACCAGCCGGTGGTAGAGCTGGAAACCGGCAAGCTGCAGGGCGTGGAGGCCCTGGTGCGCTGGCATCATCCCACCCGCGGCCTGATCATGCCCGACTCCTTCATTCCGCTGGCCGAGGACACCGGACTGATTGTGGGCATCGGCCGCTGGGTGCTGCGGACAGCCCTGGAGCAGCTGGCCGGCTGGTGCGCCCTGCTGCGCCCGGAGGACCAGTTCCAGGTGCGGGTCAATCTGGCAGCGTCCGAGCTGCAGAGCATGGACCTGGTGGACTACGTGCGCCGGGCGCTGCGCGAGACCGGAATGCCGGCGTCGTCGTTGATCCTGGAAATCACCGAAAGCGCGTTTATCGCCGGGGGAGAGGTGGAAACCTACTCGCTGAAGTCCCTGCAGGCGCTGGGCGTCGGGCTGGAGATCGACGACTTCGGCACCGGCTATTCCTCCATCAGCTACCTGCGCCGGCTGCCGGTGGACACGGTGAAGGTGGACAGGTCGCTGATTGAAGACATTGACGACGACGACGGCCAGCTGCAGTTCGTGGCCGCCGTGCACAACCTGATCCGCGCCGCCGGCATGGAAGCAGTGTTTGAGGGCATCGAAACCGCGGCACAGGCCAAGCAGCTGCACAAAATGGGGTGCTGCAGCGGGCAGGGCTACTACTTCAGTCGGCCGCTTCCTGCCGAGCAGGTGGCCACCCTGCTGCGGGAGGGACGCACCCTGCCCGAGGCCGCCGTCGTTCTTCCGGAGGCCGCCGTCGTCTTGCCGGACAGCGGTGCAGCCCTGCCGGACAGCGGCGCAGCCCTGCCCTCGTAACAGCATCCGCAGACAGATCAGGACCGGCTCCGCGGGGAACCGGTCCTGATCGGCGTTCTGTGTTCAATCCCCGTTCACCGGGGTTCGGGCTTACAGGCCCAGCGCCGCGTTCACATCGGCGAGCACTGCATCGAGGCGGGCGCGTCCCTGCTCGCGTGCGGCGGGCAGATCGGCCGCGGAGTCCACCGGAACAATGACCTCGAGGTAGCACTTGAGCTTCGGCTCGGTGCCCGAGGGGCGGATGATCACCCGGGTGTTGTCCCGGGTCAGGTACTTCAGCCCGTCCGTGGGCGGCAGCTCGCCGCTGCCCTGGGACAGGTCCACGGCGCTCTGCACTGCGGAGCCGCCGAAGGACACCGGCGGCTCCGAGCGCAGCCGGGCCATCATTTCGCCCAGCAACCCCAGATCGGAGACCCGGACGGACAGCTGGTCCGTCAGGTGCAGGCCGTGCTGCACCGCCAGGTCGTCGAGTTCGTCAAAGAGGGTGCGCCCGCCGGCCTTCAGCGTGGCTGCCATCTCGGCCACCAGCAGGCCGGCGGAAATGCCGTCCTTGTCGCGGACCAGGCCCGGAGCCACGCAGTAACCCAGCGCTTCTTCATAGCCGTAGGTCAGGTGCGGCACGCGGGAAATCCACTTGAAGCCGGTGAGGGTTTCCACATGCGCGAAACCGGCGGCTTCGGCAACGCGGGCGAGCAGCCGGGAGGACACGATCGAGTTGGCGAACACGATGCCGGTCTTGGCCTTCTCTCCGCGGACCTTCCAGTGCCCGGACCCGATGCGGCGGGCCAGATGCCGGCCCAGCAGCGCGCCGACTTCATCGCCGCGCAGCATCCGCCACTGTCCGTCGGCCGGATTCTTCGCGGCCACCGCCACGCGGTCGGCGTCGGGATCGTTGGCGATGACGAGATCGGCGTCGTGCTCGACGGCGGTCTCCAGCGCCAGGTCCAGCGCGCCGGGTTCCTCCGGGTTGGGGAAGGCAACTGTGGGGAAGTCCGGATCCGGCTTCGCCTGCGCCGCCACCGGAATGACCTTGCGGAAGCCGGCATCCTTCAGCACTGACTTCATGGTGTCCCCGCCCACGCCGTGCAGCGAGGTGAGGACAATCTTCAGGTCGCGCTCCGGCAGGTGGTCGCGCGCCGCCAGCCGGCCCACCGCGTTGATGTAGTCGGCGACGATGGATTCGGAAACGTCCGTCCAGCCCTCCGGCGCCGTGTCGATGCTGTCCAGCGGCACGGTGTAGTCGATGCGCGCGGCGATCTCGGCGTCGTACGGGGCGACGATCTGCGCGCCCTTGCCCGGGCCCTTCACCGTGCGCCCGCCCAGATAGACCTTGTAGCCGTTGTCCGCGGCCGGATTGTGGCTGGCGGTGACCATCACGCCGGCGTCGGTGTCCAGCGCGCGGACCGCATAGGCAAGCACCGGCGTCGGGAGCGTGCAGGGAAGCAGGAAGGTCTCGATGCCCGCGGCACTGAAGACCGCAGCGGTCTCCAGCGCGAAGGCCCGGGACTTGTGCCGGGCGTCGTAGCCGATGACGGCGCTGGGCGTGTACTTGTCGCCGGAAGTGTCCTGCAGGAAGGAAGCGATGCCGGCCGCGGTGCGGCGGACCACCACGCGGTTCATCCGGCGCGGACCGGCGCCGAGCGCGGCCCGCAGACCGGCCGTGCCGAACTCCAGCGTGCCGGTGAAGCGGTCTTCCAGCTCTGCCTCGGCAGCGGCGGCCGTGGCGCCTTCGGACTGCGCCGAAGCGATCAGGGCCCGCAGTTCCGCGGCGGTGGCCGGGTCGGGGTCTTCATCGGCCCAGCTCTGGGCGGTGGTCACGAGCTCATCAAGCTCGGTGGGGTTCAGCGTCATGGGTAGTACCTACGAATCGAAGATAGGGGGAGCGGCAGCTGGCTAGAGCTTGCCGATGATGTCAGCCAGCAGGCGGGAAATCCGGGGGCCTGCTGCGGCTCCGGACTCCAGGACCTCGGCGTGGCTCAGCGGCTCGGCGCTGATGCCGGCGGCCAGGTTGGTCACCAGGGAAATGCCGAACACCTCCATTCCGGCATGCCGGGCGGCGATGGCCTCCAGCGCGGTGGACATGCCCACCAGGTCCGCGCCGATGGTCTTGGCGTAGCGGACCTCGGCCGGGGTTTCGTAGTGCGGGCCGGTGAACTGCGCGTAAACGCCTTCGTCCAGGGTCGGGTCCACGGTGCGGGCCAGGTCCCGCAGGCGGGAGGAGTACAGGTCGGTGAGGTCCACAAACGTGGCACCTTCCAGCGGCGACGCGGCCGTGAGGTTCAGGTGGTCGCTGATCAGCACCGGGGTGCCCGGCTTCCAGTCCGGGTTCAGCCCGCCGCAGCCGTTGGTCAGGACCATGACCTTGGCTCCGGCCGCCGCTGCGGTGCGCACGCCGTGGACGACGGCGCGCACGCCCTTGCCCTCGTAGTAATGCGTCCGGGCGCCCAGGACCAGGGCGCGCTTGCCCGAAGTCGTCAGCACGGAGCGGATGGTGCCCACATGGCCCTGCACCGCGGGGGCGGAGAAGCCGGGGATGTCGCTGGCGTTCAGGGTGGCTGTGGTCTCGCCGATCAGGTCGGCGGCCTCGCCCCAGCCGCTGCCGAGGACCAGGGCAATGTCATGGCTGGGCACACCGGTTTTCTCGGCAATGTACTTGGCGGCCTGCTGGGCTAATTCAAAGGGATCGTTGTTCACTAATCCAACCTACCGCGAGTTCGCCCGCTCTGCAGGAGCATGCCGGCTCCCGGAGGTTTGGGCGGGGCTGCTGCCCCGGCGTTTGGGCCGCCGTTTGAGCACCGGGCAGGGATGGGACAGAATGGACAACTGTGACGACCCAACTTGATTTTACTGCCCGCAAGATTGCCATCCTCGGCGGCGGCCCCGGAGGATACGAAGCCGCAATGGTGGCCGCGTCCCTCGGTGCCGACGTCACCATCGTGGAACGCGACGGGATGGGCGGGTCAGCCGTGCTGACCGACGTCGTTCCCTCCAAGACCCTGATTGCCACCGCCGACGTGATGACCCGCTTCTCCTCCGCCTCATCGCTGGGCGTGGACTTCGGCGACAACGGCCAGCCCGCCGTTGCCGACCTGAAGATGGTCAACAACCGGCTCCTGGCCCTGGCCAAGGAACAGTCCAACGACATCCGCCGCACCCTCGAGCGGGTGGGCGTGAAGGTGAAAATCGGCGAGGGCCGGCTGCTGGACCACAAGACCATCGAGGTCGTCACGCAAAACGGCACCGAGACCATTGAGGCCGAAGCCCTGCTGATTTCGGTGGGCGCCCGCCCGCGCGAACTCGAGACCTCGATGCCCGACGGCGAACGCATCTTCACCTGGAAGCAGGTGTACAACCTCACCGAAATCCCCGAACACCTGATCGTGATCGGATCCGGCGTCACCGGCGCCGAGTTTGCCTCCGCGTACAACGGCCTGGGCACCAAGGTCACGCTGATCTCCAGCCGCGACCGCGTGCTGCCGGGCGAGGACGCCGATGCCGCCGTCGTGCTGGAGGACGTGTTCCAGGCCCGCGGCATGACGGTGCTGAACCGCTCGCGGGCCGAAAGCGTGAAGAACACCGGCGACGGCGTGCTGGTGACGCTTGAGGACGGCCGCACCGTCGAGGGCAGCCACTGCCTCGTGGCCGTGGGCGCGATCCCCAACACTGCGGACATCGGGCTGGAAGAGGCCGGCGTGGCGCTCGACGAGCGCGGCCAGATCAGGGTCGACGGCGTCTCCCGCACCACCGCCCCGAGCGTGTACGCCGCGGGCGACTGCACCGGAGTCTTCAACCTGGCCTCCGTGGCCGCCATGCAGGGCCGGATCGCGATTGCGCACCTGATGGGCGACGGCGTGAAGCCGCTGAAGCTCAAGAACGTCGCCTCGAACATCTTCACTTCGCCGGAAATCGCGTCGGTGGGGGTGACCGAGCAGGACATCGCCGACGGCCGCTACCAGGGCGACGTCATCAAGCTCTCGCTGCACACCAACGCGCGCGCCAAGATGATGGAGATCAAGGAGGGCTTCGTGAAGATCATTTCGCGCAAGGGCTCCGGCACCGTGATCGGCGGCGTCGTGGTGGGGCCGCGCGCGTCCGAGCTCATCTTCCCGATTGCCATCGCCGTCACGCAGAAGCTGCACGTCGATGACCTGGCCAACACCTTCACCGTGTACCCGTCGCTGACCGGCTCGATTTCCGAGGCCGCCCGCCGCCTGCACGTGCATATGTAGGTTTTGCTTTCTCCCGGGCTGCTTGCCCGGGTTCCTTCATCCGGCCCGTGTCCGGGGTGGAACGCTGCTTGTTTGGCGTTCCGCTCCGGGGGCGGGCTTTTTTGTGGCCTCTTCAGGCTCTCTCGGGCCGTTTCGGCCGGTTTGAGGGTTCGCCCCCGAGCAAAAGACCCTCGAGTGTGCAGGTCTGGCGACTTGGACTTATCGAGAGCGCAGATCTGGCGACTTGAGTGCCTCGAGAGCGCAGATCTGGCGACAAACCCGCGCTGATACCCGCCATAGCTGCGCTCTCGAGTTCGTGTGGTCGACCGGAGCGCGCTGATACCCGCCATAGCTGCACTCTGGGTGCCTGTAGGCACCCGGGCCGGGGGAGCGGACCGGCTGATCTCACCACTCCGTGCCAGACGGGTGGCACGGGCTGCGCATTCGGTAGGTGGGCGCGTGTGGCCGGGGTCCCGCAGCGGTAGTGAGCATCCTTCGTGCAGATAATGCACTCAGACGGAATCTCTCGTGCAGATCAGGGCCTCCTTTCATTGAGTTGAGCCATTTATGGAGCATTATCTGCACGAGAGATTCGGACGAGGACCGGGAATCACCGTCATCTGCACGAGAGATGCCCGAGCGCCCAGATCGACCCGCAGATTCAGGCACAAGAACCCGACAGGCAGGCGCAGACCGGCCGGGCGCAGCTGCGCAAGGCCCCGCCGTCGTCGGCCGTTGGGTCCGCGGGAAGTGAGACGCCTGTCCACATGCTGGACACAATGTCCGGATGGTGGGATGGCGCCCCTACCATTATCGAGAACCTCACTTCCACCTGCGAAAGACTGCCAATGTCTACTAAGAATCCCTCCACGGAGCCCACGCCGGCACCGGCGCCGGCCAAGACAAACTCGAAGGGCCGGGTGATTATTGCCAGCCTCGTTGGCACGTCCATCGAGTTCTACGACTTCTACGTCTACGCCACCGCCGCAGTCCTCGTGTTTCCGCGGCTGTTCTTTCCGAACGCCGAGGGCGTCACGGCACTGCTGAGCTCCTTCGCCGTCTTCGGCGTGGCCTTCATTGCCCGCCCGCTGGGCTCGATCGTGTTCGGGCACTTCGGTGACAAGGTCGGCCGCAAGGGAACCCTGGTGGCCTCGCTGCTGACCATGGGAATCGCAACCTTCCTGATCGGTTGCCTCCCCACGGCCCTGACGCCGGGCTGGACCATCCTGGGTCCGGCACTGCTGGTGGTCCTGCGCTTCGCCCAGGGCCTGGCCCTCGGCGGGGAATGGTCGGGTGCGGCGCTGCTGGCAACGGAAAACGCGCCGGCCAACAAGCGCGCCATCTGGGGAACCTTCCCGCAGCTGGGCGCGCCGATCGGCTTCATCTTGGCCAACGGCCTGTTCCTGCTGCTTAGCTTCCAGCTCACCAACGAGCAGTTCGATTCCTGGGGCTGGCGCATTCCGTTCCTGGCCAGCGCCGTCATGGTGATCATCGGCCTGTATGTCCGGCTGAAACTGGTGGAGACCCCGGCCTTCCAGAAGGTCGTCGATTCCGGTGAAGTGAGCAAGATGCCGCTGAGCCGCGCGTTCAAGTACAGCTGGCGCCAGATGATTGCCGGCACGTTCATCATGCTGGCCACCTACGTGCTGTTCTACCTGATGACCACCTTCACGCTCTCCTACGGCACCGCCGCCAAGAGCGAGGAAGCTGCCCGTGCCGCCGCCGAGAAGACAGGTAAGGCCTTCGACCCGGAAACGTTCGCCGCCGGCCTGGGCTATGCCCGCAACGACTTCCTGATCATGCTCATCATCGGTGTCGTGTTCTTCGGTATCTTCACGCTCGTCTCCGGCCCGCTGGCCGAGAAGTTCGGCCGCCGCAAGACGCTGCTGGTGGTTACCACCGGCATCTTCCTCTTCGGCTTCACGTTCTCTCCGCTGCTCGGCGGCGGCACCGCGGGCGTCATGGCCCTGCTGATCCTGGGCTTCACCCTGATGGGCCTGACCTTCGGGCCGATGGGCGCCATGCTCCCGGAGCTGTTCCCGACCAACGTGCGCTACACCGGCTCGGCGATCGCCTACAACGTTTCCTCGATCCTGGGCGCGGCCGTGGCCCCGTTCATCGCGGTGGCGCTGTGGCAGGCCGCCGACGGCAGCCCGTGGCTGGTGGGCATCTACCTGTCCGCGATGGCGGTGCTGACGCTGATCGCGCTGTACGTCACCAAGGACACCAAGGACGTCGACTACACCAACCACTCCAGCAACTAAGCTTCCAGACGCCAACGGCCCGGTCCCCATGCAGGGGGCCGGGCCGTTTTGGCGTTGCTGCGTCGAACGCTAGTCCAGGATCGAACAAATCGCGGCGCCGGCGGAAACCGTCGCGCCGGGAACGGCGCTGAGTCCGGACACGGTGCCGGCCTTGTGCGCGGTGAGCGGCTGCTCCATTTTCATGGCTTCGAGTACGACGACGAGATCGCCCTCGGCGACCACAGCACCTTCCTGAACGGCCACCTTCACGATGGTGCCCTGCATCGGGGACGTCAGGTCATCGCCGGTGGCTGCCGGATTGGCCCCGCCGCGGGTGCGGGAGGACTTGCGGGTCTTCCCGTTGACGCCGGCAGTCCGGCCGCCGGCTCCGTTGGACCCGATGCCGGCGCCGCCGAGACCGGCCGGCAGCACGATGTCGAGCCGCTTGCCGCCCACCTCGACTGTGACGCGCTGGCGGGCGCCGCCGTCGTCGTCGTGCCGTGAGCCCTGCTCACCGGACCAGGCCGGGATCTTGTTGATGAACTGGGTCTCGATCCAGCGGGTGTGGACCTTGAACGGGCCGGCCGCGGGGGCGAAATCGGGGTGCGCGACGACCGCGGCGTGGAACGGCAGCACCGTGGGCATGCCGGTGATTTCCATTTCGGCCAGGGCGCGGCGGGCGCGCTGCAGCGCCTGTTCGCGGGTGGCGCCGGTGACGATCAGCTTCGCGAGCATTGAATCGAAGTTCCCGCCCACGGTTTCGCCGGCCTCGATGCCGGAATCGACGCGGATGCCGGGACCGGAGGGCAGCTTGAAGGTGCTGACCGTGCCGGGAGCGGGCATGAAGCTGCGCCCCGGATCTTCGCCGTTGATGCGGAACTCGATCGAGTGGCCGCGGATCTCCGGATCGCCGTAGCCGAGCTCCTCGCCGCGGGCCAGCCGGAACTGCTCGCGGACCAGGTCCAGGCCGGTCACTTCCTCTGACACGGGATGCTCGACCTGCAGCCGGGTGTTGACCTCCAGGAAGGAGATGGTGCCGTCGGTGCCGACCAGGAACTCGCACGTGCCGGCGCCCTGATAGCCGGCCTCGCGGAGGATGGCCTTGGATGCGGCGTACAGACGCTGGTTCTGGTCCTCGGTGAGGAACGGCGCCGGAGCCTCCTCCACAAGCTTCTGGTTGCGGCGCTGCAGCGAGCAGTCGCGGGTGGAGACGACGACGACGTTGCCGTGCGCGTCGGCGAGGCACTGGGTCTCGACGTGCCGCGGGGCATCCAGGAAGCGCTCGATGAAGCACTCGCCGCGGCCGAAGGCGGCTGTGGCCTCGCGGACGGCGGAGTCGAACATCTCCGGAATTTCCGAGCGGGTGCGGGCGACCTTGATGCCGCGGCCGCCGCCGCCGAAGGCAGCCTTGATGGCCAGCGGCAGGCCGTGCGCGTCGGCGAAGTCCAGGACTTCCTGGGCGTTCTTCACCGGATCGGCGGTGCCGGGAACCAGCGGGGCGCCGACCTTGGCCGCGATGTGGCGGGCCTGGACCTTGTCGCCGAGCTGGGAAATGGCGTGCGGGGAGGGGCCGATCCAGGTGAGGCCGGCGTCGATGACGCGCTGGGCAAACTCGGCGTTCTCGGAGAGGAAGCCGTAGCCGGGGTGGATGGCGTCGGCGCCGGACTTGCGGGCGGCGTCGAGGATCTTGCCCATGTCCAGGTAGGACTCCGCAGCGGTGCTGCCGCCCAGCGAGTAGGCCTCGTCGGCGAGGCGGACATGCAGGGCGTCCCGGTCCGGATCGGCGTAGACGGCGACGGAGGCCAGGCCTTCGTCGCGGGCGGCCCGGATGACGCGGACGGCGATTTCGCCGCGGTTGGCGATCAGGACTTTCGTGATGCTCTTGGTGTTCTGTGGATCGCCGGCGGGCGCGGGGTTGAACTGGCTCATTGAATGCACTGGCTCCTTTTGATCTCTTCGGAGCCTAGCGCGGTTTTGTGGTTTCCGGCCATAATGCGTGCTGTTTCTGCGTGGTACGGGGCGTTTCGTTGTGGGGACCCTACAAGGGTGGCGTGTGTGAGGGTGGCGTGGCGTCAGGCGGGGCCCGCGTTCAAGCGAGGCCGCCGTCGTCGTCCGCGCTGGCTGTGCAAGGCGGAAGCGTCGTCTGTGGAGAAAAGCCGCTGTTGTGGATAACAGGGACGAGGGACGGCAGGACTGTTAAGTAATGGAGTATGCGCCGTCCTCTGCCGCTTCCCGAAGACCTGACGGATCAGTCCTTCACAATCGCGCAGGCCCGGAGTCTGGGCCTTTCCCGGTCAAGGCTCCGGGCGCAGGACCTGCTGACACCGAGCCGGGAGATTCGGGTGCGACGAGGAGCGGACCTGGAACTGGTGGAACGCTGCCGGCCATATGCGGAGTTGTTGCCAGGGGTGTTTTTCTCCCATGTCACCGCGGCGCGGCTGCACGGAATCCCGCTGCCATACGGCCTGCAACAGGAACCGGTTATTGACCTCAGCCGGGACCGGGGGCTTGCCATGCCTCGCCGCAAATACGTCGCTGGGCATCGCTTGGAGCTGGATCCGGGGGAGCTGACCATGGTGTCGTCGCTGCCTGTGACCTCTCTGCCCCGGACCCTGCTTGATCTCGCCGCCCAGCTGCCAACAGATGATCTGGTCGTCATGGGAGATTGGATGATCAGTGAACACCATCGGAACTTTGGAACGCGGCGGATTGCGCAGGTGCCCCTGAAGGATCTCCGGCATTATGCAGAGGCCAAAGCGGGAGCCCGGGGAGTGCGCAACCTTCGGTCTGCGATCGAACTGATGCGGGTCGGCGTGGATTCACCGCAGGAGACGAGGGTGCGGCTCGAGCTTCACAGGGCAGGATTGCCGGAATTTACGCCGAACACGTTGATTGCGGACGCCGCTGGAAATCCCGCCGTGTGGGTGGACCTTGGCTGCCGGGAGTACCGCACCTGCATCGAATACGACGGAGCGCATCACCTGGACCCCGGACAACAGAGCAGGGACAACGGGCGGGACGCGCGCACCGCTGAACTGGGCTGGCGCCAGGTCAAGCTGAACAGCTATGACATGGCGCAGGGTCCCTCATGGGTCGTGGGGAAGGTGCGTCATGCGCTGGTCCAGGGCGGGTATCAACCGTGAGGGTGCAGAGCTGCACTCTCGAGTGCCGAGCGCCGTACGTGGACGATGCTAACCCTGCATAGCTGCACTCTCGGTGTGCGGAGGTCCGTGAGTGTGCAGCTATGGCGGGTTTCGGCTGGAGCCGTGATTCGAGAGCGCAGATATGGCGGGCAATCTCGTGTCTTACCCTGCAGAGCTGCACTCTCGGCACATGGGGGACGATGCTAATTCGCCAGAGCTGCACTCTCGGACGCCCGGTCCGACCCGCGCCGGCGATTACCCGCCAGAGCTGCACTCTCGGTGTGCGGAGGTCCGTGAGTGTGCAGCTATGGCGGGTTTCGGTTGGAGCCGTGATTCGAGAGCGCAGATATGGCGGGCAATCTCGTGTCTTACCCTGCAGAGCTGCACTCTCGGCGCACGGTGGACGATGCTAATCCGCCAGATCTGCACTCTCGGTGCCCGGACGCGGTGCCCGGCCCGGAGCGACCCGCGGCGGGAAGGGACTACCGGTCCCAGAGGTCAGTGATCTTCACGCCGGCGCTGGCGAGCAGCTCGCGAAGCATCGAGACGGACAGCCCGATCACGGCGTGCGGATCACCGTCAACCTTCTCGATGAACGCCCCGCCCAGTGAATCGATGGTGAAGGAACCCGCCACCTGCAGCGGCTCACCGGTGGCGACGTACGCGTCGATCTCCTCGTCGGTCAGCTTCGCAAAGTAAACCGACGCGGAACTGACGGCGCCGAGCGTCGCACCCGAACCGCCGTCGTCGTCGGTGTCGCGGCAATCGACCAGCCAGTGGCCGGTGTGCAGCACGCCCATGTTGCCGCTCATCCGCCGGATGCGTTCGCGGGCGACCTCGGGCTCCCAGGGCTTGCCGTGCGCTTCGCCGTCGAACTCGAAGACGGAGTCGCAGCCGATCACCAGGGAGCCGTCGGCCTCGGGCAGCGCGGCAACGGCTTCGGCCTTCGCCCGGGCCAGCAGCAAGGCGGTGTCGTGCGGGTCGGTCAGGCCGTAGCGCGCGGTGACGGCGTCTTCGTCGACGTCGGACACGAGCACGGAATGGGCGATGCCGGCGTTGGTCAGCAGCTTGGTGCGGGCGGGGGAAGCGGAAGCAAGGATCAGGTTCAGGTCAGTCACCCCTCCAGCCTAGTCGGCGGGCCGCCCGGCCCGGTAAGCGCAGCCCGGCCCGGCAGGCGGCCGGGACAGCCCGAAGACAGCCCCGGGACAGCACGAAGGCCGCCCCGGATATCCGGAGCGGCCTTCAGGAAGCGATGGATCAGCGCTTGTCGGCAGCGGAAGCCGACGACGGCGCCGGGCCGGTTGCGCACGCAGCCCCGGCACCCGGCAGGGAGATGCCCGCAGCAGACGTTCCGTCCGCAGCAGCGACACCAGCAGCGGCACCCGAACCAGCCACACCCGAAGCGCCGGCCGGAACCAGCACCGGGACCTCGACCTCGGTGGAGTCGTCGGCGAACGGATCGCCGTTGCGCTTGGCGTTGTACATTGCGGTGTCCAGCATGCCGTTGCGCTTGGCGACGATCGTCGGGATCACGGTCTGTCCGGCCACGTTGATGGCGGTGCGGCCCATGTCCAGGATGGGGTCGACGGCCAGCATCAGGCCGACGCCGGCCAGCGGCAGGCCCAGCGTGGACAGCGTCAGGGTCAGCATGACCACGGCGCCGGTGGTGCCGGCCGTGGCGGCCGAACCGAGCACCGAGACCAGGGCAATCAGCAGGTAGTCGGTGAAGCCCAGGTCAATGCCGAAGAACTGCGCCACGAAGATCGCGGCAACCGCCGGGTAGATCGAGGCGCAGCCGTCCATCTTGGTGGTGGCGCCCAGCGGCACGGCGAAGGAGGCGTAGGCGCGCGGCACGCCCATGTTGCGCTCGGTCACGCGCTGCGTCAGCGGCAGGGTGCCCACCGAGGAGCGCGAGACGAAGCCGAGCTGGATGGCCGGCCAGGCGCCGGAGAACCACTGCTTCACGGACAGGCCGTGGGCCTTGATCAGCACGGGGTAGACCACGAAGAGGACCAGGGCCAGGCCGACGTACACGGCCACCACGAACATGCCCAGCGAGCCGATGGTGTCCCAGCCGTAGGTGGCGACGGCGCGGCCGATCAGGCCCACGGTGCCCAGCGGAGCCAGGCGGATGATCCACCAGAGGACCTTCTGGATGACGGCCAGGGCGGAGGCGTTCAGGGCCAGGAACGGCGCGGCGGGCGCACCCACCTTCAGGGCGGCAATGCCGACGGCGATCGCGATCACGAGCACCTGGAGGACATTGAAGTTCAGGGCGGTGGTGACGGTGCTCGGGTCCACGGCGGTGGAAGAAGCGGTCAGGCCCATGAAGTTCGCCGGAATCAGGCCGGTCAGGAAGCCCATCCAGCTGCCGGTGCTGCCTTCATAGTCGGCGGGCGGCGCGGCGTCGGCATTGGCGCCGGGCTGCAGGATCACGCCCAGCAGGATGCCGATCGTCACGGCAATCAGCGCGGTGATCGCGAACCACAGCAGCGTCTGCCAGGCCAGGCGTGCGGCGTTGGAGACCTCGCGCAGGTTGGCGATGGAGCTGACGACGGCGGTGAAGATCAGGGGGACCACGGCGGCCTTCAGCAGCGAGACGTAGCTCGTGCCGATGGTGTTCAGGGTGGTGGTCAGCCAGTTGGGCTCGTCCTCGCCAACCGGGCCCATCTCCTTGGCCAGCAGGCCCAGCAGCAGGCCCACAAACAGGGCGGCGATGATCTGCGGTCCGAAGGAAGTAACCCACCGGGGCAGCCTGCGGCCGGCGGAAGTCTGGGGGGAGGAAGTCTGTGAAGTCACGTTGAAGATAGTAGTCGCCGGTGCTTAGCAGAGAAGATTGCCCATTGCGAAATGTTACGGAAAGCCTGCTGGGTATTCTGCGCCGTAAAAGGCCAAAACCCCCGGAATGCGGCGCAGTATTGCCGCATCCGGGGGTTATCCCGGTCAAGCGTGTGAGGAATGTCGCCGGGGCAGCTGCCGCTACGCGTCCAGCAGGGCGCGGCGCAGCGTGTCCAGCCCGACCGACCCCAGGGCGAGGGCGCGGGTGTGGAAGTCCTTCTGGTCGAAGTTCTCTCCCTCGCGGCTGCGGACCTCGTCCCGGATCTGCTCCCAGAGCCGCTGGCCCAGCTTGTAGGCCGGTGCCTGTCCCGGCCAGCCCAGGTAGCGGGTGAACTCGAAGTTCAGCTGCCCCTCGGAGATGGCAATGTTCTGCCGCAGGAATTCGTAGCCCTTCTCGGCCGTCCAGGTGCCGGAGCCCCAGCGTTCGGGTACCTCCAGTTCCAGATGGACGCCGATGTCGAAGACCACGCGGGCGGCCCGCATGCGCTGGGCGTCGAGCATGCCCATCTTGTCCCCGGGATCGCTGAGGTAGCCCAGTTCGTCCATCAGCCGCTCGGCGTACAGCGCCCAGCCTTCACCGTGCCCGGAGACCCAGCAGATGTTGCGGCGCCAGTTGTTCAGCAGCCCGCGGGCGGCCGTCGCCGTCGCAATCTGCAGATGGTGGCCCGGGACGCCCTCGTGGTAGACGGTGGTGGTTTCCTTCCATGTGGTGAAGGTGTCCTCGCCGGCGGGGACCGACCACCACATGCGGCCCGGGCGGCTGAAGTCGTCGCTGGGACCGGTGTAGTAGATGCCGCCTTCCTGGGTGGGGGCGATCATGCACTCGATCTGCCGCATCGGCCCGTTGATCTCGAAGTGGGTGCCCGCCAGGTCGGCGACGGCGCGGTCCGCCAGGCCCTGCATCCAGGCCTGCAGCTCGGCGGTGCCGTGCAGCTGCCGCTCCGGATCCTCGTCCAGGAGCGCCATGGCTTCCTCGACGCCGGCGCCGGGCCGGATCTGCTCGGCGACGGCTTCCTGCTCGGCGATGATGCGGTCCAGTTCCTCAACGCCCCAGGCGTAGGTCTCTTCCAGGTTCACCGCGGAACCCAGGAACCGGCGCGACATCAGGGCGTAGCGTTCGCGGCCGACGGCGTCCTTCTCGGGAGCGACGGGCAGCAGTTCATTTTCCAGGACCGCGGCCAGCCCGCGGTAGGCGGCACGGGCGGATTCGGCGCCGGCGCGCAGCTCGGTGCTCAGGCTGTCGGAGAGGGAGCCGCCGTCGGGCAGTGCCGCATTCGAGGCGTAGTCGTCAAAAAAGCCGCCGTCCTCGGCGTACTTGGCGGCCTGTTCCATGACGATCTTCACCTGGCGGCGGGCCGGCAGCAGGCCGCGCTCCTTGCCGGCGCGCAGGGAAGAGATGTAGCCCGAGACGGCGTCGGCAACGTTGTGCAGCCGGCCGGAGATGTGCTGCCAGTCCTCCACCGTTTCGGTGGGCATCAGGTCGAAGATGGAGCGGATCTCCTGGGCGGGCGAGGCGATGTTGTTCAGGTTCGAGAGGTTCCAGCCGGACTCGTGGATTTCCAGTTCCAGGCCCAGGCGCTCGTGCATGGCATCGAGCGTGACGCGGTCGACGTCGTCGGCCGGCTGCAGTCCGTCCAGCCGTTCCAGCGTCTCCCGGATGGCCTCGGCTCCCGATTCCAGGCCGGCGGGGGAGTAGTCGGCGTACTCCGTTTCATGCCCGGGGATGCCCAGGGAGGTGGCGAGGGACGGATCCAGCTGCAGCAGAGTCTCGGTGAAGGCATCGGCAACGGCGTCGATGGCGGTCGGCTGGCGGTTCTGCGCGCCGGCGAAGGGCATGGGATCTGATGAAGGAGTCTCGTGGGTCACAGGGGTAGCCTAGCGGCAACGCCGCCATCACCAACTTTTCCCGGTGGCCGCACGTAATGTGCGGCTCGGGGGCCTATCCTGCGCTTTTCCGGTTCCGATTCCGGTTCCGATTCGGGTTCCGGGGCTGGTCCGGCGCTAGCGGAAGCTGCGCCGCCACGAGCCGGGTCCGGGCTTGGGCGCCAGGCTCAGCATCCGCCGCCGGTTCCAGGTCCGGCGCGCGGACTCCGGCGTGGTGCGCGGGGCACCGCCGTCGGCGTTCAGCCCCATGACGACGGCGGTCAGCGCCGCCAGCTCCTCGGCCGACGGATTGCCGCCCAGGACGGAAAACAGCGGCGGCTGCGGCACAGCCTGCTCCGGCGTCCGGCTCCACGGATCCGGCAGGTCCCAGGCCGTCACAGCGGCATGTTTCCGTGCTTCTTGGCGGGCAGCGAAGCGCGCTTGTCGCGCAGGGCGCGCAGCCCGCGGATCAGCTGCAGGCGGGTTTCCGAGGGGGCGACGACGGCGTCGACGTAGCCGAGCTGGGCGGCCTGGTAGGGGTTGAGCAGTTCCTCTTCATACTGCGCGATGTAGTCGGCGCGTGCCTGCTCAACGCTTTCCCCGGCGTCGGCCGCTGCCTTGAGCTGGCCGCGGTAGAGGATGTTCACCGCGCCCTGGGCGCCCATGACGCCGATCTGCGCGGTGGGCCAGGCCAGGTTCAGGTCCGCGCCGAGCTTCTTCGAGCCCATCACGATGTACGCGCCGCCGTACGCCTTGCGGGTGATCACGGTCAGCTTGGGCACGGTGGCCTCGGCGTAGGCATAGAGCAGCTTGGCGCCGCGGCGGATGATGCCCTGGAATTCCTGGTCGGTGCCCGGCAGGAAGCCCGGAACATCCACGAAGGTGAGGATGGGAACGTTGAAGGCGTCGCAGTTGCGGACAAAGCGGGCGGCCTTCTCGGAGGCGGCGATGTCCAGGGTGCCGGCGAACTGCAACGGCTGATTTGCGACGATGCCCACGGTGTGGCCCTCGACCCGGCCGTAGCCGATCATGATGTTCGGCGCGTAGAGGGCCTGCATCTCCAGGAAGTGGCCGTCGTCGAGCACCTGCTCAATGATGGCGCGCATGTCGTAGGGCTGGTTGGCGGAGTCCGGAATGAGCTCGTCCAGGGCGAGGTCGCCGTCGTTCAGTTCCATCTCCTGCGAGAAGGCGGCCAGCGGCGCCTCGGCCAGGTTGTTGGAAGGCAGGAAGTCCAGGAGCTCGCGGACGAACTCGATGGCGTCCTCCTCGTCGGAGGCCAGGTACGTGGAGGTGCCGGTGTTGGTGTTGTGCTGCCGGGCGCCGCCGAGGGTTTCCATGTCGACGTCCTCGCCGGTGACGGTCTTGATGACGTCGGGTCCGGTGATGAACATGTGGCTGGTCTTGTCCACCATCACCACATAGTCGGTCAGGGCGGGGGAGTAGGCGGCGCCGCCGGCGGACGGGCCCATGATCAGGGAGATCTGCGGGACCACTCCGGAGGCGTGGACGTTGTTGCGGAAGATGTCGGCGAACATGGCCAGCGAGGCCACGCCCTCCTGGATGCGGGCGCCGCCGCCGTCCAGGATGCCGACGACGGGGCAGCCGTTGCGCAGGGCGTGTTCCTGGACCTTGACGATCTTCTCGCCGTTGACCTGGCTCAGGGAACCGCCGTACACGGAGAAGTCCTGGCTGTAGACGGCGATCGGGCGGCCGTCGACGGTGGCGTACCCGGAGACCAGGCCGTCGCCCAGCGGCTTCTTCTTCTCCATGCCGAACGCGGTGGAGCGGTGCACGGCCAGGGCGTCCAGCTCGACGAAGGAGCCGGCGTCCACGAGCATCTCGATGCGTTCGCGGGCGGTGTGCTTGCCGCGGGCATGCTGCTTCTCGACGGCGGCCGGGCCGGAAGGCATCTCGGCCTGCGCCTGGCGGCGGCGGTACTCAGCGATCTTGCCGGCTGTGGTCTGCAGGTCAAGGTCCTGGTCGATGCTCATCTGGTCTCCGGAATGCTGAGTGGATGGGGCGGTCGCTGCCGTTAAGTAGGAAAGGCACAAAGCGTACGGCGACTTGTCCAGTCTAGTGAGGGCACCGGCGTACTCCCGGTGTAGGGATCCTACAATTTCGTGCTGATGTGCTTGGCCGGTGCTTGGATCGGTGCGGTTCAATCTCTCGTGCAGATCAGGTCCTCCCGCGGAATCTCTCGTGCAGATCAGGTTGTCCCGGCAGCCCATGTGCCGCTTTTGACTGCGTTATCTGCACGAAGGATTTCGCCGGGGCGGTTTTGGCTGCGTTATCTGCACGAAGGATCGACCCCGGTCAGCCAATGGGCGGAATCAAGCCGTTTCGGGAGGAATCGACCGATGTTACTGACCAGTAACATAAGCGGCGGACATGTATTAGCCTGTTCCCATGACTTCTCTCACACCTGATTCCGGACCCCGTTCGCTCGCCGGCCGCACCATCCTGATGTCCGGCGGCAGCCGCGGCATCGGCCTGGCCATCGCCCTGCGCGCTGCGGCCGACGGCGCCAACATCGCCATCATGGCCAAGACGGCCGAGCCCCATCCCAAGCTGCAGGGCACCGTGTACACGGCAGCCGAACAGCTGGAGGCCGCCGGCGGCAAGGCCCTGCCGATCATCGGCGATGTCCGCAACGACGACGACGTCGCCCGGGCCGTCGCGGAAACCGTGGCGCATTTCGGGGGCATCGACATCGTGGTCAACAATGCCTCCGCCATCGACCTGCGGAACACCGACGAGGTCACCATGAAGAGCTACGACCTGATGGCCGACATCAACGTCCGCGGCACCTTCATGCTCTCCAAGTTCTCGCTGGACGCCCTGCGCCAGTCCGCGAACCCGCACATCCTCACGCTTTCCCCGCCCCTGAACCTGGATCCGAAGTGGGCCGGGTCCTACCTGGCGTACACGATGGCCAAGTACGGAATGTCCCTGACGACGCTCGGACTCGCCGCGGAACTCAAGGATGACGGCGTCGCCGTGAACTCGCTGTGGCCGGTCACCGCCATCGACACCGCTGCCATCCGCAACCTTGGCGGCGAGAAAATGGCGGCGGCCTCCCGCAGTTCGGACATCATGGCCGACGCCGCACACGCCATCCTGACCCGCCCCAGCCATGAGGCCACCGGCAATTTCTACACCGACGAGCAGGTGCTGCGTGAAGAGGGAATCACTGACTTCCGTCCCTACTCGCTCGGCGCGCCCGAGGACAAGCTGATGCAGGACTTCTTCCTCTAGGCAGGACAAGGGGCGCTGGCCGGGCCGCGGGACCCGCCGGCGGGGCCGGCAGGCAGGAATGTCGTGCACCCCGCGTAAGATCGGAAGCATGCATTCGCGTTACTCCAGCATGGAAAGACCAGGGCTTGACCAGGAGCGTCTCCGAGCCGCGCTCGTGGCGCCGCAGGGACCCCTGCCCCGGCTGGAGGTCGTGGCCGAAACCGGCTCCACCAACACCGATCTGGCTGACCAGGCGCGGCTTCGCCCGGCAGATGCTCCGGACCTGACCGTCCTGACCGCCGAGATGCAGACCGCCGGCAAGGGACGGCTGGGCCGGACCTGGGTTGCCCCGCCGCGCTCGTCGCTGTTCGTCAGCGTCCTGCTCCGGCCGGTCAATGCCGCCGGCCGGCCGCTGCCCACCCAGTCCTACGGCTGGTTGTCGCTGCTGGCTGCCCTGGCCTTGTCGGAATCCGTCGCCGCCCGCACCGGCGTCGAGGCCCGCCTGAAGTGGCCGAACGACGTTATGGTCGATGGGCGCAAGCTCGCCGGCGTCCTGGCCCAGCTGGTGATGGATTCCAGCGGCGCCCCGCCCGCCGTCGTCGTGGGCGCGGGCATGAACGTCTCCCTGACCGACGAGGATCTGCCGGTTCCCACGGCCACGTCGCTGCTGATGGAGTACTCCTCCACCACCGACCGCAACATTCTCCTGGAGGATTATCTGCGCGAGCTGGCTGCCAAGTACCGGGACTTTTGCGCGGTCGACGGCGATGCCTCCCGGGCGTGGGCCGACGGGACCTCGCTGGTCGAGAAGATCAGTGCCCGGATGGCGACCCTGGGCCAGGAGGTCCGCGCAGACCTGCCCGGCGGAAAATCCCTCACGGGACGAGCCGTGGCCCTTGACTCGTACGGTTCGCTGGTCCTGGTGGACGAACACGGCGAGCGGCATGCGGTCGTCGCCGGCGACGTGGTGCACCTGCGCGCCGTGCAGGCGTGAACATCAGGCTGAAACTCGCGCCGGGGGAGCGGATTATCGTGGCCAGCAGGCCGCATGCCCGCCAGCTGGTCTGGCCCGTTGTCCTGGCCATCCTGGTGTGCGCTGCCGCCGGGTTCGGTTACGGCTACCTGGACCGTGATTCCCTGCCCGGGCAGGTGGCGGATTGGCGCGGATACCTGCAGCCCGCCGTCGTCGTCGTTTCCCTGGTGCTGCTGGCGCGGTTCTGCCTGCCGCCGGTGCTGCGGTGGGCGTTTGCACGGTACATCGTCACCAACCGGCGCCTCATCCACCGGCAGGGTGTGCTGCGCCGGCGGGAACGCGAATTGCCGCTGGCCTCGGTCTTTCAGCTCGAGGCCTGGCAGACCGTTACGGAGCGGATGCAGCGTTCCGGGACGCTGGCGGTGGACGTTGGCTATGACCGGGTGGTGCACTACGAACACGTGCCCGAGGTCCACAAGTTCAAGGCCATTGTGTTGGCCGCCATAGACCAGTTGCCGCTGACCGCCATGTTCGATGGTGTAGATATGGAAGGAGATGGGGACTACGACTACGAAGGGAGGGGCAATGAGTGAGGAAGGCCGCGACGCCGAACCGGCAGCGGATCCCGAGCCGATGACCCTGTCCATGCCAGCCGTTCCTCCCCGGCCCCGAGCCGCCGACGCCGACGCCAACGCCGACGCCGACGCCAACACCGGGAACGGGCGTGCCGGTTCCGGGCGTGCGGGCTCCGGTTCCACCGGCGCACCGGCCGATGCCGGTTCCGCCGCCATCGACCGCGAGGACGTGCGCAAGCTGGAGGCCCAGCTGATCGGCGGCCCGCGTACCCTCAAGCGGCGCGAAGCTGCCGCCGAAGCGGGGGTGTCCCTGCTCTCGGCCCGCAAGCTCTGGCGGGCGATGGGATTTCCCAACCTCGACGACGACGCGGTGTTCTTCACCGAGCAGGACCGCGAGGCGCTGACCACCGTGATCGAACTGGTCCGCGACGAGCAGCTGACCGAGGAAGCCGCCATCTCCATCATGCGCTCGATCGGCCAGATGACCGACCGAATGGTGGTCTGGCAGATTGAAGCGCTGGTCGAGGAAATGGTGGTCCAGCGCGGAATTCCCGACGCCGAGGCCCGCAAGGCGCTGGTGGCAGCACTTCCGGCCCTGATCGAACCCCTGGAAAAGACGCTGGTGTACGCCTGGAAACGGCAGATGAACTCGGCCGTGCAGCGGTTGGCGCTGCGCGCCGAAGCCGGTCTGGCCAGCCATGACGGCTCCGCGTCCGACGACAACCCGCTGCCCCTGGCCCGCGCCGTAGGCTTTGCCGATCTGGTGTCCTACACCTCCCTGTCGCGGCAGATGAATGAGAAAACCCTGGCCCACATGGTCCAGCGCTTTGAGCACAAGTGCGCCGAGATCATCTCCGTGGGCGGCGGCCGGCTGGTGAAGACCATCGGCGACGAGGTGCTGTTCAACGCGGAAACACCGGAAGCCGGGGCGGAAATCTCGCTGGCCCTGGCCAAGGCCTTCACGGAGGACGACCTGCTGCCGGCGGCGCGCGTGTCCCTGGTCTGGGGGCGGGTGCTCTCCCGGCTGGGCGACATCTACGGGCCCACCGTCAATCTGGCCTCCCGGCTGACCTCGCTCGCTGAACCCGGCACCGTCCTGACGGACGCCTCGACCGCCGCAGCCCTGCGGAACAACGACCGGTTTGTGCTGATCCCGCATCAGCCCCGCAACGTGCGCGGATTCGGCGAAATCCACCCCGTGACACTCGCCCGCGGCACCGGGTCGGGACTGATTCTCGACTGACCGGCCGGACTACCTGCCTGCCCGGTGCAGCGGCACGGACGCTTGCCGGAGCGCTTCGGGCGGCGGGCCCGGGCATTCCGCTAGGGTAAGCATAAGAATGCGTAATATGTGTCACTACTGTGGACCACCACAGCGGACAGCTTCCGGATAGGGCGTGAATGAACTTCGACGAAACGACATCCCCGGGCTTGGAACTCCGTGCAGTCTTTGGCTATGCCTCTGACCGCGGACTGCGCCGGGACCAGAACGAGGATTCGCTGATCGCCGCGGACCCGATCTTCGCCGTCGCCGACGGCATGGGAGGCCACGAAGCAGGCGAAGTGGCGAGCAGCATTTGCGTCCGCACCCTGGGCGAGGCGCCGTTTGTCGGCGAGCATCTGCCCGAGGTCGCCGCCGCCGAAGTCCAGAAGCTGCTCCGCGAAGCCGATGCCAGGATCCGGGAAGCGACAGATGGCCGTGCCGGCACCACGCTGACCGGCGCCGTCCTCGTCCGGGACGCGGGCAAACCCTGCTGGCTGGTTTTCAATGTGGGGGATTCCCGGACCTACCGGCTGACCAACGGGCTGCTGGAGCAGATCACCGTGGATCACAGCGAGGTCCAGGAACTGGTGGACATGGGCCAAATTACGCCGGATGAAGCCCTGGTCCATCCGCGCCGCCACGTGGTTACCCGGGCGCTGGGCACGGGCAGTGATACGGATGCCGACTACTGGCTGATCCCGGTGGAACCCGGCGACCGCCTGCTGGTGTGCTCCGACGGCCTCACGGGCGAGGTGAGCGACGGGCAGCTGCAGCAGATCCTGGCCTCCGTCAGCAATCCGCAGGACGCCTGCGCTTCCATGGTGCAGGCAGCGCTGCGGTCCGGCGGCCGCGACAACATCACCGTCCTGGTGATCGACGTCGAAGGTTCCGTCGAGCGCAGCGTCCCGGCGGCCGTGACCCTTCCCGGCGGAGCGGATCCCCAACCTGCCGCGGGAAACACCGAGTCGTGACCGTGGCACCGGCGGCCCCGGCCGGTAGACGCCGCGTCAGCTTCCGCTAGGACAGGCCGGCATGGCAGCCCATCCCCACGTGGTCAACGCAACGGCCCGGCAGCGGCTGGCGGCCAAGGTCATCGACGCTGCCCCGGTCCTGCTCACCGGAGCGGCGCTGCTTGGCAGCGGGCGCTGGGTCCCGGCTGCGGCCTCCGTTGCCGTCGCCTACTGTGTGTGGCTGTGGTGGTGGGAAGCCGGCAGCGGCAAGACGCCGGGCAACCTGGCCCTGGGCATCCGCACCACCGACGAAGCCGGACATCCGCCCGGGCTGCTGGGCATTTTCCTGCGCGGGATGTTGCTGGGCCTGTCGGCAGCCACCGTGGTCGGCCCGCCGGTGCTGCTGGTCTCCAACGTCTGGGATGCCAATGACCGGCGCCAGGGCTGGCACGACAAGGCGGCACACACCCTGGTGGTGGATGTCAGGGCGGGCCGGAACCCGCTGGCCACGGGCGGGCTGCGGCCGGCCGCGCCCGCCGACGGGGCCGGCTGGATCCCGGGCTAGGCCGGCGACGGGGCTCACCCGGGCTAAGCGGCGCCGCTTACCCGGGGCCAGGCCGGCGACGGCGGCGCTCACCCGGTGCCGCTCAGGATCCGGCTCTCATCGTCGTTGAAAAACAGCTGCAGCACCTGGACCGGTTTGCCGGGCTGGATCAGCTGGGCGCGCCCGGGCGGCAGCGTTCGGGCCCGAACGCCGTTGATCAGGGTGCCCTCCCCGCGGTCGCCGGAGAGAATCAGGGCCGCGCTGCCGGAATCCCGCAGGGCTGTAAAGAACGGTTCGTACATGCCCCGGCTCGCGCCGCGCACCCGCCGCGACAGAACGGCGTGCAACCCGAATTCCGGTGCCAGCGGCAGGAACGGGGTCAGCCGGCTCAGCGGTGAGGAGCCGCCGGCGGTCAGGACGTCGTAGTCGTCAATCACCAGCACGATGCGCGGCAGGCCGGCCAGCTCGGCCGGAGCGGCGGTGGTCCGTTTTTCCAGTTCCCCGGCGACGGCCGCGGCGAGCTGGTCAGCCAGGGCGGCACTGGTGGCGTAGCCGCCCAGGGATTCGGTGGGGACCTCGCCGGTCAGGCTGCGGCGCGGATCGAAGACCGCAAAGACAATGTCCTCCGGCCGATGCTGCGCGATGAGCCGGCGGACGACCGATCGCATGACGTTGGTCTTGCCGGAGCCGTCGTCGCCCATGATCAGCAGGTGCCGTTCCCGGCTGTGCAGGTCCAGGGTTTCGGTGCCCAGGTCGGTCTCCCGGAGCCCCAGCGGAACGGCGGCCGGCGCGTCGGGGGTAAGGGCCGTCTCGGCGGAGACCAGCCCCGGCAGGACGCGGACCTGCATGGCGCGCTCCCTGGTCGACGCGGCGACCGCGGCCACCAGCTCCCGCAGGCCCTGGGTCGCGGAACCGTCGTCCGGGTCCGAATCCAGCCGCGGCAGGGCAAAATGGCCCTGCAGCTTGCGGTCCGTCAGGGACCGGCCAGGGCTGCCAGTGCTGACCGCCTCGGCGAGCTTGCGTCCGTGCGCGGATTCGCCCGGGTCGGCGAGCCGTAGTTCGATCCGGTTGCCGAAGAAGCTCTGCTGCGAGATCCGGATCTCGTTCATCCGGGAGCAGGTGACGATGACGTGGATTCCGTAACCGGCGCCGCGGCTGATCAGTGCGTGGACGGGTTTTTCAATCTCCTCGAATTCATCGCTGAGCTGTCCGTAGCCGTCCAGGACCAGCACAATGTCGGCGCTGGGCAGCTCGGGAATGTCCCCCTCCGCGCACCGGCGGCGCAGGGTCGGCAGCGAATCCACCTGATGCTTCTCGAACACATGCTCGCGGTGGGCCAGCATCGCCAGCAGCTCATCCACGGTGCGGCGGACAACTTCCCGGTTGGTGCGCACCGCCACCCCGCCCACATGGGGAAGGCCTTCGAGCGGCACCAGGCTGCTGCTGAGCAGGTCGATCGCATAAATGCCCATCTCGGCCGGGCTGTGGGTCAGTGATAGGGACGCCACGATGGTGCGCAGAGCGGTGCTCTTGCCGGTCTGGGGCCCGCCCACGATCGCCGCGTTGCCGCCGTTCGCGGCAAGGTCCAGCTCCCAAAGGCCTTGCCACTGCTTGGCCGGGTCGTCCAGCAGCCCCACCGGAACACGCAGTGATCCGCCGCTGGCCAGCCGCAGCCCCTTCTCGCCGGAGAGGCCGCCGGCGGCCCGGTCCAACGCGATTCCGCGGGGCAGCGGCGGCAGCCAGATCGGGTCGACGGCACGCGGGAACGTGGCCAGGGTGTCCATCAGCGTGGAAAGGACCGTCGGTCCGGTGGTGCGCTTGGAGGACGACGTCGACGACGGCGCAGCGGCAGCGCCGGCGGCCCCGGTTCCCGCGCCCCCGGTTCCCGGTGCTGCCGAGAGGGAGGCGGCGTAGCGCGGCACCTGCAGGACCTGCGGCTGGTCGTCCGCCTCGGCCGGCCCGCCATCGTGCCGGGCGGCCTCCAGCGGGCCGGACACGTACCCGGCCTTGAACCGGGTGTAGGTGGTGGTGTCCACCTTCAGGTAGCCGAAGCCCGGCACCGGCGGCAGATGGAAGGCATCGGGGGTGTCCAGCACTGTGCGTGATTCGGCCTCGGAGAGGGTGCGCAGGCCGATCCGGTAGGAGAGGTAGGTGTCCAGGCCGCGCAGCTTGCCGCCCTCGATCCGCTGGCTGGAGAGCAGCAGGTGCACCCCGATGGAGCGGCCGATGCGGCCGATGGAGAGGAACAGTTCAATGAAGTCCGGGCGGGCGGTCAGCAGTTCACCGAATTCGTCGATGATCACCACCAGGTGCGGCAGGGGTGCCAGTTCGATGCCCTGGGCCTTCAGCTCCTGCCGGTGCAGCTGGTAGTCGGTGATGTTGGCGAGGTTGCCGGCCGCCTTCAGGACTTCCTGCCGCCGCTGGATTTCGCCGGAGAGGCTGGCATAGACGCGCTCGATCAGGCTGACGTCGTCGGACAGGTTGGTGATGACCCCGGCGACCTGCGGCGCGCCGGCAAAGGGAGCGAAGGTGGCGCCGCCCTTGTAGTCCACCAGCACCATGGCCAGGACCTCGGGGGAGTGGGTGGCCAGCAGTCCCACGACCATGCTGCGCAGCATTTCGGATTTGCCGGAGCCGGTGGCGCCCACGCACAGGCCGTGCGGCCCGTGGCCGAACTGCGCCGATTCCTTGAGGTCCAGCAGGGCCGGCCGGCCGCGGTCGTCCGGGCCCAGCGGCACCCGAAGGAAGTCGACTTCGCCGCGGGGTTTCCACAGTCGGCGGATGTCGGCCGCGTCCAGGTCCGCCGAAAGGCCCAGCATTTCCAGGAACCCCTGGGCAGTTTCGGCGGTGTCATGCTCGAGCGAGTCCGGCGACAGGCGCAGCGGAGCCAGCTCCCGCGCCAGCGCCTCGGCAAGCGGCACCGGGAGGATGTCCAGGCTTCCGCGTTCGACGACGGGAGTCACCGGATCGCCGCGGTAGTTTTCCAGGATGAAGGTCCCGTCCGGTCCGCCGGAATCCTCACTGATGCGCACCACCACCTCACCGGGTTCCTGCTGCCGGTCCGCGACGAGGAAGACGGTCGTGATGCCCAGCGAGGCGGCGGAGGCCTGCTGGTCCGGCAGCTGCAGTTCCGCCGGAAGTACGCCGTAGGAGTCGTTGACCACCAGCAGCCGGGGCAGCGCGGTGCCGACGCCGCCGCGCAGGAAGTTCTTGCGGGATTCGGCGGCGAGCGAGGAGCGGTGGTGCAGATCTTCGGCGAGGACTTCGGCCAGGGCATCAGCGGTGGCTGCGAGCCGGCGGACCGGCCCCGTGGCGTGGGTGCTCTTCTGATCCGCCAGGTGCGGCAGCCAGGTGGCCCATTCCCAGTCGTTCCGCCGCTCCTCCGGCAGGACCAGGGCCAGGTGGAGGTCTTCGGGGGAGTGGAAGGCGGCGCCTTCAATGAGCAGCAGCCGGGCCACGGCGGCCACGAACCGGCGGGAACCCACCACGGAGACATTGCCGGCGCAGTCCAGCGGCACCGTCAGCGGCAGCTCCGGGCTGGACTCGTACCGGCGCTTGAGGATTTCCAGTTCCGTGGTCATGAAGGTGTCGGTCTGGGCCAGCGCCGATCCGGCGCTCATGATGGTGACCTCGCGGTTGCGCCGGAAGCCGGTGCCGATCCGCACGTGCAGGAAATCCTCGTTGGCGCGGCGCCGCTCCCAGATCCGCCGGGTGTCCCGGAGGATGTCGAACAGGGCGTTCGGCGGAGGGCTGGCGGCCCGGGCGACGGCCAGTGCGGCCTGTTCATCGGCGCGCAGCTCGGCACGGGAGCGTTCCAGATACTCCAGATAGTTTTCCCGCTGTTCCCGGCGCTGCTTGCCCTGCCGGCCGCGCTGGCTGAGCATCATGATCACCGACGCGATGATCGTGACAACCATCATCAGCGCCCCCACGGCCGCCAGCGGAGACCCGCGGAAGAGCATCATGACCGTCATCGACACCCCGGCGCCCAGCAGCGGAACGAGGGACATCATGTTCATGCCGGTCCTGCCGCCCTCGATGGGCGGCGGGGCATCCAGCGAAAAGGCCTCGATGGTCCGTGCGGGAGCGGTGGTGCGCGCGGGACGGTGCAGGATCCGGGTGCTCATGCGTAGGCGTTCCGTTCGGGTGCCAGCTCCGCGGTGGACGGAACTCCGGTTCCGGACGCGGCAGCGGCCAGAACCCGGGAGGCGATGGACACGGCCTCGAGGCGGGTGCGGCGGGAGAGCAGGGGCGGGAGAACTTCAACGCCTGCAGCCAGGTGCCGGTCGCGGCCCAAATGCAGGGCATCGATCCCGGCGCGGCGCAGCCGGCGGGCCTCCCGGGACGCGGTGAAAACCCTGTCGGGTGAGGACTGAACCACCAGCACGAGCAGGGGAACGGCAGCCAGGGCGGGTGTGTGCCGCCAGGCCCGGGAGTACTCGACGGCGTCCTCCAAGCCGGCAACACTGGCCGGCGCCACGAAGACGGCCAGATGGGAGTGCTCCACTGCCCACAGCGCGGCCGGGTCCGTGAGTCCGGGGCCGCAGTCAAAAATGGTGACAGGGCAGTAGCGGGAGATCACCCGGGAAAGCCGGGCGGCTCCGGCGGGACCTGCAGCCGCCGTGGGACTTGCAGAGCCGGCGGGACCTGTGAAAGCGGGCGCACCGACGGAAGGGGTCCAAACGGGCGGCGCCTGCGGGCCGGCGGGAGTCCAGACGGCGTCGTCGGATAACCCTTGGCCGGCGGGCATCCACGGATCGGAGGCCCGACGGCGGCCGGTGACCAGCAGGTTGGCCGGCTCGGCGACGGTCAGGAGGGCTGCGAGTCCACGCAGTGAATCAGGAGTGCCGGTTTCCAGCCGGGCGGCGGCGGCCTCCAGCGGCGGTGCGTGCGGAACGCCGAGCCGCAGCCCGAGTGTTCCGGCCGCCGGAGCGAGGTCGAGGGCGGCAACGACGTCGGCACGCATTGCGGCGTAGATCCGGGCCAGCAGGGCGGCCGCCGTCGTTCTGCCCGCACCGCCGCGGGTTCCCACCACGGCGATCCGGCGCCCCGTGGTGACGGCACGCTGGGCGCCGGCGGCTGCGTCCGCCAACCGCTGCGGATAATCGTCACCGCGGAAAAGATCGGCCGAGCCCGCCAGGATCCGGTGCAGGGCGGATTCGGCAGGCCGGGTCCGCAGCACCCGGCGCAGCCGCTGCGGCGGCGACTCGAAGCCGTCACCGGAGGGGCGGGCGGGATCGCCGAAGCGCTCGGGCTGCGGTTGGGGTTCGAAGATGCCGTTCATCAGAAGCTTCCCAGCAGCTGGCCGAACACACCGAAAAGTCCGGCAGCCAGCGGCACCGAAACCAGGATCGCCACCGTCTCCGCGCGCTTGGCCAGCAGCCGGAAACGGGCCTGCGTATGGTCGGGAAACGTGGCGGTCAGCGATACGGCGGCGGCGGCCGCGGTACCCAGAACCCCCAGTCCCACTGCCCACGGCTGATCGGGGACAAAACGCAGCGCGGCCAGCGCCCCCGCGCAGAGGCCGACGGCGACGGCGAGGTAAAGCGCTGTCCGCTGCGGCGCGAGCGGAAAGGACCGGGTGCGCAGGAACACGGCCAGCGTCAGTGCCAGCAGCAGGGGAAGCGTCCAATGCTGGCGGTTGGGATCAGTGCCGAGCAGCCACAGCCCAGGCGCGATGGACAGCGCCGTGATGGCTGTTCCCAGGGTCAGGCTCCGGTGGGCAGCGGCCACGGCAGCCACGGCGTCGGTGCGGGTGATCGAGCCGCCCTTGGCCCGCTGATCATCCAGCGTGGCAAGACCGGACGAGCCGAGGGCGAGCTTGGGCAGCAGGCCCAGCAGCAGGATGCTCGCCAGCGCCGCCAGGGCAGCGGTGCCCACGGCGTCGCCCGTGACGGCGCCGGCGGCAGTCCACAGTCCGGCGGCCAGGGCGAGCGTTGCGGCTCCGCTGAACCAGGCCCGCCGCTGGGCAGCCCCGGTTCCGACGGCGGCCAGCGCCAGAACCGACAGCCCGGCCAGGACCAGCGCCGCGGTCGGCAGCCGCTCCGGTACGCCGTCGTACAGGTGGAAAACTCCGCCCAGCCCGCTGAGCCAGCCCGCGCCGAGCAGCGCCGGTCCGAGTGCCGTGCGGCGGGGCGGACGCCCGGCGGCGGCTCCGGCGGCCAGCCCGAGCAGGGACAGGACCAAGAGCATCCACCAGGCCCCATCCGGTGCCAGCGAGGTCAGCAGGATTTCGGACCCGGCCCAAAGACCGGCCGCGGCAAAGAGGCCCGCGGTGAGATCCTTGCAGCGGCGGTTCCACCGGCCGGCCACGGCTCCGCTTTCGCTGACCACCAGGTCCGTGACGTCGTACACGACGGCGGAGGGAGGGGCTTCGGAGGCGTTGCACAGCAGCAGGGAGGACCCGTCCAGGACCCGGGCCTGGCTCAGCGACGTTTCGGCATTCAGCTCACTGCCGTCGGGCGCCACCAGCACCTTCGCCGCAACCGCCTCGGCCGGCGGGTCATCAAGCAGGTTCAGGACCTGCGGGAGGAGCAGGCCAACGGGCTGGTCGGAGGGCAGGAGCAGGTCAACGTGCTTCCGTGAGCCGATGAGAGTGACCCGGGTGAAGGCGTGCGCCATGGCTCAGGCGCCTGTCCCGTAGCGGGGAGTACTGCTTCCGGCCCCGGGCGCATCAGGCCAGCGCGCATCTGGCCCTGGCACATGGGGTCCGGGCCAGGAGCCCTGCTGTCTGTCCGCTGGAAGGATCTGCCGTAACTGACCGGTCTGTTGTTCCTGCTTGGCGCGGTTCTCAGCCAGCAGGTTGGTGACGAAGGAGTAGCCCACGCAGACGGCGGCAATCACGGCGGCGGCGGCAACGCTGAGGATGAACAACCGCAGGCTGTCCATCCAGCGGCGCTCGTTGGGATTATCTCCGAAGAGCAGCGCCGTGAGCAGCCGGTGCCGGCGCACGGTGACGGACTCGATGAGTTGATTGTCGTAGTCGCTGGCCATTGAGGTCCCCTCGCCCTGTGGACACGTTGCGTACATCCTTGCACCGCGGGCATCGTCCGGCAGCGGGTATTTCCGGCTGGGGATAACTTCGCCAATCCATGTGCCGCGGCGAGCGGAGGCGGGGCGTTGTGCAAAACCGCGGCCGGTGCTAATCCTTGATGCACCAGTCCGCACCGAAGGAGATGCCATGAGTTCCAACCCTGACGCCGAAGAGCGCACTCTGAGCGATTGGAGCCGCCGCCTGACCCAGGCGCTGCAGATCCTCGACTTGGAAGTGGACCACAAGATGCTGGTGGAACTGGCGGAGCAGTCCTCCAAGACGGTGGGACCCAACGCCGGTCTGATCAGCACGTTTGTGGTGGGGTACGCGGCGGGACTGTCCAAGACGAGCGGGCGGAAAGAGGCGGAAAAGGCGGTCCGCGGTGCTGCGGACACGGCTTTTCGGGTTGCCGCCACCGGCCTGGACGGTCCGGACACGCCGGGCTGGAAGGATTCAGGCCAGTAGGGGAAGCCGGGCTGCCGGGGCTCGGGAAGCCCCGGCAGTCCCGCAGGGTTAGGCGCGGGTGCGCGACTTGAAGTCCTCGGCCTGGTCCTGGGCCGGGGCGCTGTTGGGTTCCACCCGCACCAGTACCGTTTTGGACACCGGGGTGTTGCTGCCCTCTGCGGTGTGGTCCATCGGCACCAGGACGTTGGCCTCGGGATAGTACGCGGCAACACAGCCCCGCGGCGTTGGATAGGAGACCACGCGGAACTTCCGCAGGATCCGCTCCGCGTTGTCGTGGTGCACGCCGTGAATGTCCACGTACTGGCCGTCCTTGAGGCCCAGTTCCGTGATGTCTTCAGCGTTCATGAACAGCACGTGCCGGCCGCCGCGGATGCCCCGATAGCGGTCGTTGTGCCCGTAGATGGTGGTGTTCCACTGGTCGTGTGAGCGCAGCGTCTGCAGGATCAGGGTGCCCTCGGGGCGCTCCACTGCCTCCAGATCGTTGACCGTGAGGATCGCTTTGCCGGTCGGCGTGCGGAAGGTGCGCGAGTCCCGGGGGCCGTTGGGCAGCACAAAGCCGCCGTCCTGCCGGATCCGCTCGTTGTAGTTGTCGCACCCCTCGACGACGCGGCCGATGTGGTCGCGGATGAGGTCGTAGTTTTTCTCGTATTCCGCCCAATCGGCATCGATTTTGTTCCCGACGATGAGTGCGCCGAGCCGCGAGACAATGGCCGGCTCGGAGAGCAGGTTCTCGCCCACCGGCTCCAGATTTCCGCGCGAGGGATGAACCACGCAGACCGTGTCCTCGACCGAGACAAACTGCGGTCCGCTCTCCTGGATGTCGATCTCCGTGCGGCCCTTGGTGGGCAGGATCAGCGCCTCCTGCCCGGTGATGAGATGGGAGCGGTTGAGCTTGATCGAAATCTGTACCGTCATCTCGGTCTTCTGCATCGCCGCCTCGGCGAACTGGGTGTCGGAGATCGCTGAGATGAGGTTTCCGCCGAGTGCCACGAAGACCTTGATGCGCCCGTCCTGCATGCCGTAGAAGGTTTCGACGGCGTCGGTGCCGTGATCGCGGGGCGGATCGAAACTGAATTCCTTGCCGAGGGCATCGAGGAAGGCCGGGGGCATTTGTTCCCAGATGCCCATGGTCCGGTCGCCCTGGACGTTGCTGTGCCCGCGGATGGGCGCCGCGCCGGCACCCGGCTTGCCGATGTTTCCGCGCAGCAGCAGCAGGTTGATCATTTCCTTGATCGTGGGAACTGCCTTCTTCTGCTGGGTGATGCCCATGGCCCAGCAGATGATGACCTTGTCGGCCTGCAGGTACCGGTCGGCGAGCTCGTTGATTTCCTCAATGGGCAGGCCGGTGGCCTCCACCACCGTCTGGTCATCGAGGTGGACCAGATGCTCTCTGAGGTCGTCCAGGCCCTCGCAGTGCTTCTCCAAGAAGTCATGGTCCAGGACGGTGCCGGGGTTCCGGTCCTCTGCCTCCAGGACGCGCTTGGAAATGGCCTGCAGCAGGGCCATGTCGCCCCCGAGGCGGATCTGCAGGAACTGGTCGGCGAGCTCAGTTCCCTTGCCGGCGACGCCGCGGACCTTTTGCGGGTTTTTATACCGCCGCATGCCGGCTTCGGGGAGCGGATTGACGGCGACGATGCTGCCGCCGTTGCGCTTGCAGCCCTCGAGGGCGGTCAGCATCCGTGGATGGTTTGTTCCCGGGTTCTGGCCCATCAGGATGATGAGGTCCGCTTTGCCGAAGTCGTCGTAGGTGACCGTGGCCTTCCCAATGCCGATGGTCTGGCCCATGGCCCAGCCCGAGGACTCATGGCACATGTTGGAGCAGTCCGGCAGGTTGTTGGTGCCGAAGCCGCGCACCATGAGCTGGTAGAGGAAGGCAGCCTCGTTGGAGGTGCGGCCGCTGGTGTAGAACGCGGCCTCATGCGGAGAGTCCAGGCTGTTGAGCTTGTCAGCGACGATGCGGAAGGCCTCGTCCCAGCTGACCGGATGGTAGTGGTCTGCTCCGGCCGGTTTGTAGACCGGTTCGGTCAGTCGGCCCTGCATGCCCAGCCAGTATTCGGTGCGGTCGCGAAGTTCGCTGACACTGTGCTCGGCCCAGAACTCCGAGGCGATGACCACGGGCGCGGCCTCCCAGGTGACCGCCTTGACGCCTTCTTCGCAGTACTCGAATTTGCTGCGGTGGTTCGGATCCGGCCAGGCGCAGCTGGGACAGTCAAAGCCGTCCTTCTGGTTCATCTTGAAGGTGGCTTCCAGTGTCCGTTTGACGCCCATGTGCTGAATCGCCGGCTTCAGGGAGTTGTAGACGCCGGGCAAACCCGCAGCCCACTCCTTGGGCGGCTTGACCTCTATGTCCTTTTCATCCACGTTTTCAACGCGGGGTTCCTTCCGTACCACTGCGCACTTCCCTTCGCTCCGCCGTCGGCCGCCCGGGCGCCCGGAGCGTCCCGGACCGGCTGCCACACCCGTAGGAACAGGCCTAGCAGGTGACGCACCTCATAGCAAGGTTCACGCCGCGCGCCGTGAAAGGCGCTGCCGCGTCCGGCAGGCCGGCACCGGCCGGTCCTCCTCCGGCCCGTCCGGACGGGGCCGCACTGCAGTTATCCACAGGTGTCGTGCTCCGCATGGCGTTTCCCGGACCGGCCGCGTTGGATGGGGCCATCGGCAGCCGGGCGGGCCTCCGCAGGGAGCCCCGCAGGGAAGCACCCCTCGGTGCCGAAGACCAATCCGGGCGAGGGCGCGCACGCGCTGAAGGTGGGCAGTGATGAAATTTGATATGGGTTCACAGACGCTGGGAACGCTGACGCAGCAAACGGGGTCCTCCAATCAGGACCTGGGCCAGTTGGTGCGTGCACTGGTGGAAGCCGTGGCTCCGCTCGAGGGCAAGTTCAACGGTTCCGGCCGGGTGAAGTTCGACGAGTTCAAGGCCCGCACCGACGAGGTGGCCAATGAGCTGAACGGATCCCTGGCGGCCATCCTGATGGGACAGGCCGAAATGGACCGCTCCTTCCACATGGGTGACCAGGAAAGTGCCGACAATGCTCAGCAGCAGCAGGGAGCCGCAAGTTTTGATGCTGCCCGCTTCGGTTCCTCGCGCTGATCGTCGCCGGGGTCCTGCATTTCTTCCGCTTTTTGTTGCTGCTCTCCGTTACTTCTGATTTCTGACCAACTTTGAAAGGTTCAACCATGTCCCAGGATCGTTTGAGCTACGACACCGACATTTCTTCGGCAGTGCAGGGCGATATCCAGTCCATTGTGGGTCGTCTTGAGTCGCTGATCGGCGAGCGGGAAAAGTCGGTGAATGCCGCCATGTCCGATTTTCAGGCCGACGGGGTGTCGGAGGATTACCAGGCCGTGGAAAACCGCTTCCGCAACGCCGCCAATGAGACCCGGAACATCATCGCGCTGGTGAAGCAAACCTTGAACCTGAACGACCAGACGGCGTCCAGCGCCGGCGCCCGGGCCAGGGGTGCGGTGCAGAACATCGGCTGACTCCGGAGACGCTGAGTGGGGGAGTCGTCCGGAGCACCGTTTCCCTGCCCTCTGAGAGGGGGATCAGGGAGTCTGGACTAGTCTCGACATATTCAGGGACAACAGTTTCCCGGTGGATTGCGCGAAGAAGATGTCTCGCCGCGGTACTTTGTATTCGCGGCGTTGGGGAGGGCGAGCATGACAGTTTTACAAAAGGCGTTGAGTCCCGAGCAGGTCAAGCTGCTTGTGGAGGGCAATCGGGACACTGTTTCCGGGTTCGCTGTGAAGGAAGCGGACGCCCGTGCGGCGCTCACGCCTGCGGACCTCTTTGCCGTCCACGGTTTGGGGTTTCCGGGATCGCCATGGGACCCGGCGGCGGAAACCGTGCACCTCCTGCGGTTTGAGGCACCGCTTTCGATCTACATCCACGATGCCATGGCACCCGAGTTCGTGGACCGTCCGCCGTTCACCGGGACGGGCTTCGCGCACTGGTCCAAAGGAGTGGTTCCGCTCTATTTCTTGGATGAGTGCGCCCTTACTCCGCGTGCCGAGGTGTGGCGGGTCAAGGCTGGGGCTCCGAAGGAATGCGTGGCGGTGTATTGGGGTGTGGCCGACGGCTGGATGGTCGTGACGGACGATCCGTCCGGCCCGGGTCAGCCCGGCCGGCATATCCCCTCCCACCTTCTGGGCTGGAACGCAGTGTGGCGGGGGCAGCGGTTCCGCGCCGACCTTGAGGAAGACAACGCGGTGCTGGCCGCCCCGACCCGGCCCCCGGCCGAGTTCGGCTCGTTCCGACAGTCGCCCAAGGGCTGCTGGAGCTCAACGGTTCCGTTTGCCGAAGTGGAGGACTTCTTCGAACTCCTGGCCACCTGCACCTGGCGCGGTGAACCGTTCCGAATTACCGACGTTGCCCAGGGGCAGGACGGACGAATGGTCCGGCTGTTTTACACCGGGCACAATGCCGACCGGGCCGAAGCGCTCGGGCTGTACAAGGGAGATGCCGGGGTGTACTGGACGGTGGTTCCGGAGGAGGAGGTGACGGATCACCAGGTGATCGAGAACCGTGTGCCGAGCAGGGTCTAGCCGCCATTCGCGGCCTATTCCTGGACGAATCCGCCAGCCTGAGGGCAATGTCAATTAGCCGCCGGCGGGGCGTGAGGGAAGGGTGTGCGCCGCGCGGCAGGACGGCTGCCGCGGTGCCGGCGCGGAGCCGGACGGCAGCAGCTCCGCCCTCCGGCTCCCGCAGGAGATACGAATGGGGCAAGATTGGTTAGGTGAGCACAGCCAAGACATCCCCGGAACTATCGGACACTGAAGCCGCCGTCGAGTCACTGAGCACGGAGACCCCGCCGAGCGGGGACCTGCGCGAGGAATACCAGAGCATTGCGGACCAGGTCCGGAAGTACCGCTTCGCGTACTACAACGACGACGCCCCGCTGGTGTCCGATGCGGAGTTCGACGAGCTGTACCGAAGGCTCGAAGAGCTGGAAGCGCTGCATCCGGAACTGGTCACCAACGACTCGCCCACCCAGGAGGTCGGCGGCGAGGTGTCCGCCGCGTTCGCACCGGTGGAGCACCTGCAGCGCATGTACAGCCTGGAGGATGTTTTCTCCCTGGATGAGCTGGATGCCTGGGTCCGCAAGGCCGAGGCGTCAGTGGCCAACATCGCCCCGGGCGAGAAAATCAAATGGCTGACCGAGCTGAAGATCGACGGCCTGGCCGTCAACCTGCTCTACCGCAACGGTGAGCTGGTCCGGGCGGCCACCCGCGGTGACGGCACCACCGGCGAGGACATCACGCACAACGTGCTGACCATCAAGTCCATCCCGCAGGTCCTGGAGGGCGAGAACCTGCCCGCGGAGATGGAAATCCGCGGTGAGGTGTTCATTCCGTCCAAGGAATTCGCGCACCTGAACGAGACCATGGTGGAGGCCGGCAAAGCGCCGTTCGCGAATCCCCGAAATGCCGCCGCCGGATCGCTGCGGCAGAAGGACCCCGAGGTCACCGCCCGGCGCCCGCTGAGCATGTACGTGCACGGGATCGGCCTGCGGGAGGGGCTGAGCGCCGCCAGCCAGTCCGAGACCTACGAACTGCTCAAGCAGTGGGGCCTGCCGACGTCGCCCTATTACAAGGTCCTGGACAGCTACGAGGAGGTCCTGGAGTTCATCGCCGTCAACGGCGAACACCGCCACGACCTCTCGCACGAGATCGACGGCATTGTGGTCAAGGTGGACGACTTCGCGCTGCAGCGCGCCCTCGGCCACACCTCGCGCGTGCCGCGCTGGTCCGTGGCGTACAAGTATCCGCCGGAGGAAGTGAACACGAAACTGCTGGACATCCGCGTGAACGTGGGCCGCACCGGCCGGGTCACCCCGTACGGCATGATGACGCCGGTGCTGGTCTCCGGATCCACCGTGGAAATGGCCACCCTGCACAACCAGGACGTGGTCAAGGCCAAGGGCGTGAAGATCGGCGACACGGTGGTGCTGCGCAAGGCCGGTGACGTGATTCCGGAAATCGTGGGCCCCGTCGTCGCACTCCGGGACGGCAGCGAACGCGACTTCGTGATGCCCACCCACTGCCCGTCCTGCGGCACCGAGCTGAAGCCGGCCAAGGAGGGCGACGTCGACATCCGCTGCCCCAACGCGAAGTCCTGCCCCTCGCAGCTGCGCGAACGCGTGTTCCACCTGGCCGGACGGGGCGCCTTCGACATCGAGGCGCTGGGCTGGGAGGCGGCGATCGCGCTGACGCAGCCCACCGAACCCGAAGTGCCGCCGCTGACCAGCGAGGCCGGGCTGTTCGACCTGACCGTCGAAGACCTCGCCGACGTCCGGATCGAACGGCTCAAGCGCGTCAAGGGCGTGGTGGACGGCACCGAACTCGTGCCGTACTTCTACTCCAAGGGCACGCCGAAGAAGCCCTCCGAACCCACCGCCACCACGCGCAAGCTCTTCACCGAACTGGAAAAGGCCAAGTCCCAGCCGCTCTGGCGGGTGCTCGTGGCGCTGTCCATCCGGCATGTGGGCCCGACGGCGGCCCGCGCGCTCGCCACCGCCTTCGGTTCCATGGACGCCATCCGTGCCGCCACTGAGGAGCAGATGGCGCACGTCGACGGCGTCGGCCCCACCATCGCCGCGGCCCTGACCGAATGGTTCGCCGAGGACTGGCACCGCGAAATCGTGGACCGCTGGGCCGCTGCCGGGGTCAGGATGGCAGACGAACGCGACGAGTCAGTGCCGCGCACCCTCGAAGGCATGACCATCGTGGTGACCGGCACGCTGCCGAACTTCAGCCGCGACGAGGCCAAGGAAGCCATCATCACCCGCGGAGGCAAGGCCTCGGGCTCGGTCTCGAAGAAAACTGATTACCTGGTGGCGGGGGAGAACGCCGGCACCAAGCTGGACAAGGCGGAATCCCTCGGCGTGCCGGTGCTGGACGAAGACGGCTTCCGCGCCCTGCTGGCGGGCCGGACGCTCGAGGAGGACATGGCATGACACCGCTTCCGGACCCCGCCGCGATACCCGTCGGTGATCCGCTGGAACTGCTCGACGTCGCCCGCGAGGCTGCCGCTGCCGGGGCCGCGGTGCTGGCGCGGCGCAGCTTCGAGGGGCTCAACGCAGTGAACAAGAGCGCGGCCGGCGACTGGGTGACCGCATTCGACACCGCGGCGGAGCAGGCCGTCCGGGAAGTCCTCAGCAGCCGCCGGCCGCAGGACACCGTCACGGGCGAGGAACTCGAGGACACCGTTCCGGTCCACGCGTCCGGCATCCGCTGGTCCATCGATCCGCTCGACGGGACCACCAACTTCATCCGCAACATCGTCTACTACGCCACCTCAGTGGCGGCCGTGAACGACGACGGCGTCTGGCTGGCCGGCGTCGTGCATGCTCCGGCGCTGGTGCGGGTGTACTCGGCTGCCCGCGGGCACGGCGCCTGGCTGGCCGAGCACGGCAATGTCCGCCGGCTCACCGGCCCGGACCCGGAACGGGTCGGCAAGCTGCTGGGCACCGGCTTTTCCTACGATGCCGGGGTCCGCGCGGAGCAGTACGCCGCACTGCCGGAGCTGGCCGCGGGATATGCTGACGTCCGCCGATTGGGCTCCGCCGCTTTGGACCTGTGCATGGTGGCCGACGGGACGCTGGACGGCTACCACGAGCGCGGACTGAACGAATACGACTATGCCGCCGGCGCGCTGATCGCCGAGGAAGCGGGGGTTCCGGTGCTCCGGCCCGGAAAGCCCGGCAGCGACGCCGAACGGCTTGCCGCCGTAACGGCGGCCGGGGCTGCCCTCACCGCCTGACGCCGGACACCGGCAGCCCGGCGGTGTTGGCGCCTCAGCCGGCTGCCGGTGTCCGGGCGGCCACGATGATTTCGCGGCTGGTTTCCGGAGCCAGCGGTCCGCCGTGCCAGTCGCCGAACCAGTCCACCTCGGCGAACCCGGCGTCGTTCAGCAGCCGCTCCAGCACGTCAGCGCGGGTGAACTTCAGGGTGCTGCTGCTGGCAAACGTCGCGCCGTCGGCCAGGAAAACGGTGCGGTCCTCGAAGGTGACCAGGACGCCGCCGGGCTGTTCCTTCACAGCAAGCAGCCTCCACGTCACTTCAAGGGGCCCGGCCGAGGACTCCTGCACTGCCGGAACGTCGCGGGAGCTGTCCCATTCCAGCCACGCCTTGGCCGAAGGGTTGCGGGTCTCGAAATAGAAGGTGCCGCCGGGCGCGAGCCGGGAGCGGACAGCCTTGAGGGTCTCGAGGATTTCCGATTCCGTGAGCAGGCACTGGAACGCGTGGCCGGTCATGACCGCGGCATCAAACGCGCCCACCGGCAGGTCGACGGCGGTCCCGTCCAGCCACGTCACCAGCTCGGCGCCGTCGCGCGTGCGTGCCACCGCCAGCATTCCCTCCGCCGGGTCCACGCCGGTGACCGCATGGCCGGCCTGCGCCAGCCGCACCGCGAAGCTGCCGGTGCCGCAGCCGACGTCGGCCACCCGCAGCGGCGCGTCGCCAAGCTGGCCGGCATAAAAGTCCGTGTCCCAGGAACCGGCGTTGTCCTCGTCGTACAGCGCGACCAGGCGCGGCTCGTTGTAACCTGCATCGACCATTCGTTTCCCCCTGAGCGGCCGGCGAATTAACTTGAGACGGCCTTGTCCTTGTTTCCGCCAATGCTAGCCCGGCCGGCAATTCCGGGCGTGCCGGCCGGCGATTAAGCCCTGAGTAAAGAGGGCTTCCGGCGCCGGGTGTTTGAGCAGGTGGGAGCGGATAATTTGGAGAACGTGCCCCTCATGGACCGGAGGAACCACCATGACCCGCAAAGTAACCGCCGCTCCCCGGAAGCCCTCGGCTGCCGCCGATACGCGCACCCCGGCCCCTCAGCACGCAACCCCGGCCGACCTGGACACCGCGCACTTCGCCCAGCTGCTGGATGAACGCATGGCAGAGGCCCGGGAAAAGATCGACGCCGTCCTGGCGGACATCCGCGAAGTAACACTCGCGGCCAAGGACACCCCCGCCGACGACGAACACGACCCGGAGGGGTCCACCGTCTCGGTCGAGCGGAACAACGAAATGGCGCTGCTGGCCGCTGCCGAGGCCTCACTGATCGAGCTGCTGGACGCACAGGTCCGCCTGGACAAGGGCACCTACGGGGTGTGCGAAAACTGCGGCAATCCGATCCCTGCGGAGCGGCTGGACATCCGGCCCGAAGCCCGGTTCTGCGTCTCCTGCGCCGCCGCTGCCCGACGGCGGTAGCCCGACGCCGTGAGCCCGACGGCGGATTTGCCGCGCGAGCCGTGCCCGGATGCCCCCGATGGGCTCTGCCGTGCCCGGGGTCACCACCGGCGGCCGGCGGCAATTCGCCGCGATAGAATCTACGTTGGAAATCAAGACCCACGTAAGGATTCGTAACACGCATGAGCATCACCGTTCGGCAGGCCACCGAGGCAGACTATGACGACATCCGCCGGATCACCCGTGATGCGTACCTAAACGCCGGTTTCATTGACGCCGACAATCCCTACGTCAAGGAACTCGAGAACGTTGAGGACCGGGCCAAGAACGCCGTGGTCTGGGTGGCCGAGCTGGACGGAAAGGTTGCTGCGTCCACGGCCATCACCTTCGCCGGCCAGCCGTACACCGACATTGCGATCGAGGGCGAGCTGGAGTTCCGCATGCTCGCCGTGGACCCCCAGCTGCAGCGCGGCGGCGTCGGCCGGGCACTGGTTGCCGCCGTCGTCGACTATGCCCGCAGCCTCGACGGAATCCGCGCCGTCACCCTCACCAGCATGACGCCGATGACCAATGCCCATGCCCTCTACGAGTCCATGGGCTTCAAGCGCGTGCCCGAGCGTGACTGGTACGTGCCGAACGAGGACATCATTCTTTGGGTCTTCTCCCTGGAGCTCTAACCCAGCTTTCTGCCTGATCCGAGGGCCCTTCGACCGTGCACAGGTGCGCGGTCGAAGGGCCCTGTTTTGTCGTTGGGAAGCTGGAGCCAGCGAGCGATGTCGTGTGCGCATTCTTCGGTCGAACGCTTCGTGGTGTTGACCTCGAAGTCGTAGGTCACTCCGCGGTGCACGCCCCGGGCTTGCTGTCGCGCCATTCCTTCCACGCGGTCAGCCCGCTGTGCTTCGCGGGATGCAGCCACATCGGGGTCGCAGCGCACGCCCACCCACGCCATGTTCACGTCGCTGAACGCTGACCGTAAACGCTCCTGGCCGGAACCACCGGAGAGAAGAACCTCATCCAGAATCAGGTGCGCCCCGGCCCCGGCCATGCTGCCTAACCCGGTGTACCAACTGCGCTCAAGGGCCCGGTGCTCAGTGCTAAAGGTGATGCTGCCGTCCTGCTCGTAAGTGATTCCCGCCCGCGGGCTGCGGCCCCGATCGGGAAGTGCGTCGAGGAACGTGTCCACGCCGAAGGTCAACCAGATGCCGGGGAGCAGTTCCTGGAGAGCTCGAGTGATTGAGGACTTCCCGGAGCTCGAGCCCCCGTTCAACACGATCACCTGGGGATTTCGGTCCGAAGCCATTCCGCGAGCGTAACCAAGAATCCGGGCAGGGACCATCTTCTCCAGCCGGTCCCTGACGGGAGGTTTGGCGGACTCATCGGCTTCGTCGTGCATCCCGGCTGTCGGTTGCGGCCGCCCGGGAGGGGTGCCGGCGGCCTGTGCGGCATCCTTCGTGCAGATCAGGTCCTCACAACAACGGAAACGGCTCTTTAGCGTGCGTGATCTGCACGAGAGATTCGGCCGGTCGATCCAATGTGCAGATATGGCGGCTTCAGGCGACGCCCGCGCCCTCCAGAGTGCAGCTATGGTGGCCTTCGCTCGCTGTATCCCGCCGGAGCTGCGCTCTCGAGGGGCTGAGACCAGGTTAATCCGCCAGATCTGCACACTCGGTGCAGCTAAACCACCGCGGCTTGCACGCCACCCCACCCACCACCCCGCGCACGCCGCCCCACCCACCAGCACCGGCACGCCGCCCCTACCCACCGGCACCCACGCACCCGCCCCCCACCCACGGCAGCGTTTCACCCCGGGCGAGACACGGAATACCGCACCAGCAAACGCCGTAGACTGGAACGGATACCTATTTATCCGTAAAAGACGCATGGGAGACTCATGTCTGAGATCAATCGTGAGGCTGTGGCGCATCTCGCGCATCTGGCCCACATTGAGATGACCGAGGACGAACTGGCCAAAATGGCCGGCGAACTGGATGTCATTGTTGATTCGATCAAATCCGTAAGCGAAGTTGCCGGTGAGGACATCCCGGCCACCTCCCACCCGATCCCGCTGACCAACGTGTTCCGCGAAGACGTTGTGGGGCAGACGCTGACCAATGAAGAAGCGCTTTCCGGCGCACCCGATAACGCCGCCGGCCGCTTCAAGGTCCCTGCCATCCTGGATGAGGAGTAAAGACTTCCATGAATGAACTGATTACTTCGAGCGCTGCCGTCCTGGCAGACAAGCTCGCGTCCGGCGAGGTATCCGCCGTAGAAGTCACGCAGGCCCACCTGGACCGGATCTCCGAGGTCGACGGCGCCGTCAACGCCTTCCTCCACGTGAACACCGACGAGGCCCTGCAGGTCGCGGCCGACGTCGACAAGGCCCGCGCCGCCGGCGAAACCCTGCACACCCTCGCCGGCGTGCCGATCGCCATCAAGGACCTCATCGTCACGAAGGGCCAGCCCACCACGGCCGGCTCCAAGATGCTTGAGGGCTGGATGAGCCCGTACGACGCGACGGTGATCTCCAAGATCCGCGCCGCGCGCATGCCGATGCTCGGCAAGACCAACCTGGACGAATTCGCCATGGGTTCCTCGACCGAGCACTCGGCATTCGGACCGACCCGCAATCCGTGGGACCTGGACCGGATTCCCGGCGGCTCCGGCGGCGGTTCGGCTGCTGCCGTGGCTGCCTTCGAAGCTCCGCTGGCCCTGGGCACCGACACCGGCGGTTCCATCCGCCAGCCCGCGGCCGTTACCGGTTCGGTTGGCGTGAAGCCCACCTACGGCGGCGTTTCCCGCTACGGAGCCATTGCCATGGCCTCCTCGCTGGACCAGATCGGCCCGGTCTCCCGGACCGTCCTGGATGCGGCACTGCTGCAGGAGGTCATCGGCGGCCACGACCCCCGCGACTCCACCTCGCTGACCGACCCCGTGGGCAACCTCGTGGAGGCCGCCCGCAACGGCAACGTGGCCGGCATGCGCATCGGCGTCATCAAGGAACTGCAGGGCGAAGGCTACGAAGCCGGCGTCCTGGCCCGCTTCAACGAGTCGCTTGAACTCCTCAAGGATGCCGGAGCGGAAATCGTTGAGGTCTCCTGCCCCAACTTCAAGTACGCCCTCGGCGCCTACTACCTGATCATGCCCTCCGAGGCTTCCTCGAACCTGGCCAAGTACGACGGCGTCCGCTACGGCCTGCGTGCCCTGCCCGCCGACGGTCCGATGACCATCGAACGCGTCATGGGCGCCACCCGCGCCGCCGGATTCGGTGAAGAGGTCAAGCGCCGCATCATCCTGGGCACCTACGCGCTGTCCGCCGGTTACTACGACGCCTACTACGGCTCGGCCCAGAAGGTGCGCACCCTGATCCAGCGCGACTTCAACGCCGCATTCGCCCAGGCCGACGTCCTGATCTCCCCGACCTCGCCCAACACGGCGTTCAAGCTCGGCGAAAAGCTCGACGATCCGCTGGCGATGTACCTGAACGACGTCGCAACCATTCCGGCCAACCTGGCCGGCGTCCCGGGCATCTCGATCCCCGGCGGCCTGGCCGACGGACTGCCCGTGGGCATCCAGTTCCTGGCTCCGGTCCGCGAAGACGCCCGGCTGTACCGCGCCGGCGCGGCCCTCGAAGGCCTGCTGGAACAGAAGTGGGGCGGCCCGCTGCTGGCCTCTGCACCCGTACTCGGAGGAGTGAAGTAATGTCTGTGCACATCCAGGACGACACCCTGTCCTTCGAAGAGGCCATGGAGAAGTACGATCCGGTGCTCGGTTTCGAGGTCCATGTGGAGCTCAACACCAACACCAAGATGTTCTCCGATGCGCCCAACGTCTTCGGCGACGAGCCGAACACCAACGTCACCCCGGTCTGCCTTGGCATGCCCGGCGTGCTGCCGGTGGTCAACAAAACCGCCGTGGAGTACTCGATCCTGATCGGCCTCGCGCTGAACTGCAAGATCGCGCCGTCGTGCACCTTTGCCCGGAAGCAGTACTTCTACCCGGACACGCCCAAGAACTTCCAGACCTCGCAGTACGAAGATCCCATCGCGTACGACGGCTACCTGGACATCGAACTTGAAGACGGCACCGTGTTCCGCGTCGAGATCGAACGCGCCCACATGGAAGAGGACGCCGGCAAGCTGACCCACATGGGCGGCGCCACCGGACGCATCCAGGGCGCCGACTTCTCGCTGGTGGACTACAACCGGTCCGGCGTTCCGCTGGTCGAGATCGTCACCAAGCCGATCGAGGGCGCCGGATCCCGCGCGCCCGAGCTGGCCAAGGCCTACGTGGCCGCGGTCCGCGAGATCGTGAAGAACCTCGGAGTCTCCGACGCCAAGATGGAACGCGGCAACGTGCGCTGCGACGCCAACGTGTCCCTGCGCCCATACGGCCAGGAAAAGTTCGGCACGCGCTCGGAAACCAAGAACGTTAACTCGCTGCGCGCCGTCGAACGCGCCGTCCGCTACGAAATCCAGCGCCACGCCGCTGTGCTCGAATCCGGCAGCAAGATTGTTCAGGAAACCCGGCACTGGCACGAGGACACGCGCTCGACGACGTCGGGCCGGCCCAAGTCCGACGCCGACGACTACCGCTACTTCCCGGAGCCCGACCTCGTTCCCGTGGTCACCTCCAAGGAATGGATCGAGGAGCTGCGCTCCCGCCTGCCCGAGCCGCCCGCCGAGCGCCGCAAGCGGCTGCAGGCCGACTGGGGCTACTCGGATGCCGAGTTCCGCGACGTCGTCAACGCCGGGGTCATGGACTCCATCGAAGACACCATCGCCGCCGGCGCCTCCGCACAGGTGGCCCGCAAGTGGTGGATGGGCGAAGTCTCCCGCCGCGCCAAGGAAGCCGAGGTCGATCCGACCGAGGTTGGCGTCACGCCCGAACTGATCGTTGAACTGGACCGCCTGATCCAGGCCGGCAAGATCAACGACAAGCTGGCCCGGCAGGTCCTCGACGGCGTCCTCGCCGGCGAAGGCACTCCGGAGGAAGTCATCGAGGCGCGCGGCCTGGCCGTGGTGTCCGACGACGGCCCGCTGCTCGAAGCCATCGACGCCGCCCTGGCGGCCCAGCCCGACGTCGCGGACAAGATCCGCGGCGGCAAGGTGCAGGCTGTCGGCGCCATTGTCGGCGGCGTCATGAAGGCAACCCGCGGACAGGCCGACGCCGGCCGCGTGCGCGAGCTGATCCTCGAACGCCTCGGCGTGCAGGGCTGACACCGGCCGCTGATCTGATCTAAACGAACGCCGGTCCCGGGATTCCCGGGGCCGGCGTCCGCGTTAACCCGGGTGGCGGCCGGTCATCTCCGCGGGCAGACGCAGCACTCCGGCGGGCGGTAGGGTCAGGGCATGGCCAATCACCCTCCCGCAGAGATCTTCGTGGATGAGTCCCTGGTGCGCCGGCTGCTGCAGGAACAGCACCCGCACCTGGCGGACCGGCCGCTGCGGCCGGTGGCCAACGGTTGGGACAACTACATCTTCCGGCTCGGCACCGACTATGCCGTCCGGCTGCCCCGGCGTCTGTCGGCAGCGGCGCTGACCGCCAACGAACAGGTCTGGCTGCCCGCACTGACCGCGGACCTGACGGTCGCGACATCCGCTCCGCTCTACGCCGGCAGCCCCTCCGAGGCATTTCCCTGGCCGTGGAACGTCACGCGCTGGTTTCCCGGCACCGCCGTCTCGCTCCAGCCGCGGGACCGCAACGTGGCACTGGCCGCCCCACTGGCCGGGTTCCTGAACGCCTTCCACCGGCCGGCGCCGCCGGACTTTCCGCGCAACCCGGTGCGCGGCGTTCCGCTCGCCAGCCGAAACGACGCCGTGCGGGGCCGCCTCGACAGCGGCATGGTGCCGCACGCGGCCCGGATCCGCGAGCTGTGGGAGGCCAGCCTCGAGCTTCCGGTCTGGCCCGGACCGGCGCTGTGGATTCACGGCGACCTGCACCCCGCCAACCTCGTCGGCGCGGCGGACGGCACGCTGCAGGCCGTGATCGACTTCGGCGACCTGACCGCGGGAGATCCGGCCACTGACCTCGCCGCCGCCTGGCTGGTGTTTGACCGGACCGGACGTAATGAGTTCCGGAAATCCCTGGGCACCCAGTACGACGCCGATCCGCACGTCTGGGGGAGGGCGCAGGGCTGGGCAGTCTGCATGGCCTCGAGCCTGCTGGCCAACTCCGACGACCATCCGGGCATGTACCTGCTGGGATCGGAGACCCTGATGGAAATCCTGACCGAGGGACTGGACTGGCCGTGAGGGCCCGAGGAGGCAAGTAATGGACAGTGGCAGCGGGAAAGTCGACGGCGCCGGGAAAGGCGACGGCGCCCGGGAAGCTGACGGCGTCGGGGAAGTCGACATCTTGGTGGTCGGCGGAGGAATCGCCGGACTGTCCCTGGGCTCGGCGCTGGCCGGCCGGACCAGCGTGCTGGTGGTGGAGGCCGAGGAAACCCTGGGCTTCCACACCTCCTCGCGCTCGGCACGGCAGCTCATTCCCAGTTACGGCCCGGCCGTGATTCAGGACCTGACGATCCGGACGCTCGCCTTGATCCGGGCGCTGGAGGTCCATCTGCCGGAACCGGTGCTCACCCCGCGCAGCTTTCTGCTGGTGGGAACCGAGGACACCGTCCGGGACCGGGCCAGCGGCCACATGCGTCCGGTCACACCCGGCGAAGTGCAGGCCCTGGCTCCCGAGCTGAAACCCGGCGCGTTTGCCGCGGCAGGCCTGGACACCACCTCCGTTGCCTGCAACACCGATGCGCTGATGGAGTATCACCGGCAGCGGATCCTGGACCGCGGCGGACGGATCCTGACCGGCCATCCGGTCCGGAGCGCGGTGTTCGAACCCGGTGCAGACGACGACGCCGGCAGCTGGGTGACCACGGCCGGGCCGCTGAGCATCCGGTCCCGCGTGGTGGTGAACGCGGCCGGCGCGTGGGCCGACCGGTTGGCCTCGCTGTACGGTGTCCGGACCCGCGGGCTGCAGCCGTACCGGCGCACAGCCGCCGTCGTCATCGTGAAAAACCCGCTGGCACCGGGCGCGCCAATGGTTGCCGACGCCGATGAGTCCTTTTATTACCGGGCGGAAGGAGAGCAGGTGCTGATCTCTCCGTCGGAGACCGTGCCGAGCGATCCGGTGGACGCCCGGCCGCGCGCGGAGGAGGTCGAGGCGCTGGTGAAACTCGTCAATTCCGTCACGACGCTGGGCATCACCGACGTGGTCCGGTCCTGGACCGGATTGCGCACCGAAGCTGCCGACGGCCTGCCGGTGGTGGGGTACGACGACGTCGTTCCCGGGTTCTTCTGGCTCGCCGGGCAGGGTGGCTACGGCTTTCAGACCTCGTCCGGAATTGCTGAACTGGCGGTTGCCCCGCTGCTGGGCGAGAGTTCGAAAACCCCGGCGGCCAAGGCCCTGGATCCAGCTCGCGCAACGCTGTGACCAAGATCTCACAACTACTGCGTAACGAATCGGTCCGAGGTGGCGCGTATGGTCTTTTTCACTGCCCCCGGTGCCTAAAGTTGAAGGACAAAGCCATGTCGGCTTCCTCTTCGTTTAGATCCGCCTTTTTGTCTTGAAAGGTCTGTCCCAGTGCCAGATATATTGCCGCCACAGCTCGTTGGCGCGCAGCAACGTCCCCTCTATGTAAAAGTACGAACAGCTATAACCGTTATTTCCTGCGTATGGCTCATATTGGCAATAACAGACTTCGGTTTCTTTTCCGGCGGGACAACTTCTCTGGCCCTGTCCCTGGTGCTTCTTTACGGGACCGGCGCTGCGCTGATTGTGGTAATTGCCGCCGTCTACCGCCTGGTGAACAAATGGGCGCTCAAGCGGACAGAAACGGCGCCGGAAGACACCGCCGCCGTGGCATTTCTCGGCACGACACGATCGGCGACCGAAGAAGTTCGGTCCGCCCTGCGCCCGCCTGCCGCCACGGGGCGGCCCCACCCGGCTCCCGTCAGTCCGCGGACGGTCCGCCCCGCCGCATCGGTGTCCGCTTCGGACACGGCCGCGACGAAACCTGCCGCTCAGAAGCAGCCGGCCAACGGGCAGAACATTGCCGCCTCGGCCAAGCCTGCGCCGAAAAAGACCGTTCCGACGAAATCCGCGTCGAACCCGGCGCAGGGGATCAGGACCCAGTCGAAAATCCCGCCGGCCAAAACGGCTCAGGCACAAGACCGCCCCGCCAACAACGCCGGATCGAAGTCAGCGCCGGCGGAGCGCACCGACAGCTCGGGAGACCGCGTGCCGGGCAACAAGCCGGGCAGCGCGAAGGACAGCTCCTCCGGCGCCGGCGGCCCGGCGGCCCCTGCCCAGCAAATCTGCAACACAGCCAACGGTGCGCGTCCGGCGCTGGTGCTGGCCGCCAGCACTGCCCTGCCTCAGCTGCCCCGCCAGCAGCATGTCCTGGACGGCCGGCAGCGGGCGTCCTGACCTGCGGGAAAACCGCCGGACCGGGCGTTCAGGGAGTTGCCAGCTTTCCTACAGTTCCCGCCCAGCCAGGTCCATTATTGTAGAAGTACCTCATAAGGGTGCGAGTGATGAATGGATAGAGTAGTGACCTATCCGGCGCCGGCAGACTAGGGTTGTTCCCCCCAACCAGCCCATAGTCTGCCGGCGCTTTTCTTTGTCCGGACACAATCATCAAATTCGGGCATTGGCGTCGTACCGCCGGCGAATTCCTTTCAACTGCCCCGTTCCAAGAAAGCCCGCCCGGTGCATGAAAGAATCAAGCAACGGGATGACGCCGGGATGACGCCGGGATGCTGACGCGGAACCGTGCGGATCGAGCTCTTCCCGGAACCGGGACGAAGACACAAACCGGAAGAGTAAGAGCAACAGCGAGGGCAGGATTTGATGAGCACCAACTGGGTTGAGCACGTTATGTGGTGGCATGTGTATCCGCTGGGCTTCGTGGGTGCGCCGATCCGGCCCGACGACCGGGACAGCAGCGTCAGCCACCGCCTTCCGGAGGTGGAGCGCTGGTTCGACCACATCCTTGACCTGGGCTTGAACGGCCTCGCCCTTGGCCCGGTTTTCTCCTCAATGACCCATGGCTACGACACCCTCGACTATTACGCCGTCGACGACCGGCTCGGCGACGAGTCCGACGTCGTGCATTTGGTGAACGCTGCCCACGAACGGGGGATCCGCGTCCTCCTGGATGGTGTCTTCAACCACGTGGGGCGGGCACATCCCTGGTTCACTGATGTCGAGCGCAACGGTCTGGCCTCACCGTACGCGGACCTGTTCCGCATCGACTGGACGGGGTGGAGCCCGGGGAAGCCGGTTAAAGCTGATGTCTTTGAAGGCCACGACGGACTGGTCGCGCTGGACCACAGCTCACCCCGCGTCGCTGACCTGGTGATCGACGTCATGAATTACTGGTTGGAGCGGGGGGTTGATGGCTGGAGGCTCGACGCAGCCTACGCCGTCCCCCCTGAATTTTGGGCCGGGGTCCTGCCGAAGGTCCGACAGCGGCATCCCGAGGCGTGGTTCACCGGGGAGGTCATTCACGGCGCCGATGTGCAGATGATTGAGGCCTCGACGATGGACTCGCTCACCCAATACGAGCTGTGGCAGGGCATCTGGCACGGTATCTCCGACCGCAACCTCCACGAACTCGGCCACGCGCTCAAGCGGCACAGCCTGCTCCTGTCCGGCTACGTCCCGTCGACGTTCATCGGCAACCACGACGTCACCCGCATAGCCTCCGCCATCGGTTCGGACCATGTCGGGCATGCCCTCGCCGTTCTCTTTACCGTTGCCGGAGTCCCTTCCATTTACGCGGGAGACGAGTTCGGCTGGAAGGCTGTCAAGGAAGACCGGTTCGGCGGTGACGACGCCGTGCGGCCGGCATTCCCCGCCGCACCCCCGGGGAAGGATGCCCTTGATCCGGAGGCATCCAGAATTCTGCACGAGCACCAGGAGCTCATCAGCCTCCGTCGCCGGAACCCCTGGCTCCACCGCGCCACCTCGAACCTCATCGTGGCGTCGAATGAGACCCTTGCCTTCCGCACTGCCGCCAGCAGCGCCGACGCGCTCGTCACGCTGCTGAACCTTGCTCCGACCGCACAGCTTCTGCCCGGCGCCGGTGCGACCGCCGTCGTCGCCGGCAGTGCCGCCCGCGACGGCGGGGAGTTCCTCGTGCCGGCGAACGGATGGGCCGTCCTCGCCTAGCGGGATTGATCCGCGAGCCGTCGTGTTGCGTTGTGCGGTTATGTCCGGCGTTATTGGTACATTCCCGACCATGACGTCTGCGAACATCTCTGTCCGGCCACCTGTGGAAAGCGACGCAGACAGGTTGGCCGTAATCCACATCGCGGCTTGGCGGGCCGCCTACCGGGGAGTGATGTCCGACGAATACCTCGACGGGCTGGACAGCCGCCGGTATGCAGACAACTGGCGTCGGAACATCCTCAATCCCAGAGAAGGAACAGTTCACCTGGTGGCGCAGGCCGGCGATGAGGTCGTCGGATTTGCGGTTGTGGGACCGGCCACGGACAACCCCGAGCCGGGCACCGGGCAGGTGTATGCCATCAACCTGCATCCCGACTGGTGGGCAAACGGCATAGGAAGCGTCCTTTTTGCCGCCGCCGAAGAAACGCTGATCTCGCTGGGGTACGACAGAGCCTGTCTGTGGGTTGAAGCAACCAACGAGCGCGCCATCACCTTCTACACAAAGCGGGGATGGCTGGACGACGGCGGAACCATGCAAGACACCCGCTTCGATCCGCCCGTCGCCGAACGCCGCCACAGCCGTCAGCTGAGCCGGGTGGAGTGATTCCTTGCCCGCTTAGCCGGTGGAATCAGTCCTACGGAATCAGTCCGTGCGGAAATCCGGAAACTCGCCGGTGGCAGCGGAGAACGACTCCTCGACCCCGGTGACGATTCCAGGGGCAGCGGGGGACCGGAGCCACTCCAGCAGCCCGTCAACCGCCGACGGCGCCCCTTCGGCCACCACGTGCACTGACCCGTCGCTGCTGTTGGACACCACGCCGGTCAGCCCCAGCCGGGTTGCCTGCTGCAGGGTCCGGTAGCGGAAGCCCACCGCCTGCACCTCGCCGGTGACCCTGGCGGTCAGGCGCCGGCCCGGGCCCGGAGAGCCGGGGGAACCAGCGGAGAAACCAGAAGCGAAATCCGAAGGCGTCATAGGCCTAGAGTAGCGGCCGGCCCAGCACCGAGTCAGCAGCGGCCAGCAGCGAACCGTCGGCAACCAGCACCCGTGCCGCCTCAATCTCCGGCGCCAAATACCGGTCCGGACCCGGTCCCGCGACCATCGCCCGCAGCGCCGAGCGCACCGCAGTGACCGCGGGAGCGCTGCGGGAGGTGGCGACGCCGCCGTCGCGCATGTCCAGCGCCCGCGCCGAGGTCAGCAGCTCGATGGCCAGGACCCGGGTCAGGCCGTCCACGGCGCGGCGCAGCTTCAGGCCCGCCGCCCAGCCCATCGACACATGGTCCTCCTGCATCGCCGAGGACGGAATGGAATCCACCGAGGCGGGCACGGCCAGCCGCTTGAGTTCGGAAACGATGCCGGCCTGGGTGTACTGGGCGATCATGTGCCCGGAATCGACGCCCGGATCGAAGGCCAGGAAGGCGTTGAGGCCGTGGCTGCGGGATCGGTCCAGGAAGCGGTCGGTGCGCCGCTCGCTCATGGAGGCGACGTCGGCGACGGCGATGGCGAGGAAGTCCAGCACGTAACCGACCGGTGCACCGTGGAAATTGCCGTTGGACTCCAGCCGCCCGTCCGGCGTCACCACCGGGTTGTCGATGGCAGAGGCCCGCTCACACTGCGCAACGGTTTCGGCATGGAGAAGCGTTGACCGCGCGGCGCCGTGCACCTGCGGGGCGCAGCGCAGCGAATAGGCGTCCTGCACCCGGGTGAAGCCGCCGGTTTTCTGTTCTTCGATCAGCACCGACCCGGCCAGTACCGCTCGGATGTTCGCCGCCGATTCGGCCTGGCCGGGCTGCGGGCGCAGGGCCTGCAAATCCGCGGCAAACACGGCGTCGGAACCCAGCAGTCCCTCCACGCTCATTGCCGCGGCCAGATCCGCGGTGCCCAGCAGCCGGCGCAGGTCGGCGATGGCCAGGGTGAGCATGCCCAGCATGCCGTCGGTTCCGTTGATCAGGGCCAGGCCCTCCTTCTCCTGCAGCTCCACCGGTTCCAGCCCGGCAGCGGCCAGGGCCTGCGCTGCCGGGGTCAGTTCGCCGTCGGCCGTGCGCACGCTGCCCTCACCCATCAGGGCCAGGGCGCAGTGCGAAAGCGGCGCCAGGTCGCCCGAGCAGCCCAGCGAGCCGTACTCGCCGACCACCGGCGTGATCCCGGCATTCAGCAGCCCGGCATAGGCATGGGCGACGACGGGCCGGACGCCGGTGCGGCCGGTGGCCAGGGTGGAGAGCCGGTTCAGCATCAGGGCGCGGATCACCTCGCGGTCCACCTCGGCGCCCGACGACGCCGCGTGGCTGCGGATCAGCGAGCGCTGCAGCTGCCGGCGCTGTTCCGGTATGATCTGCTTCACCGCCAGCGCACCGAACCCGGTGGACACCCCGTAGTGGGGCTTGTCATCAGCGGCCAGTTCCTCGATGACGCTCCGGGAGGACTGCATGGCGGCAGCACTCTCAGCGGACAGCACCACTGCCGCCCCGTGCCGGGCGACGGCGACGAGTTCCGCTTCGGTCAGCGGGCCGGTTCCCAGCGTTACCGACGTTTCTGCGCTCACTGTTGGTTCCATCTCCCGGTTGTCGCGGATTTCTCAGGCCACCGCTGATCCTACGCCCGGTTCCAACCTGTTTCCGGGTTCCGGACAGTGCCCTGGGCGCTGGGCATCTCCGACTCCTATTCCCGTCGTGTTCGCTGCCACTTTTCCGGAACGCCGTCGGTTACGGTCTGGAGATGGCTACTTTCTCCGATCCTTCACGCAGCATCCGGGCACCGCGCGGCACCTCGCTGACCGCCAAGAGCTGGCAGACCGAGGCTCCGCTGCGCATGCTGATGAACAATCTGGACGCCGAAGTCGCCGAGCGCCCCGAGGATCTGGTGGTCTACGGCGGCACCGGCCGGGCGGCCCGCAGCTGGGAGGCGTACGACGCGATCATCCGGACCCTGTCCACGCTGGAGGATGACGAGACGCTGCTGGTCCAGTCCGGAAAACCGGTGGGCGTGTTCCGCACCAACGAGTGGGCGCCGCGGGTCCTGCTCGCCAACTCGAACCTGGTGGGGGACTGGGCCACCTGGCCCGAGTTCCGGCGGCTCGAGGCCGAGGGCCTGATGATGTACGGGCAGATGACCGCCGGCTCGTGGATCTACATCGGCACCCAGGGCATCCTGCAGGGCACCTACGAGACCTTCGGCGCCGTCGCCCGCAAACTCTTCAACGACGAAAACGCCGCCCTGGCCGGCACCCTGACGCTGACCGGCGGCTGCGGCGGCATGGGCGGCGCGCAGCCGCTGGCCGTGACGCTGAACGGGGGAGCGGTGCTGATTGTCGACGTCGACGAGACCCGCCTGCGCCGCCGCGCCGGCAAGCGCTACCTGCACGAGGTGGAAACCGACCTGGACACCGCCGTCGCCAAGGTCATGGCCGCCCGGGCCGAAAAGCGCGCCCTCTCGGTGGGCCTGATGGGCAACGCCGCAGAGGTGTTCGAGGAACTGCTGCGCCGGCACAACGCCGGCGAGATCACCGTGGACATCGTCACCGACCAGACCTCCGCCCACGACCCGCTGAGCTACCTGCCGGCAGGGATCCCGGTGGAGCAGTGGCAAGCGGCAGCCGCGGCCGACCCCGAAGGATTCACCAAGCAGGCGCGCGAATCGATGGCCCGCCAGGTGGCGGCCATGGTCGGCTTCCAGGATGCCGGCGCCGAGGTCTTCGACTACGGCAACTCGATCCGGGACGAGGCCCGCCAGGGCGGCTACGACCGTGCGTTCGACTTTCCGGGCTTCGTGCCCGCCTACATCCGCCCCCTGTTCTGCGAGGGTATGGGCCCCTTCCGCTGGGTGGCACTCTCCGGCGACCCGCAGGACATCGCGGTCACCGACGCCGCCATCAAGGAACTCTTTCCGGACAACGCCCGCCTGCACCGCTGGCTCGACGCCGCCGCCGAGCACGTCGAGTTTGAGGGACTGCCGGCCCGGATCTGCTGGCTGGGCTACGGCGACCGCGCCAAGGCCGGGCTGCTGTTCAACCGGCTCGTGGCGGCGGGCAGGGTGAGCGCACCGATCGTGATTGGCCGCGACCACCTGGACTCCGGTTCAGTGGCTTCGCCCTACCGGGAAACCGAAGCCATGGCCGACGGCTCCGACGCCGTCGCCGACTGGCCGCTGCTGAACGCCATGCTGAACACCGCCTCCGGCGCCACCTGGGTCTCCATCCATCACGGCGGCGAGGTCGGCATCGGCCGCTCCATCCACGCCGGACAGGTTTCAGTGGCCGACGGAACCGAACTGGCTGCCCGGAAACTGGAACGGCTGCTGACCAACGACCCGGGCACCGGCGTCGTCCGCCACGCCGACGCCGGCTATCAGCGGGCCACCGACGTAGCCGCCGAGCGCGGCATCCGCATTCCGATGGCCGAGGGCTAGGAACCGGCTGCTGGTGGGAACATAGACATGGTGAACACATCGAGCGTCAACACCCTCCTGTCCGCCATCGAAGACACCGGCCGCGATGCCCGCCGCGGCGGCTATTCGCGTCCGGTCTATTCCGCTGCGGAACTGGAGCTGCGGGAGTGGTTCTCCGCAGAGGCGGCCCGCAGGAACCTGGCCGTGGAAACGGACCGCAACGGCATTCTCTGGGCCTGGTGGGACCTGCCCGGCAACGACCCCACATCACCCGAGCGCCGCGGCGCCCTGGTCACCGGCTCCCACCTCGACTCCGTTCCCGGCGGCGGCGCTTTTGACGGCCCGCTCGGGGTGGCCAGCGCCCTGGCCGCCGTGGATCTCCTGCAGGCCCGGGAGAACAGCGGCAGCCTGTTCCGGAACCGTGCGCTCGCCGTCGCGGTGTTCCCGGAGGAGGAAGGTTCGCGGTTCGGCGTCGCCTGCCTCGGCTCCCGGCTGCTCGCCGGAACGATCGATCCGCGCAAGGCGCTGGCCCTGCGCGACGCCGACGGCAACACCTTCGCCGATGTCTCCCGTGCCAACGGGAGAGACCCCGATGCGATGGGCCGCGACGACGCCGTGCTGGGCACCATCGGCGACTTTGTGGAACTGCACGTGGAGCAGGGCCGCGGCCTGAACACCGAAGAGTTCACCGACGCCGCCGGGCACGGTCCGGCGGTCGCGGTGGGCGGGTCCGTCCTGGGCCACGGCCGCTGGCGGTTTTCCATCTCCGGGCAGGGCAACCATGCCGGCACCACCCTGATGGCAGACCGCGCCGACCCCATGGTCGCCGCCGCCCAGCTGATCGTGGCCGTGCGGCAGACCGCCGCCGCCCAGTCCGGAGCCCGCGCCACGGTGGGCCGGCTGGAACCGGTACCCGGCGGCACCAACGTCATTGCCTCGCGCGTGGATCTCTGGCTCGATGTCCGCCACCCGGACGACGCCGTGACGGCCGCCCTGGTGGAGAAGATCCACGGCCAGGCTCAGAAGATCGCCGCGTTTGAAGGCTGCAGCGTACAGCTGACCGAGGAATCCTACTCCGGCACCGTCCACTTCGACCCGGCCCTGCAGCGTTCCCTCGAGCAGTCCGTCGCGCGCACCGTCCCGGGAGCTCCGGTGCTGGCCACCGGTGCCGGGCACGACGCCGGAGTGCTGGCGGCCCGCGTGCCGACCGGCATGCTGTTTGTCCGGAACCCGTCGGGGATCAGCCATTCGCCGGAGGAGTACGTCGAGGACGGCGACGCCCAGCTGGGCGTGGAAGCCCTGGCCGACGTGCTGCAGGACCTGCTGTGACCCGGACCCTGTGGTGCGAGCAGGGCTGGGTGAACGGTGCAGTGGCGGACGGGGTCCGGTTGGAAATCGACGACGCCGGCACGGTCACCTCGGCCACGCCGGGAACCGAGCCGCAGCCGGGAGACCTGCAGCTGCCCGGCGTCACCTTCCCGGCGGCGTCGAACGCGCACTCGCACGCCTTCCACCGGATCCTGCGCGGGCGCACCCACGCCGGCGGCGCGGGCAGCTTCTGGACCTGGCGGGAGCAGATGTACCAGGCGGCCGGCGCCCTGACGCCGGAGCTGTACGAGCAGCTGGCCACCGCGGTGTTTGCCGAGATGGTGGTCACCGGGTTCAGCTCCGTCGCCGAGTTCCACTATGTCCACCACCGGCCGGACGGCAGCCCCTACGGCGAAGACGGATCCGGGGAGCACGCCATGGAACGGGCGCTGGCGCGGGCCGCCGTCGCCGCCGGGATCCGGCTGACCCTGCTGGACACCTGCTACCTGGCCGGCGGCTTCGATACCCCGCTGACCGCCGAGCAGCAGCGCTTCGGCGACCGGGATGCGTCGGCTTGGCTGGACCGGTTCGGGTCGCTGCGGACCGCCGTCGCCGCTGAATTCGATCCGGGGCAGGTCAGCGTCGGGGCGGCGCTGCACTCAGTGCGCGGCGTCCCGGAAGCTGACCTGGCGGTGATCGCCGCAAACCTGCCGGCGGATCTGCCGTTGCACATCCACCTCTCCGAACAACCCGCCGAGAACGAAGCCTGCCTGCGGGCCACCGGCCTGACGCCCACCATGCTGCTGCAGCGGCACGGGCTCATTCGCCCGCGGCTCTCGGCGGTGCACGCCACCCATCTGAGCGAAGAGGACATCACCGTCCTCGGGAATGCGGGGACCACCATCGTCGTGTGTCCCACCACCGAGGCCGATCTGGCCGACGGCATCGGCCCGGCCGCACGGCTGCGGGCCGCCGGCGCCCGGATCGCGCTGGGCACCGACCAGCACGCCGTCGTCGACCCCTGGCTGGAGATGCGCGCGCTGGAGCACGGCGAGCGGCTGGCGTCGGGGGAGCGCGGCCGCTTCGCCCCCGCTGACCTGCACGCCGCAGCGTCCGACGCCGGAGCACACGCCCAGGGCCGGACCAGCCCGGGGCTGGAAGCCGGAAAGGTCTGCGACCTCATGAGCGTCGATCCGCGCAGCGTCCGCACGGCCGGCTCCCGCCCCGGCCAGCTGGCGCTGACCGCCACCGCGGCGGACGTGATCGCCGTCGTCGTCGGCGGGCGCGTGATAGCCGGCAATGGAAAGCACGCCACCCTGGGCGACCCAGCCACCCTGCTCAGTGCAGCCATCGCCGCGGTCGACGCCGCCCGCGACACCACTTTCGAAGGAACTCCGCAGCCATGAGCCCGGTTTCGACCCTGATCACCAACATCGGCGAACTCTCCACGCAGGACTATGCCCGGGGAGATCAGGCCGCCGTGCTCCGCGACGCGGCAGTGGTGTTCGAGGGGGAGCGGATCAGCTGGATCGGCGCCGCCCGGGACGCCCCGGCCGCCGACGCAGTGGTTGACGCCGGAGGCCGGGCGGGGCTGCCCGGCTGGGTGGATTCGCACACGCACCTGGCCTTCGCCGGAGACCGCGGCGCCGAGTTCGAGGCCCGGATGGCCGGGCAGTCCTACGCCGCCGGCGGGATCGCTGTAACCACCGAAGCCACGCGTGCCGCCTCGGACTACGACCTGACCCGGCTGCTGCTGGCCCGTGCTGCCGAGGCCGCCGCCGGCGGCACCACCTATCTCGAGACCAAAACCGGCTACGGCCTGAGTCTTGAGGAGGAACGGCGGCACGCGCGGATCGCCTCCACCGTGGCGGACCAGGTCACCTTCCTGGGCGCGCACCTGGTGCCCGACGGCGCGGATGCCGAGGACTACACCGACCTGGTCTGCACGGACATGCTCGCCGCCGTGCTGCCCTATGTGCAGTGGGCGGACGTCTTCTGCGAAAAGGGCGCCTTCACCGAGGAGCAGTCACGCCGGGTGCTCCGCGCCTGCCGGGACGCCGGCCTCGGGCTGCGGGTGCACGGCAACCAGCTTGGCCATGGTGCCGGCGTGCGGCTGGCCGTGGAGTTCGGAGCGGCCAGCGTGGACCACGTGAACTACCTGTCCGACGACGACGTCGCGGCGCTCGCCGGGACCTGGTCCGGGCGGGATCCGGGTGCCGGAGCCGGGGAATTCGGATCCGAGGACTCCGGGCCCGGAACGCCCGGGACGGTGGCGACCTGCCTGCCGGCCTGTGACCTCTCCACCCGCGCCCCGCTGGCCGACGCCCGCCGGCTGCTGGACGCCGGGGTGCCGGTGGCCCTGGCCTCGAACTGCAACCCGGGCACCTCCTACACCAGCTCGATGAACTTCTGCGTCGCCACCGCCGTGCTGCAGATGGGGCTGACCGTGCAGGAAGCCGTCCGGGCTGCGACGTTCGGCGGTGCACTGGCGCTGCGCAGGCACACCGGCAAGGACCGGAACGGACAGCGGGCGGTGGGTTCGCTCGCCGTCGGGCACCGGGCGGATCTGCAGCTGCTCAACGCCCCCTCGGCCGCGCATCTGGCCTACCGGCCGGGCATGCCGCTGACCGGCAGCGTCTGGAAGGCCGGGGTTCAGGTGCGCCGCTGACCGGTGTGCGCCTGATGCCGCGGCGGTCCGGTCCCGATTCCGACGCGGGTCCGGCAACCGACGCCGCCACACTTGTTCTCCGTCCGAGCGCGGGGTTGAAATGTGGCATGGGAAAAATCATCTACATGCTGTCCTGCACGCTGGACGGGTACATCAATGATGATTCCGGGGAGATCTCCTGGGCCGTTCCGGACGAAGCCATGGTTGCGGACGTCACCGCGGACCTGGCCGGCGTGACGACGCATCTGTACGGGCGGCGGATGTACGAGAGCATGGCGGGCTGGGAAACCGATCCCTCCCTTGCCGCGCAGTCGCCGGAATCGGCCGCCTTTGCCGAGGTCTGGAAGCGGGCCCGGAAGGTGGTCTTTTCCCGGACGCTGGAGGACGTCTGGACGGAACGCACCCGGTTGGAACGCGACCTCACGGTGGAAGCCATCGACCGGGCGAAGGCCGAAACGGCCGGCGACCTCCTCATCGAAGGACCCACAGTGACCGCAGCCGCCTTTCGGCTGGGGCTGGTGGACATGGTGAGCCTGATGATTTATCCCGTGACTGTGGGCGCCGGCACCCGGGTGTTTCCTGACGGGCTGCGGCTGAGCCTGCGGCTGCTCCGCGAACAGCGCTTCGAGAAGACCGGAATGGTCAAGGTCACCTACGAAACGGACCGCTCCTGAGGACAGCCGGCGGCATCCGGCACAATGAGAGGCATGCGCGCCGCCTTCCCCTCCGCCCCCGCCGAAGCCCTGGATCCGCGGGCTCGGAAGATGCTCGTCTTCGAAATCCTCATTGTGCTGGGACTGTCGCTGGGCAGATCCGGGGTGTACGCCGTCGTCGAACTCCTGGAGAAGGCCTCGAAGGGCCCGCTGGAGGGGCAGACCACCACGCTGAATCCGGTGCTGGACGAGAGCCCCTGGTTCGATCTGACCTATCAGCTGCTGGGGATCTTCTTCTCGCTGCTGCCGGTGGCCCTGGTGCTGTTCCTGCTGACCGCACCGGGCAAGAGCGCGTTCCGGCGCCTGGGCTTCACCTTCGCCAAGCCGGTGCGCGACTTCGGGCTGGGTTTCGGGCTGGCCGCCGTCATCGGCGCCGGAACCCTGGGCGTGTACGCCGCGGGCCGGGCGCTGGGCATCACCACGGCGCTGGTGCCGGCCGCGCTGGACACCTACTGGTGGACCCTGCCGGTGCTGATCCTCTCTGCCCTGCGGCATGCGGTGCTGGAGGAGGTCATTGTGGTGGGCTACCTCTTTATCCGGCTGCGGCAGCTGGGCTGGGGCACCCCGGCGATCATCCTCACCAGCGCCCTGATCCGCGCCAGCTACCACCTGTACCAGGGGATCGGGCCCGGGATCGGGAACTTCCTGATGGGACTGCTCTTTGGCTACGCCTACACCAAAACGAAACGGGTGATGCCGCTGGTGATCGCGCACGCGCTGGTGGACATCGCCGGCTTTGTCGGGTTTGCCCTGTTCGGTTCGGCGATCGGCATCGGCGACTGACCCCCTGTGCCGCCGGGGCCCGGGCCGCCCGCCGCGCTAGGATCTCCGGATGAGCGAATCGGCGCAGACAACTGACTTCCACGCCCTGCAGTTGTGGTCGGGCACCCTGTTTTCGGGCCGGCACATCCGTTTCCGCGAACTGCAGGACGCCGACCTTCCGGAACTGTGTTCCTGGTGGAACAACCCGTTCCAATCGGTGCTGCAGCAGGAGCGGATAACTCTGCGTCCACCGGAGGCCCTCGCGTCAATGTTCGCCGCCTGGAGCAAGAACGACGCGGCATCGGGATTCGGCTACAGCATCATTGATGCGGACGGCTCACTGGCCGGGCACGTCAGCGCGTGGGGATTGTCGGTACCGGAACGCATCGCCACCATGGCCATCATCATCGGCCCGGATTTCCAGGGCCGGGGCATCGGCCGGGAAGCGTTGCAGCTGGCTCTCCGCCTGGCCTTCGATGAACTGGGCGCCCATAAGGTGGAACTGCAGACATGGTCTTACAACGACAGGGCAATCCGGCTGTACTCCTCCCTCGGGTTCACCGTCGAAGGCCGCCGCCGCGCCGCCGTCTTCCACCGCGGCAGCTTCCAGGACCAGATCCTGATGGGACTCTTGGCCGAGGAATACCGCGCTGCACCGGAACCGGACGACGTGGGCGCATCCACCAGCCAGCAGGAAGAAACCGCTTCGTGACTCTGACAACCCGCTGGGGAGCGGACCTCGATCCGGACTCCGTGCTGCAGGACTATCCCCGTCCCCAGCTGGTCCGGGACAGCTACCTGAACCTCAACGGCTACTGGCAATACGCCATCACCTCGGCACGCCGCGAACAGCCGCCGGCTGACGGCGAATGGGACGGGGAGATCCTGGTTCCGTTCTCGCCCGAGGCGCCGCTCTCCGGCGTGAACCGCCAGCTTCAGCCCCAGCAGTTCCTTTGGTACCGGCGGACGCTCCGGCTGCCCGCCGGCTTCGCGGGGGAGCGCGTGCTGCTGCATTTCGGGGCCATGGACCAGAGCTGCACCGTCACCGTCAACGGGATCGACGTGGGAGGGCACGACGGCGGCTACCTTCCCTTTTCCCTGGACATCACTGATGCGCTGGCCGCCGGCAGCGGGGACGCCGACGGGTCGATGGATTCCGGCGGAAACGTTGATTCCGGCGGGACCGGCGATACCGGACATTCCGGGGATTCCGGGGATTCCGCACACGAGCTCGTGGTCCGGGTCCGGGACATCAGCGACACCGGTTACGCCAGCCGGGGCAAACAGACCCTGGACCGGGGCGGCATTTGGTACACCGCGCAGTCCGGGATCTGGCAGACAGTGTGGCTGGAATCGGTGCCGCGCACGAGCATTTCACAGCTGGTCCTGGTGCCGGACCTGGAATCCGTCTCGGTCACCGTGCTGCTCGACGGCGGCGGGACCGGCTCGGCCGGGACCGGCGCCTCAGCCAGCGCCTCGGCCGGCGCCTCGTCCGCCGCCTCAGCCAGCGCCTCAGCCGGCGCCTCGTCCAGCGGTCACGGCGACCTGCGGGCGGCGATCACCGTGTCGTCCGGCGGGCGCACTGTGGCGGACGCCGTCGTCGTGCCCGGAAAGCCGGTGCGGATTCCGGTGCCGGATCCGCACCTGTGGACGCCGGAGGATCCCTTTCTCTATGACGTGTCGGTGCGGCTGCTCGCCGGGGATGGCGGCGCGGAGATCGACAGCGTGCGCAGCTACACCGGGCTGCGGACCTTCGGCACGGGGCCGGATGCTGCCGGGCACACCCGGCTGCTGCTCAACGGGCGCCCGTACTTCCACGCCGGGCTGCTGGACCAGGGGTACTGGCCGGACGGGCTGTACACGGCGCCGTCCGACGAGGCACTGGCCTACGACATTGAAGCCGCCAAGGATCTTGGCTTCACGATGCTGCGCAAGCACATCAAGATCGAACCCCTGCGCTGGTACTACCACTGCGACCGGCTCGGCATGCTGGTCTGGCAGGACCTGGTCAACGGCGGCCGCTCGTACCGGCACGCCGTCGTGACCGCCCCTGCAGTAGGGATGCCGCACCGCGACGACGGCGATTACGCAGCCTTCGGGCGTGCGGATGAGCAGGGCCGGGCGGAGTTCCGTGCCGAGCTGCGCGGGACGGTTGACCTGCTGCGCAACTGCACCTCAATAGCGGTCTGGGTGCCGTTCAACGAAGGCTGGGGCCAGTTCGACGCCAACGCCGCCACGCAGCTGCTGCGCGGGCTGGATCCCACACGGAGCATCGACCATGCCAGCGGCTGGCATGACCAGGGCGGGGGAGACCTCAAGAGCATTCACGTGTACTTTGTGCCGTTCCGGCTGCGGAAGGGCTGGCTGCGGGACGGACGCGCCGTCGTGCTCTCCGAATACGGCGGCTACAGCCTGCGCGTGCCGGGCCACACCTTCAATGACAAGGAGTTCGGCTACCGGCGGTTCAAGACCCGGGACGCCCTGCGGAAGGCGTACGCAAAGCTGCACCGGAAGCAGATCGAACCTGCGGTGGAAGAGGGCCTGGCCGCCACCGTGTACACCCAGCTCACCGATGTGGAGGACGAGGTGAACGGGTTGCTCACATATGACCGGCGCGTGGTGAAGATCGACGCCGGAACGGTCCGCGGGCTCAACGCCCGGCTGATCAGGGCGGCTGGGGCTGCTGGGGCCGGTCGGGGCTAGCCGGCCGGATCGGCGGGCGGGAGATCCGGGCCTCGGGCGAAACCCTCCGGCCTGTGGCGTTCCCTCCGCTGCGCAGCGGAGGGAATGCCCACAAAGCGGAGGGAATCAGCGGTGGCGGGATTGGGGCAGTCCAGCCCGGACCAGACGCTGCACCAAACCCTCTGGGTGTTGGGGTGGCCGGGTGATGTCATTCCAAGACCAGCGGACAAATCCCACGCCGGTGGCCCGAATAGCGTCTTCCCGGCGTTTCTCCCGGACGAGCGTGTCCCACGCCGGTGCACGGCTCTCTTTGCCGCGTCCGTATTTCACTGCTCCGTCGAACTCCCCGGCGAGCCTGTGCTCGGGCCAGTAGAAGTCGGTACGGAATCGGCCTGACGAGGTGTCGAATCCGTGCTGGAGCTCAGGCTCCGGGAAACCATGCAGATGCAGCACAGCCCGCGAATAGGACTCACCGGCTGACTCGGAGAGCACCTGCGCGAAGTCGATAACCCGCTGAGCCCGGAGCCGTTTGGTGCGGCCAGGCAGCTGCTCCGCCAACTCCCGAAGGTGCTCTTGCCTCAGACCGGGAAGACTGCGAACGGGATCCGGCCGCAGCACATGGTCCATGGCCGGGACTGCACGTTCAAAGTTCAGATAGGCAGCCATGTCCAGGACGGTGTGTGCTCGGGACGTCAGGGGGACCCCGTCCCACGTGGTGACAGGTTCCAGCAGCCGGCGCTCAGCCCAGCGGAGATCCCCGCGGCGCCTGCCATGCGTGGGATGAACGGCCAGCAACAGTACTTCGGGCGATTTCCCAATCACGGGCAATCCCCAAATAACTGCCGCGGATTGTTGGATAAGGATGCGCTGCCCCGGTACCTGTTCCACGGCGGCCCGGATACGTGCCCGCTCCCGCTCCCAAGGAGGCAGATTCAGCCAGTCGTCCGCCTGAATGTAGACACCGGGCCGGAGTCGGACAAGTTTGCCCGATCGGCAGCTCAGCGCCAGGGAACGCCGGTCCGTACCGTGGGCTGCGGCATCGGCTGAGAATATGAGTGCAGGGTCCATGCCTCAAGGCTGGACGGGCGGCGGACGGCCCGCGAGGGCAGGACTCCCCGTTGTGGAAAACCCTCCGGTTAGGGAGAATCCCGCCATTGCGCAGCGGAGGGATCCGGGGAACCTAGATCTCGACTGAACCATTGGCCGTGTTGAAGCTGACGGACATGATGCCGGGGGTTCCCTTGGGAGAAATCCAGGTCACGCCCACATTTTCCAGCGGTTCCTCGACCGGGGTGCCCAGCCACTGGGTCACGCGCTCGGCCGACCCGGCGATGGTCAGCGAGTCCAGCTTCACGGAGCCCGGCATGCCGGGCAGGGCGGCCGAAGGGTGCAGCGGCTCGGTGCCGTCGTCCCAGCGCAGCATGTACGGCACCTGGGGGTCGGCGATCAGGCCGTTGATGCCGATCTGCTGCCAGGTCAGTTCCTGGCCGTCGGGAAACTTTCGGTTTCCGGGCACCGACTCGCGGCCCAGACGCGCTTCAAAGGGTGAAAGGTCGTCCACGGCTACGCACCAGCCCATCCAGCCGCCGCCGCATTCGGAGCGCTGGCGGACGGCCTGGCCGAAGGGCGCCTTGTCCGACGCCGGATGGTTCAGGGCCTCGACCACCTCGACATATTGGTGGTTGGCCAGGGGAAGAATCATGTTGCGGGTGCCGAAGCGAGGATGCACACCGCCCTTGACGAAGTCCGCTCCCAGAGCGGAAGCAATCCTCTCGGTAGTGGCCAAAAGACCGTCGGATTCACAGGCATAAGAAACATGGTCCAAGCGCATGCGGCCCATAATGGCACGTTGTGACTGACCTCACGACCAAGGCTGGCCTAAGTCGTCAAATGGCAGGTTTGAGCTGCAGATGTTCCGCCGGCGGCCTCATCCTGCGCCCGGTGCCGGACCACCGGAGTGCTGCGGATGCCCTAATTCTTGATCCTTTCCGGCATCCGGCGCGGCCACCCGAACCCGCGGGGAAATGATCCGTCACAGAGGTTGCGGGCTTCGGGGTTATCCGTTTTCATTGGGGGAATAGGTCATGAGTGCCAGCAGATAGCCCCGGCTTGCTGGCCGGCAACCCTCCAACCGCGGTGGGGTGCCCCGGGTGAAGACCTGGCTGTACGTCAGAGGACGTACGGCAAGCGCGGGTCACACGTGGCTGCCGGCTACCTTCGGGGCCGGAAGTCTCGGTGCGGCCCCTGGTATAGGGAGCACGCCATGTCAGGAAACTGGTCATTCGAAACCCGTCAGATCCATGTGGGACAGGAGCCCGACGCCGTCACCGGCGCCCGCGCGCTGCCCATCTACCAAACCACCTCGTTCGTCTTTCCCAGCGCCGAGGCTGCGGCCAACCGGTTTGCGCTGGCCGAGCTGGAGCCGATCTACACCCGCATCGGCAACCCCACCCAGGAAGCGGTGGAAAAGCGCCTCGCGTCCCTGGAGGGTGGGCTCGGGGCGCTGCTGCTCGCGTCCGGGCAGGCCGCGGAGACCGTCGCGATCCTCAACCTGGCCGAGGCCGGAGACCACATCGTCGCCAGCCCCAGCCTGTACGGCGGCACCTACAACCTGTTCAAGCACACCCTGAAAAAGTTCGGCATCGCCGTGACGTTCGTGGCGGATCCGGACAACCTGGAGCAGTGGCGCGCCGCCGTGCAGCCCAACACCAAGGCCTTCTTCGGGGAAGTGGTCTCCAACCCGCGCCAGGACGTGCTGGACCTCGAAGGCATCAGCGCCGTCGCGCACGAGGCCGGAGTGCCGCTGATCGTGGATAATACGCTCTCCACCCCGTACCTGATCCGGCCCATCGAATGGGGCGCGGATATCGTGGTGCACTCGGCCACGAAGTACCTGGGCGGGCACGGCAACTCGATCGCCGGCGTCATCGTGGATTCGGGCAACTTCGACTTCGGCGCCGATCCGGAGAAATTCCCCGGCTTCAACACCCCGGATGAGAGCTACAACGGGCTGGTCTACGCCCGCGACCTCGGCGCCAACGGCCTTCTGGGCGCCAACCTCGCCTACATCCTCAAGGCCCGGGTGCAGCTGCTCCGCGACCTCGGGCCGGCCGTCTCCCCGTTCAACGCGTTCCTGATTGCCCAGGGCCTGGAGACGCTGAGCCTGCGGATGGAGCGTCACGTCGCCAACGCCGTGGCCGTCGCGAACTGGCTGGAAGCGCACGACGACGTCATCTCCGTCGCGTACGCCGGCCTGGAATCCAGCCCCTGGTACGAACGCGGGCGCAAGTACGGGCCGCGCGGCACCGGTGCCATTGTTTCCTTCGACATCACCGGCGGCATTGAGGCAGGGAAGCGCTTCGTGGATGCCCTCGAGCTGCACTCCCATGTGGCCAACGTGGGCGACGTGCGCTCGTTGGTGATCCATCCGGCGTCGACCACGCACAGCCAGCTCGGGGCCGAGGCGCAGCTCGCTGCCGGTGTCAGCCCCGGACTGGTCCGGCTGTCGGTGGGGATTGAGCACGTTGATGACATCATCGCCGACCTCGACGCCGGCTTCCGCGCCGCCAAGGGAGCGTAGCGGTTAGCGTGGCAGTGCCTTCACCCCGGAACACCGTCCTTTCCGGTTCCGCCGCGTCCGATTCGGCTGCGCCGTTGAGCGTTCCGACGGCGCCGCAGCACCCCGCCCCGGCCCCGGACGGGGTGCTGCTCCACGCCAAGATCGGCAGCCTGGAGCTGGAAACCGGCGGGCGCCTGCCCCAGGTTTCCCTCGCCTATGAGACGTGGGGGCAGCTGAACGACGACGCCTCCAATGCCGTCCTGATCTGCCACGCCCTTACCGGCAGCACCCACGTGGCGCGGGGGGATTCCGCGGAGGACGGCTGGTGGGACACCCTGGTGGGTCCCGGAAAAACCGTCGACACCAACCGGTTTTTCGTCGTCTCGATCAACATGCTCGGCGGCTGCTACGGATCCACCGGGCCGTCCTCGGCTGATCCGCAGGGCCTGCCCTGGGGCTCGCGCTTTCCGTTTGTCACGGTCCGCGACTCGGTCCGCGCCGAGGCGCGGCTGGCGGACCTGCTCGGCATCCGGAGCTGGCACACGGTGCTGGGCGGCTCGCTCGGCGGGGCGCGGGCCCTGGAGTGGGCCGTCACCGAACCCGCCCGGGTGCGGCGCTGCGCCGTGATCGCGTGCACGGCGGCCAGCTCCGCGGAACAGATTGCCTTTGGCCAGGCGCAGCTTGAAGCCATCCGGCTGGATCCGCATTTCAACGGCGGTGATTACTACAACGGCAGGACGCCGGCGGCCGGGCTGGGCCTGGCCCGGCGCATCGCGCACATCACCTACCGCTCGGAGCCGGAACTGGAATACCGTTTCGGGCACGAACCGCAGCCGCAGGAGGATCCGTTGGGATCTGCCCTGTCGGCGGGCCGGGGACGCTATGCCGTGGAGAGCTATCTGGACCATCAGGCCCGGAAGCTCGTGGACCGGTTCGACGCCAACAGCTACCTGGTGCTGACCGAAGCACTGATGAGCCACGACGTCGCCCGCGGCCGCGGACCGCTGGAGCAGGCCCTGGCCGGCGTCACCGCCGAGTTCTTCATTGCCGCCGTGGACTCGGACCGGCTCTACTTTCCGCAGCAATCCGAGGTTCTGGCCGCGGCCTTGCCCGGAGACACAACGGTGCACATGATTTCCGCTCCCATCGGCCACGACGGGTTCCTGACCGACGTCGAGCAGCTTGGAGTGCCGCTGCGCCAGCGGTTCTTCGGGCCGGCCTGATCCCGCGGGGCGCACTGCTCTTGCCAAGCCGGGCCGGCCATGGCAGAACAGGGTGTCATGGAAGAGCAACGTCATGGGTGATTCGATCCGGGTGTCGGCCCAGGCCCAGTGTGCCCCGGCGGACCTCTGGCACGCGCTGGTGGACAACCGGGCCGTGTGGTGGCCGGAAATGGACTTCACCGCCAGCCCCGGAGCCCCGCTCACCGAGCGTCCGGCGGAGCACCCGCACGGCGCCGGGTACGACGGCGGTGGTGGCGGCGGCGATGACGACGACGGCGGCGGCGGCTTCGGGGCCGGCGTCGGGGGCGGCGTCCCCGGGGCCGAGCAGCGGGCGACGGGAACTGTGCTGGCCGTGGCCCGGGATCGGCTTCTGTCCTTCCGCTGGACCAAACCCGGCTGGAACGCCCACACCGTCGTGAGCTTCCTGCTCGATGCCGTACCCGGGCCGGACGGGGAAACGGACTACACCGATGTCGTGATCACCGAAAGCGGCCTCGGCATTCTGACAGCCGGCGAGGAGGTGGCCCGCATCCACACGGAGGACTGGGCCGACCATCTCGCCGCCCTCATCCGGCTGGCCGAAAACGGTGCCCGGGCCTGAGCGTTGAGCCCGTCAGCAACCCGAGGCCGGTCAGTCAGCCGAGCCGGGCGGCATGCCCTGCCCGTCGAACATCGGTCCAGCGTCGGGACGCTTGGCGGCAATTCCGTCGCCGGAGGACCGGTGGCGGACCCGGCGCACCACCCACGGCATGAAGTATTCGCGGGCCCAAGAAAGATCCTCGGTGCGGGCCGTCCGCCAGTTCTTGGCCTGCAGCGGTTTCGGTTCCGAGGGCTCCAGGGTGTGCGCGACGGCGAGCGTGTCCAGCACCATCATCGCAATGGTGTGATGGCCCAGCGGTGAAAAGTGCAGCCGGTCCGGAGCCCACATTTCCCGGTTGCTCAGCTCACGCAGCGCCCACATGTCGGCGATTACGACGTCGCGGCGGGCGGCGATGGTCCGGAGGTTTTCGTTGTAGACGGCCACCCGTCCCCGGACGCTGCCGAGCACCGGGGTGGTGCCCAGGTCCGGGCCGGTGAAGAGGACCACCGTGGCCCCGCTGCCGGTCAGCCGGGCGATTGCCGCGTCCATTTTTTCGGCGAGCTTGTCCGGATCACCGCCGGGGCGGATCACGTCGTTGCCGCCGGCGCAGATGGTCACCAGGTCCGGCCGCAGGTCCAGGGCCGGTTGCAGCTGTTCTTCAATGATCTTGTTCAGCAGCCGTCCGCGGATGGCGAGGTTGGCGTAGGCGAAGTCGTTCCGGTCCCGGGCCAGCTCCTCGGCCACCCTGTCAGCCCAGCCGCGGTGTCCGCCGGGGCTGTCCGGATTCGGGTCGCCAATCCCTTCGGTGAAGGAATCTCCGAGGGCAACAAACCGGTGCCACGGGTGCGGCGAATCAGCTTCGGCTACGCTCAGCGGATCAGTTCCGGGATCGTTCACCGGGGCGGTTGCCGCTGCTGCAGTGGCGGCCGCGGCGGCTGCCGTCGACGAGGGAAGGAAGCTGTCCTGAGGATGCGATGGAGAAGTCACGGCTCCATCCTGCCAAGCGGGGCCCCGGCTACGCGACCGTAGGTTCCGGAAGCGGCCGTGCCAAAATGAATGTCATGCCTACAACAGCTCCCTGGAATCCCACTGTCCTTTGGTCCAAGCCGGAAGCCGAGCGTGCGGGAACGCCGCTGCTCGTCCTCTTCCACGGCTACCTCGCCAACGAGGAAGACCTGATGGGGTTGGCGGACTATCTGCCCACCGAGTTCACGATCGTCTCGGTCCGTGCACCGCAGGCCCAGGGCCCGGGTTACACCTGGTTCCCGCTCATGAGCGACGGTGATTTCTCCGTGCAGCGCGTGGTGGATGCCGTGCGCGATGTCTCCGACTGGCTGGACAGTGTCCGGGGCGGGCACAGCAGCGTCTCGCTGCTGGGCTTCTCGATGGGCATGGCCGTGGCGTCCACGCTGCTGCGGCACCGCCCCGCCGACTTTGCCGCCGTCGTCGGGCTTTCCGGGTTCGTGGTGCCGTCGGAGGGCAATCCGTTCTTCTCCGACGACGACCTCGCCGCCGGCGGCGTGCCGTTCTTCTGGGGCCGGGACCAGGCCGATCCTGTGATCGATGCGCCGCGCATCGAGTTCACCCACGCCTGGCTCAACGAGCACACCGCGCTGACCAAGATTCTGTACTCGAACATGGGGCACGGGATCAACATGCAGGAACTCGGGCATGTGAAGGAGTTCCTCACCCATCTGGTGCTCAAGGGCTGAGGCTTCCGCCGGCCCGAGCCTCAACCCGCTGCGAGCGTCAGACGGCGGTAATCAGCCCTCTTTAACGATGCGGATCGCTTCACCGTTGACCGAGACGATGTCGCCGGGGTGCAGCTGGCGGCCGCGGCGTTCCTCGATCGCGTCGTTGACTTTCACCAGGCCGTCTTCGATGAATTGCTTGGCCTGGATGCCGTCTTCGGCCAGGCTGGCCAGCTTGAGCAGCTGCCCCAGGCGGATCATGTCGTCGCGGATGGGAAGGTCTTGGGGGTCAATAGAACTCATACCTCCATTCTGCCCGACAATGTCCGTCGCCGATTCCGGCAGCGGCTTGGTCCTGCCGTAGGGTTGGTGCGTGCCAAATGCTGTGCGAATCAATCCCCTGATCGGTCTTCCCCTCGCTGTCCTGGCCGGGACGGCCATTCCTGCCCAGGCCCGGGTGAACGGTGCCCTGCGCGAGGAACTCAACGACGGGCTGGCCGCCGCCCTGGTCAGCTTCACCGTGGGGCTGGTGGTCATGATCATCATTTCCGCGGTGCTGCCGCGCGGACGCGCCGGCGCCGCCCAGCTGCTCCCGGCCCTGCGGGAGCGGCGTTTTCCGCGCTACTACGTGCTGGCCGGTGCCATCGGCGGCTACTTTGTGCTCTCCCAGACCCTGACCGTCGCCGTGCTGGGGGTTGCCGTCTTCACGGTGGCCGCCGTCGCCGGCCAGACCATGACCGGGCTGGTGGTGGACCGCCTGGGCATCGGCCCGGCCGGAAAGAAGGCGCTGACGGTGATGCGCGTGGTCGGCGCGGTGCTGACCATAGCCGCCGTCGCCTGGGCGGTGAGCCCCAAACTCAGCGGAGCCTCGGCGGCCTCGGAGCTGCTGCTCCCGGTGCTGCTGCCGCTGACGGCCGGCATGCTGATGAGCTTCCAGCAGGCGATGAACGGCACCACCGGCATGCACTACGGCACGCCCATCACCGCCACCCTGGTCAACTTCATCGCCGGTTCCGCGGTCCTGCTGCTGTTCTGGCTGGCCAAGGTGGCAGTGTCCGGTTTCGGTGAGCCGCTGCCGGGGGAGTGGTACCTGTATCTGGGCGGACCGCTGGGCTGCGTGTTCATCGGGCTGAGTGCCCTGCTTGTGCGCAGCCTGGGTGTGCTGCTGACCAGCCTGGGCATGATCGGCGGCCAGCTGGTCGGGTCACTCCTGCTCGATATTTTCCTGCCCGCGCCCGGCAGTGTGGTGGTGGCGGCCACCGTCCTGGGCACCCTGCTGACACTGGCCGCGATCGTGATCGCCACCCTGCCCTGGAACATGCCGGGCGTCCTGCGCCGCCGCTGAGGCGCCCGCCGCTGCGGCCGCCGCTGCGCCCGGGCGGCCCGCAACAATGCGGCTTCGGTGCGGCTCACCCCTAGGCTGATGGCGTGACTGCCGCAACGCTGCCCCGGATGGCCGGAGCCTCCCGTCTGCCCCCGGCCGCCGGCCTGCTGCTGGCCCTGCTGGCTGGTCTGGCCGTGCCCGTGCAGGCCCGCGCCAACGGCGCGCTCGGCGCCCGGATGAATGACAGCCTGGGGGCCGCCCTGGCCAGCATCGCCGTCGGGCTGGTCTGTATCGGGCTGGTGACCGTCCTGCTGCCCTCCGGCCGGGCCGGTGCCCGCCAGTTCCTTCCGGCCCTGCGCGAGCGCCGTTTTCCCCGCTGGTATGTCCTCGCCGGCGGCATTGGCGGCTACTTCGTCCTCACCCAGTCCCTGACGGTGGGCCTGCTGGGCGTTGCTGTCTTCACCGTCGCCACCGTGGCGGGGCAGACCCTGACCGGGCTGCTGGTGGACCGGATCGGCATGGGCCCGGCCGGGCGCAAACCGGTGACTGCGGCGCGCGCGGCGGGCGCGGTCCTGACCATCGCCGCCGTCGCCTGGGCGCTGAGCCCGAAGCTCGACGGCGGATCGCCGGCTGACCTGCTGCTCCCGGTCCTGCTGCCCCTGACCGCAGGAATGCTGATCAGTTTCCAGCAGGCGATGAACGGCACCACCAGCGTTCAGTACGGCACTTCGCTGACCGCCACTCTGGTGAACCTGGTGGTCGGCACCGCGGTCCTCCTGATCTGCTGGCTGGTCAAGTCGGCCCTGTGGGGTTTCGGCGGTGCCCTGCCGACGGAATGGTATCTGTACCTGGGCGGCCCGCTGGGCGTTTGCTATGTCGGGCTGGGCGCCATGCTGGTCCGCCATCTGGGGGTGCTGCTGACCGGCCTGGGCATGATCTGCGGGCAGCTGATCGGCTCGCTGCTGCTGGACGCGGTGCTGCCCGCGGCGGGATCCGGCGTCGGCGCCGCCACCATCGCCGGGACCGCCCTGACCCTGGCCGCCATGGTGCTGGCCACCCTGCCGTGGAGCCGGCCCAAAGTGCGCCGATAGCCGGCTTTCGCCGCGCTCGCCTTAAGCTGGTAGTTGTAGCTTTTGCCCTCCGCAGTCCCTCACCGTGCAACCTGCCGGTGCATACCGCGGACGGGACCATGAGCGGACCGCACCCAGCGGCCCTGTAAACACGAAAGAACGGCGGTACCATTCCATGGCTTCGACCAAATCCAAGCTGGATCCGATCATCTCCCTCGCCAAGCGCCGGGGGTTCGTCTTCCAGTCGGGTGAGATTTACGGCGGGTCCCGCTCCGCTTGGGACTACGGACCCCTCGGCGTCGAGCTCAAGGAAAACATCAAGAAGCAGTGGTGGCAGCACATGGTCCGCGGCCGCGACGACGTCGTCGGGCTGGATTCCGCCGTCATCCTGCCGCGCCAGGTCTGGGAGGCCTCCGGCCACGTCGAGGTCTTCTCCGACCCGCTGGTCGAGTGCCTGAGCTGCCACAAGCGCTACCGCGCAGACCACCTCGAAGAGGCCTACGAGGAGAAGAAGGGCCACGCGCCGGAAAACGGCCTGGCCGACATTGCCTGCGTCAACTGCGGGACCAAGGGCCAGTGGACCGAGCCGCAGGAATTCTCCGGCCTGCTCAAGACCTTCCTGGGTCCGGTCGCCAACGAAGAGGGCATGCACTACCTGCGCCCGGAAACCGCTCAGGGCATCTTCGTGAACTTCAACAACGTGCTGACCACCTCGCGCAAGAAGCCGCCGTTCGGCATCGGCCAGATCGGCAAGAGCTTCCGCAACGAAATCACGCCGGGCAACTTCATCTTCCGCACCCGCGAGTTCGAGCAGATGGAAATGGAGTTCTTCGTCGAGCCGGGCACCGACGAGGAATGGCACAAGTACTGGATCGAAAACCGGTTCAACTGGTACACCGGCCTGGGCATCGATCCGGAAAACCTGCGCCTCTTCGAACACCCGAAGGAAAAGCTGAGCCACTACTCCAAGGGCACCACCGACGTTGAATACCGCTTCGGCTTCGCCGGTTCCGAGTGGGGCGAGCTGGAGGGTGTCGCCAACCGCACCGACTTCGACCTCGGCACGCACTCCAAGCACTCCGGCACCGACCTGAGCTACTTCAACCAGGCCACCAACGAGCGCTTCACGCCGTACGTGATTGAGCCCGCCGCCGGCCTGACCCGTTCCTTCATGGCGTTCCTGGTGGATTCCTACACCGAGGACGAGGCCCCCAACGCCAAGGGCGGCGTCGACAAGCGCACGGTCCTGAAGCTGGATCCGCGCCTGGCCCCGGTCAAGGCCGCCGTCCTGCCGCTGAGCCGCAACGAGGACCTCTCGCCGAAGGCCAAGGACCTCGCCGCGCAGCTGCGCCGCAGCTGGAACATCGACTTCGACGACGCCGGCGCCATTGGCCGCCGCTACCGCCGCCAGGACGAAATCGGCACCCCGTTCTGCATCACCGTGGACTTCGACACCCTCGAAGACCAGGCCGTGACCGTGCGCGAGCGCGACTCCATGGCGCAGGAGCGGGTGAGCCTGGACAAGGTCGAGGGCTACCTCGCGGAAAGGCTGATTGGCGCGTAATGGCATTGACGTTCCGCCCCTGGCGTGAAGATGACGACCTGGCCCTGAACGAGCTCTGGGGCGACCCGGAAACCGTGCAGGCCGGACAGTTCCGTGCCGTGCTCCGCCCGTCCTCGGACGAGCCGTGGAGCCGGTGCATCGTGGCCGAGGACGACGGCATTCCGGTGGCTGCCGGCGTCGTCTACGAAACCTCGCTGCATCCGGACCGGCTGTGGGTGTACGTGGAGGTGGCCCGGGAGAACCGGCGCGCCGGCCTCGGCTCCACCCTGCTGGCCATGCTGCGGGGTGAAGCCGAAATGGCGCCGTCGGGCGTCACCGCCATGCGCGCGAAGGTGGAGCCGGGCTCGTCCGGCGCCGCGTTTGCCGCGGCGGCCGGTTTCTCCCGGATCCAGCGCTCCCGCGTGGTCGTAGTGGAGCCGGGCCGGATCAGCCTGCCCGTGTTCAACGACGACTCCGGTCCGCAGCTGGACGAGGCGGCCACCGGCTCGGTGGAACTGACGCAGGCCGTGGTGGCGTTCTACAACGCCGTGCACGGCTGGGACCGGTCCGAGATGACGCTGGGGCGCGCGCAGCAGATGCTGCTCAACGACGCCACCGGTGCCGCCGGCGCCGTCGTGCTGCGGGATGCGCCCAAGGCGCAGGGCGGGAAGATCGCCGCCTTTGCCGTGAGCTATACGAAGAACCGCACGGACGAGCCGGCCGATGTGTTCCTAGGCTACGATCCCGAGCTGGAGCAGTCAGAGCAGGAGGCGGCGCTGGAATCGCTGCTGGCGCTGCTGACCTACAAGTACCCGGTGCAGCTGGAGGTCGACGAGTCCATGCGGCCGGTGGCCCGGATTGTCCAGGCACTGCTGCACAAGGGTGCCGCCCGCGAAGTCGGTCCGGCGACGGAGATCGTCAGCACCTAGGCCGGGTTTCTCGCGGCGGCTGGATTTCGGAGCTGCCGCAGGCCTGAAACAACGACGACGGCGGGTGCCGGTTCCTATCGGGAGCCGGCGCCCGCCGTCGTTGTGTTTGTGGGGTGGCTGCCCCGGGCTCAGGTCCCTCGGTAGTACGGATGGCGGGCCCAATCCGGGTGCCTGCCCTTCGGATGCGCGCCCAGAGTACAGATAACGGGCCCAATCCGGGTGCCTGCCCTTCGGATGCGCGCCCAGAGTACAGATAGCGGGCCTTTCCAAGTCTCCGACCCATCCGTAGTACAGATAACGGGCCTATTCCGGGCTGAGAAGCCCGTTATCTGTACTTCGAACGATCGACGCATGACCGGGCTGCCCCGAGGCTGTGCACCTGGGGCTCCGCTCGGCACACTCGGCACGGGCTGGGGCCTTCGGATGCCGGCCGGCGTGTGATGACCGGGTGGCCGGGTGGTGCCGGCACGGGTTCCCAGTCTCTGTGGCGCGTGAGCACTCCCGGGGTCACACCTGCCTCACCAGGTAACAAAGAGTGGGAACCAATGCGCGGAACCGGCCGCCGCGGCCGCCGCGGGCCGTTGCGGGAGGAGCCGAGACGCCGAGGTGCTGAGAGCGCACGTTTGGTGGGTTTCGCAGGTCGCCATAGCTGCACTCTCGAGTAATGCCGGCCGCCATAGCTGCTCACTCGCTGGCGCAAAGTCGCCATAGCTGCACACTCGTGGCCAGTCCCGGCCGCGCGCGTCGTGGCCGGGTACCCGCCAGCCTGACCCGCCGCTCCCGCCGTCGTCGCCTCCCGCCGGCGACCCGCGGGCGGGTGAATTCGCAGAGACCGCCCTGACTTGCGACAATGATGCCGAACCGTGTTTCCTGCGTCCGTTCCGGTGGGCCGCAGCTCCGTGCCGACGCCGAAGGACCCCGATGGGACACAGCCATTCTCCGCACTCCGACGAGCCGCCGTCGCCGGCTGCGCTGGCCGCCCGGCGCCGGGCGAACTGGCTGCTGACCTGGATCCTGGTGCCGCTGGGGCTGCTGGCTGTGGTCGGAATGGTCCTGATGTGGCCGTCGGGGGACCGCAGCAGCATCACCGTCTCCGATCCGTACGCCACCGCCGACGGGGTCAAATTCGACACCGGCGAGGTGCAGCGCGTCAGCGAGGAGGACTGCCCGTCGTCGCAGGCGCTCGTGGATGCCGGCGGCACCGCCCAGCAGTGCCTGGTCGCCTACACCGTTCCCAATGCCGGCGGTCCGACCATCCAGATCGAGGTGCCGCCGGAGGTCGCCAAGGGCGAGGTCATCGAGGCCGGCGACACCATCCGCTACCTAAACCTCGAGGCCGTGATGCAGGGCGGCGGGGGAGCTCCGCCGTATGTCTTCGTGGACTTCGTCCGCTCCGTCCCGATGGCGGCGCTGACCGTGCTGTACGCGGGAGTGGTGATCGCTGTCGCGCGCTGGCGGGGACTGCGTGCGCTCGTGGGGCTGGTCGGAGCCTATGCCGTGCTCGCCGGGTTCATCCTGCCGGGGCTGGTGGAGGGCAAACCGCCGCTGCTGCTGGGGCTGATCGGCTCCAGCGTGATCATGTTCGGGGTGCTCTACTTTGCGCACGGTTTCACCGCCCGCACCTCCACGGCACTGCTCGGAACCCTGTTCGGGCTGTCGATCACGGCGTGCCTGGCGGCGTGGGCCACCGATGCCGCCCACTTGGTGGGGGTCGACGACGAAAACGCCTACACGCTCATCAACTCGTCCGAGAGCATCTCCGTTTCGGGCATCATCCTGTGCGGGCTGATCATTTCCGGGTTGGGGGTGCTCAACGACGTCACCATCACCCAGTCCTCGGCGGTCTGGGAAATGTACGAGCTGGCTCCCGGAGCCAGCGCGAAACGGCTCTTCTCCGGGGCGATGCGGGTGGGCCGGGACCACATTGCCTCCACCGTCTACACCATCGCCTTCGCCTACGCCGGCGCTGCCCTGCCCGTGCTGATCCTGGTGTCCCTGTACGACCGCCCCTTCCTGGACAGCATCACCAGCGGGGAGCTGGCCGAAGAAGTGATCCGAACGCTCGTGGGATCCGTCGGCCTCGTGCTGGCCATCCCGGTGACCACAGCGGTCGCCGTGCTGGTGGTCAAGGCGGTCGGGATCAAGGGCGTGGGGGCGGAGGGCTCACCCCGGAACCCTGTGGCGGTTGCCGGCGGGCTTGCGGTTGGGGTGGGGCCCGACGGCGGGGGCGTGGGCGGCGTTGGCGTTGGCGGCGTTGAGCCGCACGGCCGGGACAGCTCTGCCGCGGTTGTTGCCGGTGTCCGTCCGCATGCTCCCGGGGGGGGACCGCCGAGGCGGACGAGCCCCAGGATCCGGCCGACGGCAGCACGCCTGACCTGCCCACTCGCCGGTCCCTGCGCAGCCGGACGCAGCTCCCGACAGCTCGGGGCCCGGAAGGCTAGGACCGGGGACGGGAACCCGCCAAGACCTCCTGATCTGCACTCTCGGTGCTGGAAGGGCGTTTATGGCTGTCGAGAGTGCAGATGTGCTGGTTTTGGCGCGTCGGTTCCCGTCGATAGTGCATGTCTGGTGGCTTTGGCGCGTTGAATCCCGCCGGATCTGCGCTCTCGGTGCTGGAACGGGATCTCTCGTGCAGATAACGGGGCTTCGGGAAATCTATCGTGCGCAGATCAGGGGCTGAAAATGCCCGAAAACCGGCCTTTGGGCCCGTTATCTGCACTATGGATCGGCTCCGGGGGGCTTGAGGTCAACCGTCGTGCGGATAATGGGGCTTCGCGGGATCTTTCGTGCAGATAATGCTGTCTCGGGAAATCTCTCGTGCAGATCCGGCTCTCTGAAACGCCAAAAGGCCGCCGGGGAGTGCATTATCTGCACGAAGGATCCAGAGAGGGGCTGGGGGAGTGCATTATCTGCACAAAGGGGAATCCTGACAGGTGGCCGTCACCTCGCGCCCGGTCCGAATCGTGCGATCCACCACCCCAACACCCCACCACCCCGCCAACCCCACCACCCCGCCAACCCCAACACCCCGGCAACCCCAACACCCCACCCCACCCACCCCACACCCACCCCACACCCACCCCCCTCAATCCACACCGCAAGCAGGATTTGCATCCACTTGCGAGAATGGGGGTGTGACTGTTTTATCCCCTGAACTCAAGCTCGAGCTGCCGCCGCTGCAGCTGGGTCCCATCACCGTGGACACGCCGGTGATCCTGGCACCCATGGCCGGCATCACCAACAAGGCCTTCCGCCGCCTCTGCCGCGAATACGGCGGCGGCCTGTTCGTGACGGAGATGGTCACCTCGCGGGCCCTCGTTGAGCGCTCGCCGGAGTCGCTGCGCATCATCGAGCACGACGACGACGAGAAGGTCCGCTCCGTCCAGCTGTACGGCGTGGACCCCGTGACCGTCGGCGCAGCCATCCGCATCCTCGTCGAGGAAGACCGCGCCGACCACATCGACCTGAACTTCGGCTGCCCCGTCCCCAAGGTCACCCGCAAGGGCGGCGGCTCGGCCCTGCCCTGGAAGCTGGACCTGTTCAAGGCCATCGTGCAGACCGCGGTGAAGGAAGCCTCCAAGGGCAATGTTCCGCTGACCATCAAAATGCGCAAGGGCATCGACGAGGACCACCTGACCTTCCTCGACGCCGGCCGGATTGCCCGCGACTCCGGCGTCGCCGCCGTCGCCCTGCACGGGCGCACCGCGTCCCAGTTCTACTCCGGCAAGGCCGACTGGTCGGCCATCGCTGAGCTCCGCGAAGCACTGCCGGACATTCCGGTGCTGGGCAACGGAGACATCTGGTCCGCCGAGGACGCCATCGCCATGGTGCGCGAAACCGGCGTCGACGGCGTCGTCATCGGCCGCGGCTGCCAGGGCCGGCCCTGGCTGTTCGGCGACCTGCAGGCCGCCTTCGAGGGCAGCGACGTGCGCCACCGCCCGGGACTCAAGGAAGTCTCCGAGAGCGTTTACCGGCACGCCGAACTGCTGGTGGAAACCTTCGGCGGGGAAATGATGGCGCTGCGCGACATCCGCAAGCACATGGCCTGGTACTTCAAGGGCTACGTGGTGGGCGGAGACCTCCGCGCGCAGCTGGCCACAGTGCCCACGCTGGAAGTGCTGCGCGAGCTGCTGGACCAGCTCGACCCCGAGGCCCCGTACCCGGGCGTCGACGCCGAAGGTCCGCGCGGGCGCGCCGGATCACCCAAGAAGACAGCACTGCCGGAAAACTGGCTGGAATCGCGCGAGCTCAACGCCGCGCAAAAGTCAGTCATTTCCGCAGCCGAACTCAACATTTCAGGTGGCTAAACACCCATGACCTTTCCGCAGGCTTTCCAAACCGCAGGCTATACCGACGTTGACCTTGCCCGCTGGGTCACCGAGCCTGCGAAAAACACCAACCGCACCCAGTTCGGCCGCGACCGCGCCCGGGTCCTGCACTCCTCGGCGCTGCGCCGGCTGGGCGCCAAGACCCAGGTGGTCGCCCCGGACACCGACGACTTCGTCCGGACCCGGCTGACCCACTCCCTCGAGGTGGCGCAGGTGGGCCGCGAGCTGGGCAACGCGCTGGGCTGCGATCCCGACGTCGTCGACGCCGCCTGCCTTTCGCATGACCTGGGGCACCCGCCGTTCGGGCACAACGGCGAGACCGCGCTGAACGACATCGCCCACGCCATCGGCGGCTTTGAGGGCAACGCGCAGACGCTGCGGCTGCTGACCCGGCTCGAGCCCAAGATCATTGCGCCCGACGGCGGGCCGGCCGGCCTGAACCTGACCCGCGCCTCCCTGGACGCCTCCTGCAAATATCCGTGGCGGATGGCCGACGCCCCGCTCGTCAACGGGCACCGCACCACCAAGTTCGGGGTCTACGAGGACGACATGCCGGTCTTCACCTGGCTGCGCGACGGCGCCCCCGCCGGCCGCTCCTGCCTCGAGGCGCAGGTCATGGACCTGGCCGATGACATTTCCTACTCCGTGCACGACGTCGAAGACGCCATCGTCGCCGGCCACGTGCAGCTCAAGTGGCTGGACAACCCGGACCAGCGCGCCCGCGTGGTCGGCTACACCCAGCAGTGGTACCTGCCCGGCACCGACGGCGCCGCGATCGAGGAGGCGCTGAAGCGGCTCGAGGCGGATCCGGTCTGGGTCCGCGAATCCGACGGCAGCCGCAAGGCGATGGCAGCGCTGAAGGACATGACCAGCCAGCTGATCGGCCGGTTCTGCAACAGCGCCCTGGAAGCCACCCGCGGCATTTACGGCACCGACCCGCTCACCCGCTACCACGCCGAGATGGTGGTGCCCGAGGAAACCCAGCTCGAAATCGCCGTCATGAAGGGCCTGGCCACCACGTTCGTGATGACCACCGACCAGCGCCAGCCGCTCTACGAACGGCAGCGCGAAATCCTCACCGCTCTCGTGGCGCAGCTGTCGGCCACCGGGGACCGGCACCTGGAGCCGATGTTCGCCGCGGACTGGCGGGACGCGGACGACGACGGCGCCCGGCTGCGCGTCGTCGTCGACCAGGTCGCCTCGCTGACGGACGGTTCGGCACTCGCCCTCCACGAACGGCTGGTGGGCCCGGTTCCGGCGCTCTGGTAGGGAATGTGGCCGGCTCTCTGGTGAACCGGCGGCTGAACCGTTAGCCTCTGGCGCGGGGTGGTTCAGCGTCCGGCGATTCACTATCGCCGGGCGGTCGGCCGGACACGCGCACCAGAGGACCGCTATGAGCACTGAGCAGACAACCCGTTCCCGCCAGCTACGCCGCGTCAGGAAGGGAAGCCGACGGTTCCACTCTCGGAGCCTCCTGGTTTTCCTGCTAGGCCTGGCGATGTTGCCGCTGGGGCTGCCCGCGCAGGCCGCCCCGGATCCCGGGCCTGTTCTGGGTGCGCCTCCTGCCGACGCGACGAATACGGACATCGTGGTCACCTCCCTGGGTGCCGGGAGAAACGTTTCGGGAGGGTTGCCGCCCGTGGGGCAAACCTGGCCCATTGACGCCTATCCCGCCGGTGTGCCGGCCGGGTACCAGACGGAAAACGTCAGCTTTGCCGGCATCATCAACACCCAGGACGCCAGCGGCACCACCACCGCCGAGATGTACTGCATCGACCTGCGCACCTCCACGAGGGTGAGCATCGGTTACGAAAACGGCAGCTGGGATGAATCCAACGTCCCGAATATCGGATACGTCAACCGGATTCTGAATACGTACTACCCGAGCACGAATCTCCCGGCCGGCGTAAACAACAACACCAGGGCGGCCGCAGTGCAGGCAGCCATCTGGTTCTTCACTGACGGCTACGTGGTCAATCGCACGAGTTCCCTCTACCCGACCGTCGCTTCCATCGTGAATGCCACCATTGACGCCGGGCCGCTGGAGGAGCCCGACCCGCCGGCCATTGCCATCACACCGCCCACCACCGGAGCACCCGTGACCGGAGTCGCCGGGCCGCATACGGTGACGTCCGAGGCGGACGAAATTGAAGTGACGGTCGATGAAGGCTTCAGCCTCTACGCAGATGCCGAGGGAACGGTTCCGTTGAACAGTCCAGTGCCGAGCGGAACGCAGGTCTGGGTGCGGAGCGATACGGGTGCTACGGGACCGGCAAACCTTACGGCCCGGGCCGCGGTCACCGTACCCACGGGCAGCGTCTATCTTTACGACGCGGCAACACCGGGGGTGGACAACGCCCAGAAGCTGATCCTGGCGGTTACGCGGGAGCTCAGCTCCAACGCGACGGCGGCCGCAGCCTTCACCGAAGTGGGCTCCCTGACCGTCACGAAGTCGATCGCCGGTCCGGCCGCCGGCAGCCAGGGCACCGTAGTCATTAACATCGACTGCGGCACCGGGAACCAGTTCACCTTCACCATTGACGCGGAGGCCACCGGGACGCAATCGGAGACCTTCAACGACATTCCCGCCGGTTCCACCTGCACCGTTACGGAACCGACCACCGGCGCCAGCGACAGCGTCGAAGTGAGCACCATCCTGCCCGGCGCCGTCACGATCGTCTCCGGCACGACGGCGACGGCGGCAGTAACTGACACCTATACCTTTACGCCGGGAACGCTGGTGGTGACCAAGACCAACACGGGGGAGGCCGCCGGCGCCCAGGGCGAGGTGACGATCTCCGTCGTCTGCACCCTGAACGGAACCACAGTGCTGGACACCACGGTGACGATTCCGGAGGGAACCATTACCCCGGAAGCGGCCGAATTCCCCGACCTTGACGCCGGCACCAGCTGCACCGTGACGGAAACCGTGGACGGCTCAAGCACCGCCGTGGCCGTTACCGTGACAGGGGAAGGGACCGTAACGGTTCCGGCCGCGGGCAGCGTTACTGCCGCTCTGACCAATGACTACACCTTCACCACCGGAACCCTCGCCGTCCGAAAGGACATCGCCGGGGCCGGGGCGGGACGGCAGGGCGTCGTCACGCTGCAGGTGACCTGCACCGCTTCAGGCGCGACGGTCCTGAACGAGACGGTGACCGTTGCGGCCGGCACCACTGAACCGACCACCGAGGAGTTCGAGGACCTGCCCGCGGGCGCCAGCTGCACGGTCACCGAGACCGCCGACGGCGCCACCACCGAGGTCAGTGTGGAAACCGTCGTTGATCCTGCGGGTGGAACGGTAACGATTCCTGCCGGCGTTGGCGTGGAAGTGGTTTTCACGGACACGTACACGGTGAACCCCGGTGCCCTGACCGTCGACAAGGTGATCGCCGGCCCGGCAGCCCGGGAGCAGGGTCCCATCACGGTCGAGGTCATCTGCACCGCAGACGGAGTAGAGGTGATACGCCAGGACATCACCATTGAAGCAGGCGCCGGAGGTACCGTTCCCGGCACGGTCAGCGGAATCCCGGAAGGTGCGAGCTGCGGCGTCACCGAACCCGGAACGGGTGAAACCCCCGCGGTGGGTGTCACCGTGGAACTGCCCGAAGACGTGACCATAGCCGCTGGGGAAACTGCGGAGGCTAGCGTCATCAACACTTACGAGGTGAATCCCGGCTCCTTGGTCGTCACCAAAGTTATTGCCGGTGAGGCGGCAGGAAACCAGGAATCCGTGGAGGTCGATGTCCTGTGCACCCTCGACGGGGTGACGGTGTTCGAGGAGGTTTCCCAGGTTCCGGCCGGGACCACCGAAGACGTGGGCGCGGTGTTCTCGAATATCCCGGCAGGTGCCTCCTGCTCCATTACCGAACCGGTGACCGGGGCCACCGCCGCGGTCACCGTGACCACCGAATTGCCCGCTGACATCGAAATTCTCGCCGGCGATACCGTCGACACCACGGTGACGAATACCTACAGCTTCCTTCCGGGTGTCCTGGTGGTCACCAAGGTCATCACCGGGGCTGCCGCGGGCGAACAGGGTGAAGTCGTCCTGGAAGTCCGGTGCGGCACGGACGGGTCCGCCCTGGACGAGACGGTAACCATCCCTGGCGGCACCACCGGAGAGGTGACCACCGAGTTTGCGGGCCTGCCCGCCGGCACCGAATGCACCGTTACTGAGACCAGCACGGGTGCCACCTCAACAGTGGAGGTGGAATCCACGCTGCCCGCACCGGTGACGGTACCGGCCAGTGACACTGTGACGGCCGTGGTCACCAACAGCTACGAATTCGCTGCCCAGCCCGCACCCGTTCGTCCCGAGCCGCAGCCCGCGCGTCCGGAGCCGCAGCCCGCCCGTCCGGACCTGCCGGATACCGGTGCCACCTCGGTTGCAGGTCCTCTGGCCCTGGCTGCCGGGCTGCTCCTAAGCGGGGGACTGGGAATGTACCTCAGCCGCCGTCGGCAGGCAGAGGAGTAACGGATAGGGACACAGCAGCGGGGGCGTTCCCCGGCCGGCTTCGGACGGCAGGGACGCCCCCGCTGCTATGCCTCCCGGCGCCGGTTTGGCGGGGAAGAATAGACTGGGTTGCATGGCCGGTTTGATTAAACGCGAAGACATTGACGAAGTACGTTCCCGCACCGACATCAAGGCCGTGATCGACGGCTACGTGACGCTGAAGTCCGCAGGCATCGGCTCCTACAAGGGGCTGTGCCCCTTCCACGACGAGCGTTCACCGTCCTTCCACGTCCGGCCGCAGGTGGGCAGCTACCACTGCTTCGGCTGCGGCGAGAGCGGCGACGTCATCTCCTTCGTGCAGAAAATGGATCACGGCACGTTCTCCGAAACGGTGGAGAAGCTCGCCGCCCGGCTCGGCTACGAACTGCACTACGAGGACGGCGGCACCGGACCCCGCCGCGAGGACGTCGGCAAGCGGCAGCGCCTGCTCGACGCCCACAAGATCGCCGCCGAGTTCTTCGCCGCCCAGCTGCGCACCCCCGGAGCGCAGGCCGCCCGGGACTTCCTGCAGGAACGCGGCTTCGACCCGGCGGCCGCGGCCCACTTCGGCGTCGGCTACGCCCCGCAGGGCTGGGACTCGCTGCTCAAGCACCTCACCGACAAGGGCTTCACCCGTGACGAGCTCGCCGGCACCGGCATGTTCTCCACCGGCTCGGACGCCTCCCGGTTCTACGACCGCTTCCGCGGCCGGCTGATCTGGCCCATCCGCGACCTGACCGGCGCCGTGATCGGCTTCGGTGCGCGCAAGCTCTACGAGGACGACCAGGGCCCGAAGTACCTGAACACTCCCGAAACGCAGCTCTACAAGAAGTCCCAGGTGCTGTACGGAATCGACCTGGCCAAGCGCTCGATCGCCAAGGACCGGCAGATCGTAGTCGTCGAAGGCTACACCGACGTGATGGCCTGCCACTTGGCGGGCATCACCACCGCCGTCGCCACCTGCGGCACGGCCTTCGGCGAGGACCACATCAAGATTGCCCGCCGGCTGCTCTCCGACGACGGCACCGGGGGAGAAGTGATCTTCACCTTCGACGGCGACGCCGCGGGCCAGAAGGCCGCACTGCGCGCCTTTGAGGAGGACCAGCGCTTCACTGCGCAGACGTACGTGGCGGTGGATCCGGAGGGTATGGATCCCTGTGACATCCGGCAAAAGCACGGCGACTCAGCCGTCGTCGAACTGATCCGCTCGCGCCGGCCGCTGTTTGAATTCGCGATCCGCTCCACGCTGCGCAAATTCGATCTGAACACCGTCGAAGGCCGGGTGCAGGCACTGCGCGCCGCAGCCCCTGTGGTGGCCGAGATCCGCGACCCGGCCATGCGTCCGGCCTACGCCCGCGAGCTCGCCGGCTGGCTGGGGACCGACGTCGACGACGTCACCCGAGCCGTCGCCGGAGCCGCCAAACGGCTGCGCGAAGGTGCCGCGCACGGCAAATCCGGGCACGGCAAGACCGGGTCCGGGACGGCAGCGCACGACGACGGACGCGGCTCCCAGCGCGGCTACCGGGACACTGGCCAGCAGGGAAGCCAGGGCCAGCGGGGAGGCCAGCACGGAGGCCGCGGTTCGCAGCAGGAGTCCCGCGGCGGATACGGGCAGCCGCAGGGAAGCCAGCAGCAGGGCTCGCAGGCCGGTTACCAGCAGCAGGTGCCGGAACCCACCCTCGAGCCGCCGGCGTTCTCCCGGCCGGACCCGCGGGATCCCGCCGCACGGATGGAACGGCAGGCGCTGGAGGTGGCGCTGCAGCAGCCGGGCCTGCTGGATGAGGGGCAGTGGGAGCGCTTCAAGGCCGCCCGCTTCTCCGTGCCAGCCTACCTGGCGGTGCACAACGCGATCATTGCCGCCGGCCACGCCGGCACCGCACCGGCGCAGTGGGTGGAACAGGTCCGCCAGGAGCTGCCGGACACGCTGCGGGATTTCGTCAGCGAGCTCGCGGTGACTCCGCTGCATGCCCGCGACAACGACGCCCTGGCGCGCTACTGCCGGGACATCCTGAATCGGCTCTTTGAACTGCAGGTGACCCATTTGAAGGCCGAGAAGCTGGGCCAGCTGCAGCGCCTGGACCCCAACGCCGATCCGGCCCTGTTCCAGCAGCTGAACCGTGACCTGATGGAGCTGGAAATGCAGCGCCGGGCACTGCGGGGGGACCAGTAGGCGCGGCCGCGGGGCGAGAAAAAATCCCCGCCGGCGCACCGATTTCGCTTCCCTGCGAAACCTCTGTAGAGTAGGACACGCGCTTTCCTCCGTAGCTCAATTGGCAGAGCATTCGACTGTTAATCGAAGGGTTACTGGTTCAAGTCCAGTCGGAGGAGCAAAAGAATGAGGCTCTGACTTGGCATTATGCCGGTCAGGGCCTCATTTGTTTCCCGGGCCAAGCCCGTCTCGGGTGCCCATCCGGCGCCGTTCCGGGAGGAATCGACCGTTGTGGGAAATCCCTGCCACTGCGGACCGGCAGCAGAATCCCGAAGCGGCGGCGGAAATTTCAAAACCCGCAGGGACCAGCGTGTGCCGCGGGGCCGCGGAGCGGCGGGCCGAAAGTGAGAGCCTGAACACATCGAAACCGTGCGCGGGCACTCCGCAAAGCCTGTATAGTAGAACTCGCGCTTTCCTCCGTAGCTCAATTGGCAGAGCATTCGACTGTTAATCGAAGGGTTACTGGTTCAAGTCCAGTCGGAGGAGCAAACAGGCTCCCCGGCCAGCATCACTGCTGGCCGGGGAGTCTTTTTTTGACCTTTTCCGGCGGCACGCCCGGCACCCGAGTGACGTCCGGCACTCCCGTGACACCGCGGAAGCGCGCAGGCCGACACGCAGGTGCGGCGCCCGCCGCAGCTGTGGCTGCCGCCGTCGTGCGCCAGGCGCGCCGCCCGGACGCATCCCGCCCGCCGCGAACTGGCGGCGCAGCAACGGCTGGCAGCAGGCCTCCGCCCGCAATCCGGCGCAGGCCTGCTGTTTCTTTCCAGCCCCTCTTGTCTGCTCCCCGGCTTACGTGTTCCCTCCGCCGCCCGTCGTGCCTAGGGTTATGCGTAGGATTACTAGGTTTGGGGCGGAACTTTCAAATAACCAACGACAGACAGAGGATCCTTCCATGGGCGCGAGCCAACCAAGGCCTAATCCGGGCGAGTCCGAGAAGGTGGCCCATCCATTCAAGGTGATTGCAGTCACCGTTGCGGCGGCTGTGGGCGGTCTGCTCTTCGGCTTTGACACTGCCGTCATCAACGGCGCAGTGGACGCCATTGGCGAAGAATTTACGCTTACTCCCGGCGTGCTGGGCTTCACCGTCGCCATCACCCTGCTGGGCTGCGCCGTCGGCGCCTGGTTCGCCGGGCAACTCGCCGACCGCCTGGGCCGCAAGAAAGTCATGGTCGGCGCCGCGGTGCTGTTCGCCGCCAACTCGATCGGGTCGGCCTACGCCTTCAGCGAGTGGGACCTGATGTGGTGGCGTCTGGTCGGCGGCCTCGCCATCGGAACCGCGTCGGTGATCGCCCCGGGGTACATCGCCGAAGTCGCGCCCAACAAATGGCGCGGCGCCCTGGGGTCCGTCCAGCAGCTGGCGATTACCCTGGGCATCTTTGCAGCGCTGCTCTCCGACGCGTTCCTGGCCAATTCTGCCGGCAGCGCCCTGGGCGAGCTGTGGTGGGGGCTGGCCGCATGGCGCTGGATGCTCCTGGTCGGCGTGTTCCCGGCCATCGTTTACGGTGTCCTGGCGCTCACCATCCCGGAGTCTCCGCAGTATCTGGTCCGCCAGAACCGTGATGAAGATGCCGCCAAGGTGCTCCGCACCGTCTCCGGCGTGGTGGACACCGACCTGAAGATCCGCCAGATCCGCGAGAGCTTCAAGAGCAAAAAGCCCACGTTCAAGGACCTGCGCGGCCCGAAGTTCGGCCTGCAGCCCATCCTGTGGGTGGGCATGGCCATTGCCGCCTTCCAGCAGCTCGTCGGCATCAACGCGATCTTCTACTACTCCACCACGCTGTGGCAGTCGGTGGGCTTCAGCGAAAGCGACTCGTTCACGACGTCGGTCATCACCTCGATCATCAACGTGCTCATGACCATCGTGGCCATTGCCTTCGTCGACCGGATCGGCCGCCGCAAGCTGCTCATGATCGGCTCGGCGGGGATGTTCGTGGGCCTGCTGATGGCGACGGTCTCGTTCTCGCAGGCCGAGGGCATGGGCGACGACGTCGCGCTGCCCGGCATCTGGGGCCCGGTTGCCCTGGTCGGCGCAAACCTGTTCGTGATCTTCTTCGCCGCGACGTGGGGTCCGGTCATGTGGGTCACCCTGGGCGAGGTTTTCCCGAACAACATCCGCTCCCTGGCCCTGGGCCTGGGTGCGATGGTCAACTGGATTTTCAATTTCATCGTCACCCTGTCCTTCCCGTGGGTGAGCGATAACTTCGGAGTCTGGATCATGTACGCCATCTTCACGATCTTCTCCGTGCTTTCCTTCTGGTTCGTCAAGACCAAACTGCCCGAATTCTCCGGGCGCGCACTGGAGGACCGCGAAGGCCTGGAAACCCCGTAGCGGCCCGGTACACCTGTTCACAGTGTGAAACGTGAGGAGAATGGTAATTTTGGATAATGGCAACGGCGAACAGTAATCAGGGGATGGAGGCAGGGCGCATGAATCGCTCCGCTAGCACACGAAGGACCGCAGGGAATTCGTCATTGGTGGGCCTGGCGAAGGTGATGGCCCGGTTGACCCCCCGCCAGCTGAATGACGAATTCGCGCTGGCCACTGCCGAGATGAAGCAGAAGGGCATCAAGGCGGGGGTCGCTGCGGCGTTTCTCGTCGTTGCACTGCTCTTTATCGCAGGCCTGGCCATCGCGCTGATTGTCGCCGCGATCCTGGGTTTGGCCACCGTGATGCCGGGTTGGCTTGCCGCCCTGCTGGTGGCCCTGCTGTTCCTGGTTATCGCCGCAGTGGGAGGCTTGATCGGCGTCAACCGGTTCAAGAAGACACTGCCGCTGCTGCCCGAGGAAGCCATCTACGGGCTGCGCTACGACCTCGGTGTCCTGAAGGAAGGCCGCAGCTTTGATCCGGCAACGCTGGAGAAGAAGCCGAAGGAGCCGAAGGACAAGGACAAAGACAAGAAGAAGAAAGAGCAGGCGGAGGACGGGCCGAAGCCGGCAACGCCCGAGGAGCTGCGGACCCGCGCCCGGCAGCGGCGCGAACACATCGCCGCCGTCCGCGACGGGCTGGGCGAAAAAGTTGACGTCAAGACGCAGATCAACGAGCTCAAGGCCCGCCGGGCCCGCCAGCAGCGCACCTCGGACACCGCAGGGCAGGGTGACGGGCCCTCCGCGGCCGACGACATCCTGGCCATGATCAAGGAGCGGTGGCAGCCCCTGACCGTCCTGGCGGCCTCGCTGCTGGCCATGGCCATCATGATCCGCAGGCTCGCCTCCAAGTAGGTCCCGCCATCGCTGACAGGGGGAGTGGACCGTGATCAGGTTGATCGGTGCAGGAACACGTCCGGGCCGTGAGCTAACGGTCTTGGACACTTTCTGGACGATTCCAAACCTGATCACGGTCCTCCGTTTTCTGGGGGTCCCGCTCTTCCTGGCGTTCATCCTTCGGGAGGACTACGGCCCGGCCTTCCTCACCCTCGTGATCGTGGGTTCCACCGACTGGGTGGACGGCTACCTGGCCCGCCGCCTGGACCAGGTGTCCCGGGTGGGGCAGTGGCTGGATCCGGTCGCGGACCGGTTGGCCCTGATCGTCGTCGCGGTGACCTTCGTGGTGCAGGGCATCGCACCGGCATGGCTGGTCCTGACCATCGTGATTCCCGATGCCATTCTGATCCTCAACGCGCTGGTGCTCTTTCACGGCAACCCCAACCTTCCGGTCAGCAACGTCGGGAAAATCCGGACGGCGCTGCTGCTGCTGGGGGCGCCGCTCCTGCTGCTGCAGCGGGTGCCCGGATTCGACTATGCCTGGCTGTTCACCGCAGGAAACGCCGTGCTGCTGCTGGGCTGCGCGGGGCACATCATTGCAGCGGTCGGATATCTGCGGGCCTTGTGGCATAAACATGCCCGGCTGCGCAGTGCGGCCGGGAACGGCTGATGGTTGGTTTAGCCATTGTCTGCGCCCTGGCCAGCGCGGTGTTCCTGGCCTTCGGGGCCCAGCGCCAGGGGAGCGCGGTCAGTGCCGACACCGGCGGGCTGGACCTCAATTCGTCGCAGCTGCTGCGGCTGCTGCGCAATCCGCGCTGGCTGCTGGGACTTCTCCTGCTCGCGGTGGGCATGGCCCTGAACGTGGCGGCGCTGGCCATGGCTCCGCTGACTGTGGTGCAGCCGATCGGCTCCATCGCCCTGGTCATCACCACCATCGTCAATTCCCGGGACCAGGGCCTGCGGATGAACCGCATCACCGTCGTCTCCATCGTGGCCTGCGTCCTCGGCAGCGCGCTCTTTGTCTCCCTCGCCGTCGGCGTTACGCGTGATCCCGGCGAGGTCCAGCCGGCGCAGGAACTGACCATCGTCCTGATTCTGGCCGTTGTGGTGGTGTTCTTCGGCACACTCAACGTCCTCTTCGGGCGGAAAATCGGTGCCATCGGATTCATCGTGGGTGCCGGGGTCCTCTACGGGTTCGTCGCGGTCCTGACCAAAGTCATCACCGGCGACCTGTTGAACCCCAACGGCCGCTTCCTGCTCAATGTCCCCTGGTACACCGTCGTCGGCATAGTGGTGGCCGCGGGACTGGGCGCCTGGTTCGTTCAAAGCGCCTACTCCAGCGGTCCGCCCGACCTGGTGATCGCCGGTCTGACCGTGATCGATCCGATGGTCGGCATCGCCATCGGCATCGGCGTCCTCCACGAGCTGCGGCCGGATGTACCCGCCGTGGCGGCAGTTGCCATGGGGGTGGCAGCTTTGATTGCTATCGTGGGGGTCGTTGCGCTCTCCCGTTATCACCCGGATGTTATCCAGCGGCGGGCAGAGGCACGGCACCGGCAAAAGCAGGCCGCCGAGAAAACGTCTAAAGACCAAAAGAGGGACTCCCTGTGACCGACGCAACGGCCGATAAACCGCTGACGATCCTCATTGCCTGCGACACCTATCCGCCGCACCTGAACGGGGCGGCGCAGTTCGGCTACCGGCTGGCGCGGGGAATGAACGGGCGGGGCCACGACGTGCACGTGCTGGCACCCAACGACGTCGACGGCGGCAGCCGCTCCGACCTCGACGGCGAGTGGCCGGTGCACCGCCTGCGGTCGCACGGCGTGCCGACCCACGACTACTGGCGCATCTGCCTGCCGTGGGAGATCAAGAAGGAAATCAGCCTGCTCTTTGACCGGGTGCAGCCCGACGTCGTGCACATCCAGTGCCACTACATGGTGGGGGAGTACACCCTGTACGAGGCCGAGAAGCGCGGCATCCGGGTCATCGCCACGAACCACTTCATGCCCGCAAACCTGGATCCCTTCCTGCCGTTTCCCCGGTGGCTGAAGGACATCGTGGCCAAGAACTCCTGGAAGGACATGGGCAAGGTCATGGGCCGCGCGGCCGTGGTCACCACGCCCACGCCGCTGGCCGCGAAGGCCATGCACGCCCATGCCTTCCTGCCCGACGTCCTGCCGCTGTCCAACGGCATCGACGCCTCGGTCTACGAACTGCAGCCGGGCGAGTCCGACGAACGGCACGACCATCCGACGGTCCTGTTCGTCGGCCGCCTGGCCGAAGAGAAGCACGTGGACGTAATGATCGACGCCGTGGCCAAGGCGCCGGCGCACCTGAACGTTCACGCCGAAATCATCGGCGGCGGCGAAGTCAAGGCCAGCCTGCAGGCGCAGGTGAAGCGGCTCGGCCTGGCCGACCGCGTCGTTTTCCGCGGCCTGGTGTCCGACGAGGAACTGCGCCGGGCCTATCAGCGGGCCGACGTGTTCGTGATGCCGGGAACCGCCGAACTGCAGTCCCTGGTGACGCTGGAAGCCATGTCCGCGTCCACACCGGTGCTGCTGGCCGATGCCATGGCCCTGCCGCACCTGGTGGATCCGGGTAAGAACGGCTACCTGTTCGCTCCGGGCAACAGCGATGAGCTCAGTGAACGGCTCACCGAGATCCTGCAGCTGGACACCGAGGCACGCGCCGAGATGGGTGCCCGCAGCAGGGCCATGGTGGAACGGCACAGCCTGGACGCCACCCTGCAGACCTTCGAGGATTTGTACCACGGACGGCCGGTCACGCAGGGAACCATCTAGGTCGCTGTTTCCCCGAGCCTTCCCGTGTCATCCCCCGTGTCTTCCCCCGCGTCTTCCCGTGCCGCCAATTGGCGGCACGGGCGCGGCTGCCACTAGGATGTTTCTATTGTGCTCCTCGGTGTTTGCGCGCAGAGGAGCGTCTTGGGGCTGTAGCTCAGCTGGTCAGAGCAGCGGACTCATAATCCGTGGGTCGTGGGTTCAAGCCCCACCAGCCCTACGAGATACCGGGGATTTTCGGAGGTCCAGTAGCCTCCGGAGGTCCCCGGTCATCACAAAGTCTTCACAAAGTCCGTGGAGTCGAGTGGATTAGTCCTCGTCGTAGGGATCCTGACAGGATTATTCGTCCCGCCCGATCCGCCGGACGCTGCTTGCGAGCACCCAGCCATTGTGAGCCTTCCCAGCATCGTCGACCCAGTGTAGAAGTACCTGCGTCGGCGTCCAGGCGGCCGCCTTAGCGTCTACCGTCCCAAACTGGGGAGCTCCCGCCCTCACATACAGTTCGGCCCCGTACGGGGCGTAGGTGGGACCTTCCGGCGAGTGTATGACCGCCGGGCACACGAAGCCCTTGCCGCGCTTCCATGACATCGACTGCTGGTCACGCGTAGAGCTGTCCTCCGATAGGCTGTAGTTCGCTTTTACAACTGGGGGAAAAATGAAAAAAACAGTATTGATTGCTGTCGCATCGTTGGCTCTGCTCACCGGCTGCAGCAGTACGGACGAGCCCGCGGCCAGCGAGCCGAACGTTCCACCTGCGACCGCTGATGGAAACGGCTTAAAGTCACAGGGATTGGACGGGCCGGAGCGATCTGACAGAGGAAACCTCATTGCAGAGGTGGGCAAGGCCACTGGCTACAGTATTGATGGCACGCAGATCGTGGACTTTGTTGTGACGTCCATTGTGGTGGACCCCGTTTGCACAGGGGAAACAGCAGTGCCTCCGGAAAATGGTCACTTTGTCGTCGTGAATATGGAAGTCTCAACTGCGCCTGAGCTTGCAGATGACAAGAATCCCTACTTCATGCCTGATAACTTCGATGTAATAGCGGCCAACGGAACAAACATGAATGGGATCCCGTATACAACCGCAGCTGGCTCTTGTCTTCCAAGCAATGAAATGATCACCATGACCATGGGTCCAGGCGAAAAGGCTGCAGGCTCAGTAGTGCTGGACGTCCCCACACCTTCAGGCACCCTTATCCTCGATGATTTCGCCGATAATGAGAACTGGGAGTTCGAGTACCCCACCGCTACAGCCGCAGCCTAGTCAGCTCGCCCGGCCCGCCCACGAAAGTCCCACGGCGAAGGCATGGGGCGCGGTTCCTATAGTTTCGAAACGGTTTTGCCCCGTCCTGCATGCTTCGGCGCGGGTCACCGCCTCCCACCTGATGTCTGGTAGCAGGCAGTGCTGCATCTTGTTCGCAGTTCAGCCATGCCGGGAGACCATGATGACCATGTGGTCCCTTGGGCGGTGCTCTTGCCCGTGATCTCCGCCGTGCACTCGCTCTTGCTTCCCCTAGGTTCGCCTGTCACTTTCTATTAGACCAAGTAACACTTGGTATTCCGTACATTATTCGGCGGAAAGTGCACGCAATTCCCGGGGGACAACGGTCTGCACGAGTACCCATTGGTCGGTGGTGAGGTTGAGGGCTTCGAGGGCGCCGCGGGTGACCCGGGCCACCAGCTCACCTTGTGACTCGCCGAGACGTACCCTGCACTCCTCGATGCCGGCCTTGAGCGCTGCTGTTGACCCTGACCAGGTGCTCGCGCTCCTTGAGGCAGACCTGGTACGTACCAGACACTCACGCCTGCCTGCTCGACGGTAGTCTGGCCCAACCTTATTCCGGTACTCCGTCTGCCCCCACACGAGAGCGTGAGCGTCGGGGTTGCCTGGCTCGTCATCTGCTTCGGCCCATTCGTGCTCCCGCGTCCCCTTGGTGAGATGCTCGACCTCGTCGAGGTCGGCGACCTTCTCACGGAGCCACTGCACATGCGCGTAGGTCACGCTGATCTCGTCGAGGAGCGCCTTGCTCGGGTCCACGTCCTGGTATTAGTCGGTGATGCCTAGGGTTCTGACGGCTTTCTCCATATTCCTGGTCGCTTCCTGGTCGGCGAGCCGGCGCTCGGCTGCCTTCTTCGCCTGCGGGGACTTGCCGCCATGCCGGGCGCAGCCGCGCTGGCCCTTCGTTGTGGCAGCGCCGCATGGGTCCCCATTGCGCTTCTTGGCGCCGCAGTCAGCCATGGTAAACCTATGTCCCGTCGGCAAGTGCTCATGCATCGACTTCAACTGTCTTTGGTTTTCTTTTCAGGGCAATCAAATCCTCAATGCTCGTCACCGGTTTCCGCTCACCGGGTCTGATTTCACTGACGCAATTAATAAACTCAGCACGAAAATTCTTAGAGTTCAATACGAATTTACCAAATGGATTCTTACTAAATGTGCAATCTTCGAAGTGAAATGATACCGATCGGTCTTCGGTGGCCCACATGCGGGCTCCTCTAAACTCACATTCACGAAAGTGGTAGTCTCTCGCTGCGTCGTTGTGGGTGCGGCCATAAAATACGATCCTTCCGCCGTTCATTGAGCAGTTTGAGAAGGTTGCGCTTAGAGGGTATGTCGAATGCTTCAGTGCGACTTCCAGCCTGCCGCCTTCGAGGACTAGCTTTTTAAGTGTGCTCTCGGCGACCGAGCCAGCGGATGGCGGATAGTTGTCTTCTAGTCGTACCGTCCCGCTTCGTATCGTCATCGTGTTCACCGCGAACGACCCCTCTCTCCGCGGAGAAGCGGTTACGGTGCCCCCGTCGACAATCCAATCCTCAATAGCCGTTCCAACACACGCAGTGGCGTCGACAGTCAGGCATCCCCACGCCTCATTGTCCTCCGCATCCAGCCTCATATGACGGTCTAACGTTCTCGTTATCGTCTTTCGGAATTCCTGTCCCTGTGTGGTCCTGTCACTATTAGCCAACCTTGCTGTAGAGAGTAGAAGTCCGAGAGAAGCGCTTGCCTCTCGAATATTTTCAAACTGCCGCCAAGAAATGGTGAGGCTTTCTAGTGCATGCAGGGCCGTGATTCTGTTCAAGTCCCCCTTCGTGTTAAGTAGGGTCGCAATGTCTAGGTAACGCTTGCGCAGGGTATCCAGGGTCTCCCGGTCCATCCTCTTGGATTCCATCGTCTGTGCTTTGACTGCTAGACGCTGAGTTTCAGCTGTGTATGTAAGAGTTTGTTCCGCAACCCGTTGCCTACGATATGAAAGTACAATTGTCACGCCGAGGCCGAGTGCGGCGGCCGCAGTGACCGTATTTCGTATCACAGAAAACATGCCTTCGGCGCTGAGGGGCGGGAATAAGATCCAGGCAGGACACGTAGGAGCACATTGTCTGAGATATTCCTGTTCTGCAAAATACCAGCCAAGTAAGACAAGAACGGCTAGGGAAGCGAAAAGGCCGAGGCTTACAAGGGCGGGGAGCGGTATCCCCGCCTGTTGCCTCTTCGCTTCTTGGGGGTCGTCCTTTGGGGAATCAACAGGGCTCATGCTCATAGCTGAAGCTTATCCATCGGGTCGAGAGGAATCTGGGTGCTAGCAGGCTGCGGGAGTGTGTTGCCGGAGCGGTCCACCCATCCGCCACAAGCGCAGCGGCGGGTCCTTGGCGCCGGCGCACCCGTCAGCGAGGTGATGGGACACCATGACGGTGAGCAGCTGGCCCATCAGAACACCTCCCGTAGACTCAAGCGCATGTTGCGCGGAATAGTGCTTGGGGAATTTTGGGGCATTGAACGAGATGAGTGGATTGAACTTTGGGCCGGACTCTTAGGCGCTGTTCCGGCAGCTGTACTTTCAGCCGCTGTTGCTGCACTCGTAGCGGTGTTCGTCCTTGGAAGGTCGAATAGGCACCAGCAGGCGCTGGTTGAGGAGCAGCTGAAAGTCCAGCGAAATGAGGCGGCCTTAGCCGGCGAAAAAGCTGCCATGGCCGACTTGATTGCTATCACAAACAGGTTCGTTTCGTATGGGGTGGGTACCGATCCTGACCTCATCAGAAGAGCGACTGTTTCATTCACCGCAGCCTCCTATCGATGGGCATTGGAAACAGGGGATAGGAACCATGCGTCGGTCTTGCTGAGCTGCGCCAGTGTCCTTGGTGGTGCGGGCGTTGTCGTTTCTATGACGAAAGAGGACAGCACGGGAAAGTTCGAGGACCTCCATACTGCGGTGAGGTCCATACTGAACGAGATGGTGCGACTAGTCGCGAACTTTGGGCTGGCTTGGTACTTGGACCCTCCAATCGCTCGTTCTGCAGCGCTGGAAGGTCTCCAGAAGGACGCGGAGCGTTTAGATGAGGGGGTGCATTCACTAGTGATGGCATCTGATGCAAGTGCAACTGTCGGCTGACAGATCACCATTCCGCCTTCCTGTCGTGGATGGCTTGCACGAGTGCGCGGCCTTCCGGGTCTTGGCTGTGTGCGCAGTGCCGGAGCCAGACGCTGGCCTTGTCTGCGCCGGCCAGAGTCTCGACCGGCATCTCGTCGGCCGCGGGAACGGTGCGGCGGACCACGAGCACCGGGCTCTACCGGCAGCCCTTCCCCAAGTCCGAGCACGGCCTACGCGTGCTGACTCTGCCGGCGTTCGCCGCGGTCATGCTTGCCGGTCGAAAGCTGGCGGATGATCCTGCCAAGAACCCGACCGGACTTGTCTTCCAGGCGCAGCGCGGAGGCGTCGTGGACCCGGCTAACTCCCGCCGGCAGTGGAGGTCGGCACGAGGTGAGGAGTTCGAGTGGGTGAAGCCGTCGTCCTTCCGGAAAGCTGTGGCCACCCTCTTGGATCGCGAGCTTGGGTCGTTGACGGCCGCGCGGCAGTTGGGCCATTCCTCGGACTGCTACTACATCGAGCGGAACTAGCTGGCGCCTGATTCCACGCATCCTGGACCAGTTCGCGCCTGTTTCGAAGAGCGCCGGCTAGTCATTACTTAGTCATCACAAAGTCTTCACAAAGTCCGTGGAACACCGTGTAACCGCGTGGTTTCAAGTGGAGTGTGCAGCGGCGCCGCGGCCAGTGCGAGTGGTGATGCGGGGATCGCCGTGGTGCTGCGTGGAAACCGTGCACCATATCCGTGGGTCGTGGGTTCAAGCCCCACCAGCCCTACCCTTGTTTTCTTTTGCCTAGCAGTAGCCGGTGCACGGAAAGAGCGACGGGCGACGACTCAAACCCACCGTAGGTGTGCTCTCGGCGTGCGGCCGGCGGCGAAACCCACCATACGTGCGCTCTCGGCGTGCGGCGGGCGCCCAGTGTGCAGATATGGCGACTTCAGGACGAGGATGGCCCGCCCAGGGTGCAGATATGGCGACCTCACGGCGTTGGAACCCGCCATATGTGCGCTTTCGGCGTGCGGCCGGCGGCGGAACCCACCATAGGTGCACTCTCGAAGAGGGTCGCGTGCCCAGTGTGCAGATATGGCGACCTGGCCCATTCGGAGAGTGCGCCGGGGCCGGCCGCTCAGCCTTTTCTGCTTGGCCGCACGCGATGTTGTGCGAGATATTACTCGCGGGTAACATCAGTGAGACCGGCTTCACAGCCCGGGTCACTGATGACCAGCAGCGAAGGACATTTTTCATGGCAATTATCGACGTCGACAATCTTCCCTACGCGGACGGCGACTTCTACGCATTCGAGGACCTGCTCTCGGACAAGGAGCGGGACCGGCTCCATGAGATCCGCGCCTGGCTGAAGACCGAGGTTACGCCTTTCGCGGCCGACTGGTGGAACGCGGGGGAGTTCCCGCACCACATGATCCCGAAGATTGCCGAGCTGGACGTCATGAGCCCGGTCTACCGCCAGGGCCACTCGAACCTCTTTGCCGGCCTCTGCCACGCCGAGTTCACCCGCGCGGACACCTCGTTCGCCACCTTCCTGGGCGTCCATGACGGACTGTTCACCGGTTCCATTGAGGCGCTGGCGTCCGAAGAGCAGAAGGCCGCGTGGCTGCCGGACATCTACTCGCTGAAGAAAATCGGAGCTTTCGGCCTGACCGAACCGCTCGGCGGCTCCGACGTGGCCGGCGGAACCCGCACCACCGCCCGCCGCGACGGGGACAACTGGATCCTCAACGGCGAAAAGCGCTGGATCGGCAACGCCACGTTCTCCGACTGGGTGGTCATTTACGCCCGCGACGTGGCAGACAACCAGGTGAAGGGCTTCCTGGTCGACACCAAGACCAAGGGCTACAGCGCCACCAAGATTGAAAACAAGATTGCCCTGCGCACCGTGCAGAACGCCGACATCGTGCTGGACAACGTGGTGGTCAGCGACGACTTCCACCTCAAGGGCGCCAACAGCTTCAAGGACACCAACAAGGTCCTCAAGGTCACCCGGCTGTCCGTTGCCTGGCAGGCAGTGGGCCAGCAGATGGCCGCCTTTGACGTGGCCCGCAAGTACGCCGTGGAGCGCCATCAGTTCGGCAAGCCGCTGGCTTCCTTCCAGCTGGTGCAGGACCAGCTGGTCCAGATCCTGGGCAACACCGTCAGCTCGATGGGCATGATGGTCCGCCTCGCGCAGCTTGAGGACCTCGGCCAGGCCAAGGATGAGCAGTCCGCACTGGCCAAGGCCTTCACCACCGCCCGCATGCGCGAATCCGTGGCCATGGGCCGCAGCATCCTCGGCGGCAACGGAATCGTCACCGACTACGGCATGGCCAAGATCTTCTCCGATGCCGAGGCAATTTACTCCTACGAAGGCACCTACGAGATCAACACCCTCGTCACCGGCCGCGCCATCACCGGCGTGGCGGCGTTCGTCTAGAACGTTTCGCCTGCGGAGGCAGCTGAAGCTGTTCCCGGGCAAGGCAAGCGCAGAGCAAGACAAGCGATGCACAGGTGTGGCCGGTCCTCTCGGGGGCCGGCCACACCTGTTTCCGTCTGGTCGCATGGTGTCCGGGAAGCACTCTTCAGCGGAGCGGCAACAACACGGACGGCCTCCGATCCGTGACGTAGTTCAGCGGATTGACGTATTCCTGATTGAGCCGCACGCCCCAGTGCAGGCATGAGGCTGCGCAATGGCCCGGAACCGCCGACGCAGGATCAGCCAGATGGCCCAGCACCTCGCCCTCGGCCACGCTGTCGCCGGCCATCTTTTCCGCGTGCACCGGCTCGAAGCTTGCGAGCAGGCCGCCGCCGAGATCCACCGTCAGGACCGGACGGTTCACCACCCAGCCGGCAAACACCACTGTCCCCGACGCCGGACTGAGAACCGGTGCCCCCGGCAATGCCTCCAGATCGACTCCGCGGTGCCCGGCAAGCCAGCGCTGCGCAGGCGCCTGGAAGGTGCTGAGCACAGCGGGTTCGGGGGAGAGGGGCCAGCTCCACGGAGGCTGAAACCCGGCAGCGGATTGCACCGGCGCCTTGGCCTGCTCGTCCCAGCCAACCGCGGGGACGGCCACCGCCAGAATCATCGCCGCCAGGACTCCGGCCATGGCCAGGGGCCGCAGTCGGGACCGGCGGTGTCCGGGGCCGGGGCCGGACACCGCCGGCATGGTGCGGCCGGGTTCTTCTCGGGTCCACGTTTTTCCCATGTCCGGAGTCTGCCCCGGCTTTCCTGGCCGGCGCGGGCCCTCCGCGCCGGCTGTGGACAACTTGCCCCGGTGGACTTCTGAACCGGTCCTGGGGAGGACAAAAGCTCCACGGAGCTGGTGTATAGTTGACGAAGCAGTTTGCTGTGCCATGTTCCCTGCCCGCAGGGAGGACGCCGCCCGGGATTTCACCGAAACCCGAGCGGAGGTCGCACGGAATTCTGACTACGCGTGTCCCAATTATCCCGGCCTTTCCTCGGAGAAGCCGCGGGTGCTCTTCCATCGGTCCGGTAAGCCGGCAGGGAGGGCATGCTGACCTTCAGCTGATGGGCACCAGGAGCTTCACCCGCCCGGGTGTACAGCTATAAACCGTCAATTGGCAGCAGGACTTCCGTGCTTCGGCACGCCGTCTGCTGCCGGAAGGAGTGACGACATGCCCGTCGTTACAATGCGCCAGCTGCTCGACAGCGGCGTCCACTTTGGACACCAGACCCGTCGCTGGAACCCGAAGATGAAGCGTTTCATCTTCACCGAGCGCAACGGCATCTACATCATCGACCTGCAGCAGTCGCTGTCCTACATCGACCGCGCCTACGAGTTCGTCAAGGCCACCGTTGCCCACGGCGGAACCGTACTGTTCGTCGGTACCAAGAAGCAGGCCCAGGAAGCCATCGCCGAGCAGGCCACCCGTGTTGGCCAGCCCTACGTGAACCAGCGCTGGCTCGGCGGTATGCTCACCAACTTCCAGACCGTTGCCAAGCGCATCCAGCGTCTGAAGGAACTCGAAGAGATCGACTTCGACGATGTTGCCGGTTCCGGCCACACCAAGAAGGAACTGCTGCTGCTGAAGCGCGAGCTCACCAAGCTGCAGACCAACCTCGGCGGCATCCGCAACCTGACCAAGGCTCCGTCCGTGGTCTGGATCGTTGATACCCAGAAGGAACACCTCGCCATTGACGAGGCCAAGAAGCTGAACATCCCGGTTGTTGCCATCCTGGACAGCAACTGCGATCCCGACGACGTCGACTTCCCGATCCCGGGTAACGACGACGCCATCCGCTCCGTCAACCTGCTGACCCGCGTTATCGCCGACGCCGTTGCTGAGGGCCTGATCGTCCGCCACAACAAGTCCGGCAACACGGAAGCACCGGCCGAGCCGCTGGCCGAGTGGGAGCGCGAGCTCCTCGAGGCTCCTGCCGCTGAAGCTGCTCCCGCCGCTGAAGCAGCTCCGGCTGCCGAAGAGGCCGTCGAAGCTGAAGCAGCAGTAGAGGCTCCGGCCGAAGCCGCTGCCGAGGCTCCGGCCGCGGAAGCAACAGAGAAGTAAATAGAAGTTCCTTGGGTCACCGCTGCTGAGGCCGCGGCGACCCGAGGGTATCTGCTGGCGCGGCTGGCCGGAATTTTCCGGCCAGCCGCTCTGGCGGAATCTCACCAAACTTACAACGGGAGGACTGGAGTCCAAATGGCGAACTACACCGCTGCTGATATCAAGGCTCTGCGCGAGCGCACAGGCGCCGGCATGATGGATGTGAAGAAGGCTCTTGACGAGGCCAACGGCGATGCCGACAAGGCCATGGAGCTCATCCGCATCAAGGGCCTGAAGGGCGCCACCAAGCGCGAAGGCCGTTCCACCGCCGAGGGCCTGGTTGCTGCCAAGGTCATCGACGGCACCGCCGGCGTCATGATCGAGCTCAACTGCGAAACCGACTTCGTTGCCAAGTCGCCCAAGTTCATTGAACTGGCCGCCAAGGTTCTGGACGCCGCCGTGGAGTCCGCTGCTGCTGACGCCGAGACGCTTCTGGCCTACAACGTTGACGGCAAGCCGCTCTCCGACGTCATCGTCGAAGAAGGCGCCATCCTGGGCGAGAAGGTTGTCGTCCGCCGGGTTGCACGCCTCGAAGGCAAGACCGTTGATGCCTACCTGCACAAGACCTCCAAGGACCTTCCGGCCCAGGTTGGCGTGCTGTTCGCTGTGGATGGTGACAGCGACGAGGCAAAGACCGCTGCACACGACATCGCAGTGCACACCGCCGCTTACGCTCCCACGTACCTCACGCGCGAAGAAGTTCCCGCCGAGACCGTGGAAAACGAACGCCGCATCGCTGACGAGACGGCACGCGCCGAGGGCAAGCCCGAAGCCGCGCTGACCAAGATCGTCGAAGGCCGCATGACCGGTTTCTACAAGGAAATCGTGCTGCTGGACCAGCCGTTCGCGAAGGACGCCAAGAAGACCGTGGCAAAGGTACTCGAAGAAGCCGGTACCGCACCGTCCGGCTTCGCCCGTTTCCGCGTAGGCGCCTAGCCTCCAAGGCACTGGACCTGACGGAAGCGTCATTATGAACAACTGGGGTGGTCACCAAGGTGACCGCCCCTTTTGTCTGCCCAAAACTGCTCTCTACTCTATAAACCAAGCACGTCCTATGCCCCGGGAGGCACCACCATGGCCCACGTCCTGAAAGAAACCGCTTTGGCGCGCCGACGCGTGCTGCTCAAGCTCTCCGGCGAAGTCTTCGGCGGAGGAAAACTCGGCGTGGACCCGGATACGGTGCGCGCCGTCGCCAAGCAGATTGCCGCGACCGTCGGCGAGGTCGAGGTCGCGATCGTGGTGGGCGGCGGAAACTTCTTCCGCGGCGCCGAACTGTCCCAGAGCGGCATGGACCGCTCCCGGGCCGACTACATGGGCATGCTGGGCACCGTGATGAACTGCCTGGCCCTGCAGGACTTCCTGGAACAGGCCGGCGTCGAGACCCGCGTCCAGAGCGCCATCACCATGGGACAGGTCGCCGAGGCGTACATTCCGCGGCGCGCCATCCGCCACCTGGAAAAGGGCCGCGTGGTCATCTTCGGCGCCGGCGCCGGACTGCCCTACTTCTCCACTGACACCGTCGCCGCCCAGCGCGCCCTCGAGGTGCACGCCGACGAGGTGCTCATGGCCAAGAGCGGCGTCGACGGCGTCTACACCGCCGACCCCAACAAGGATCCCAGCGCGGTACGGCTCGAAACCCTCACGTACGACGACGCCCTGCGCCAGGACATCCGCGTCATGGACCAGACGGCGATGACGATGTGCAAGGACAATGACCTCAACATGGTGGTCTTTGGCATGGAGGGCGAAGGCAACGTCACCCGCGCCATCCGCGGCGAGAAGATCGGCACCATCGTTTCCAACTAGGCTTACCGCCTCACCGTTCCGGGTCCGCGCCTGCGGGCCTGGAACGGCGGCAACGATATTCCCTCGGCCGCGGACGGCCTCCGGAATAATAAAGCCGCCTTCCTCCAGGCCCTCCGGTGCGGGCGTGCCCCGCCAGCTGCGGTGCAGGCCCGTGCGCCAAGAAGGTCTCCCCTCCACCTCGCAAGAGCTCGGTGCAGGGAACCCCGACCCTTTTGGCTTAGGATGAATAAGAGAGCCCAGCCACCATCTGAGTGGACATTTTTTGTGTGTTAGGAGACACCCGTGATTGAAGAAACGCTGGCAGAGGCAACCGACAAAATGGACAAGGCGGTGGAAGTAGCCAAAGAGGACTTCGCGACCATCCGCACCGGCCGCGCCACCCCCGCACTGTTCTCCAAGGTCCTGGTGGACTACTACGGTTCTCCGACCCAGCTCCAGCAGCTCGCGTCGTTCGGCACGCCGGACGCACGCACCCTGCTGATCACGCCCTACGATGTTTCCGCACTGCGGGCCATCGAGCGCGCGCTGAGCGATTCCGAGGTCGGCGCGAACCCCTCCAACGACGGCAAGGTCATCCGCGTGATCATGCCCGAGCTGACGCAGGACCGCCGCAAGGAATACGTCAAGATCGTGAAGACCAAGGGCGAGGACGCCAAGGTCTCGGTCCGGAACATCCGCCGCAAGGCCAAGGATGCCCTGGACCGCCTGGTCAAGGACGGCGAGATCGGCGAGGACGACGGCGCCCGCGCCGAAAAGGACCTCGACGCGCAGACGAAGGCCCACACCGAGGCCATCGACGATCTGCTCAAGCGCAAGGAAGCCGAGCTGCTCGAGGTCTGATGACGAACGACCAGCCTCCCAGCAAGGCTGGCGGTACGTCCCTTGAGACTGATCCGGCAGCAAAGGCCACGGATATGAGTGCAACCGACGGAGCCGGGCCTGCCCGGAAGGGAACAGCGTCCCGGCGCTTTTCCCGCGTGACCGGAACGCCCAAGGCGCCGGCCAAGCCTTCGAAGGCCGGCCGGAACCTGCCGGCGGCCATCGCCGTCGGCGTCACCCTGCTTGGTGCGCTTCTGGCCGGCCTGCTGTTCTTCCCCTTTGCGATCGTTGCCATTGCCACGGTGTTTGCCGCCGTCGGCGTGTGGGAAGTCAGCCGTGCCCTGGAAGTGCGCGGAATCAAGGTGCCGCTGGTTCCGGTGCTTGTGGGCACCGTGGCGCTGCCGTTCGCGGCGTATTTCGGCGGCAGCGAATCACTGGCTTTTGCCCTCGTGGCGACGGTGGTGGCGATCCTGCTCTGGCGGGCGATTGATACCGCCGAAGACGCGGTCCGCAGCATCTTCGCCGGCATCTTCGTGGTGCTGTGGGTGCCGTTCCTGCTGAGCTTTGCGCTGCTCCTGCTGGGCGAACCCGACGGTCAGATCGGCGTCGCTGTCCTGCTGCTCCTGGTGGTATCCAACGACACCTTCGGCTACATGGTGGGAGCCATCTTCGGCAAGCACCCCATGGCGCCGAAGATCAGCCCCAAGAAATCCTGGGAGGGGTTCGCCGGGTCGGCGGCAGGCGCCACAGTTGTCGGGATCGTAGCGGCCATCTTCTTCCTGGACCAGCCGTGGTGGTTTGGCCTCGTGCTGGCTGTAGCCACCGTTGCCGCAGCCACGGCCGGCGACTTCTCGGAGTCCATGATCAAGCGGGAGCTTGGCGTCAAGGACATGTCCAATCTGCTGCCCGGACACGGCGGAATCATGGACCGGCTGGATTCGGTGGTCTTTGCCTCACCCGTGGTGTTCATGCTCTCGGTGCTGCTGGCTCGAGCCTAGCGGGAGGGGTCGCCCGGAGCACCTTCAGGGGGCGGCGGAGCGGCGGAACAGTGCCTCGGTCATGCCGAACCGGAGCCGGACAAGCGACAACGTAAGATATGCACAGGTTTTCCAAAGAGTCTCGGCACAAAGCGGCATGACCACAGAGGAACAATTTAGACATGGACGAAGCGCGGCAGGCCAACGCCCCTTTTGAGCGTGTGGGGCGACGGGAATACGGCTACAACACGCGCCAGGTTGATGAGTTCCTGGCAAAGGCGCGCAGCTACTACAACTCCGAAAGCACGTCCACGAAGGCCATCACCAGCCGCAACGTCCGATCGATGGCGTTTGACCCGGCCAAGGCCGGCTACGAACCGCAGGCCGTTGACGCCGCACTGGACCGGCTGGAAGACGTTTTTGCCCAGCGTGAAAGAGACCAGCTCATCCAGGACAAGGGCGAAGAAGCCTGGCTGCTGCAGATCGGCCGCAGCTCCGCCGTTTTGCGTGCCCGGCTGCACCGCAAGCCCGGTGAACGGTTCCGCCGCCCCAGCAAGCGCAAGGTGCCCAGCTACAACGTTGAAGACGTGGACGCGCTCTGCAATGATCTGCTGGACTACTTCGAGAACGACAAGCCGCTGAGCGTGGACGTGGTCCGCCGCGCGGTCTTCCGCGAAGCCAAGGGCGCCGAGGGCTACGAGGAAACCCAGGTGGACGCGTTCCTGGACCGCGTTGTCGAGCTCATGGCCTCGATCGACTAAGTACGGCTCGACGGCCCCGGCTCAGCGCCGTACCGCTCGACGACGCCGGCTCAGCGCCGCCGTTCCGGTGTGTGCAGCCGGGCCAGGATCTTGGCGGCCCCGGCCGGCGCCAGGTCCGGCCACAGCCGGGACACGGCCACCGTCACCGCAAAGGCGGCCGGCACGGTCCACGCGGCGGGCAGTTCCAGCCACGCCGGCGAACTCTTTCCTGCGGTGGCCAACACGCCGCCGGCGACCATCGCGCCGCCGCACAGCACCGCGCCGGTCACCATTCCGGACACCGCGCCCCGGGACGTGAGCCCCCGCCACCAGATGCCGAGCACCAGCAGCGGACAGAGCGTCGAGGCGGTGAAAGCGAACACCATGCCCACGCTGCCGGCCAGCGCCTGCGAGCTCGTCAGCAGCGCCAGGCCCAGGGGCACGACGGCGGCCAGGACGGCTGAGAGCCGGAACCCGCCCACGCTGCCGCGGAAGAACTGCTGGCTGACGACGCCGGCCAGGGAGACCACCAGCCCGCCGGTGGTGGACAGGAAGGCGGCGAAGGCTCCGGCCGTCACGAGCGCCGAGAGCAGATCACCCAGTGCTCCGTCGAACACCCGCCCGGGCAGCAGCAGGACCGTCGAGTCCGCTCCTCCGGCGGCCAGCTCGGGCGTGTAGATGCGGCCCAGCACGCCGTAGATGATGGGAAAGATGTAAAACAGCGACAGCAGCCCCAGCACAATCAATGTGGTCCGCCGGGCCGAGGCGCCGTCCGGATTTGTGTAGAACCGCACCAGCACGTGCGGCAGGCCGAGGGTTCCGCAGAGCAGCGCAATGCTCAGCGAGATGTTCCGGTACAGGGAGGCGCTGGTCTCGGGGTTCAGCGCCGCGGCGAACACCGCGCCGCCGTCGGTCCAGGGCAGGCCCTCCCGGGAGAGCCGAAACAGCACGAAGAGCACCGGCACGGCAATGGCCACGAGCTTGAGCCAGTACTGGAAAGCCTGCACGAAGGTGATGGACCGCATGCCGCCGGTGACCACGTTCAGGCAGACGACCACCACAACGGCCACCGAGCCCACCCAGCCCGGCAGCCCAGTGGTGATGCCGATGGTCAGCGCCGCCCCGTGCAGCTGCGGCACGATGTACAGCCAGCCGACGGCGATCACCAGCAGGCCGGTGACCCGGCGGACGGCCAGGGATTCCAGCCGGGCCTCCGCGAAATCCGGGATGGTGTACGCGCCGGACCGGCGCAGGGGAGCGGCCACGAAGAGCAGCAGCATCAGGTATCCGGCCGTGTAGCCGATGGGAAACCACAGGGCGTCCACGCCGGACACGAGGATCAGCCCGGCCACTCCCAGGAAGCTGGCGGCGGACAGGTATTCCCCGCCGATCGCCGAGGCATTCCACCACGGCCGCACGGTCCGGGAGGCCACATAGAAATCTCCGGTGGTCCGGGAGATGCGCAGCCCGTACACGCCGATCAGCAGCGTGGCGGCGGTGACGGCGGCCAGTGCGGCGTAGCCGGCGACCGGGTTCATGCCGGCACCTCGGAACTAGGCATCATCGACCAGGTCCAGGAAACGCTGTTCGTTGCGGTCGGCGCTGCGCACATACAGGGCACCGCAGATGATGACCAGGGGATAGACGCCGACGCCCAGCAGGATCCAGGGCGCCGGAACGGTGAACAGCGTGAGGGTGGCGATGACCGGAAGGAACGCCAGGAGTACCGGAACGCCCAGCAGGATCAGCAGGAAGCCACCGGTGACCACCAGGGCCAGGCGGAGCTGGGAGCGGATCAGGGAGCCAATGAACAGCTCGCCCACCTCGGTCTGCTCATCCAGCTCCCGCGACACGGTGTAGGGGTCCGCGGAAGCCGGAGCGGTGCGCGGGGCGGTGACCCGCACCCGCTGCTGCCCGGCGGCCGTCGGCGCGGCGTCCGGTGATGCCGCCGCCTGGCCAGCATCGGGGCTCATGCGCGGGGCCGGATCCGGTTGGCGGCGAGCGTGCTGCGCACCCCGGGCAGGTGCCGGCGGCTGACGGGCAGCTCCGCCGTGCCGACGCTGATGCTGGCGCGGCCGCCGGCCACCCGCACCTGCCGGATGTGTGAGCGGGACACCAAATAGGAGCGGTGGATGCGGACAAACCCGGCCTCCGCCCACTGCTCCTCCAAGTCCGTCAGCGGAACCCGGATCAGGTAGGAGGATTCGGCGGTGTGCAGCCGGGCGTAGTCGCCCTGCGCCTGCACGTACCGGATGTCGTCGCGGCGGATCAGGCGGGTGGTGCCGCCCTGGACCACGGTGACGACGTCGCTGTCGCCGTCGCCGTCGGCCGCCTCGGCGGCGAGGTCGCAGATGCGCCGGACTGATTCGGCCAGCCGTTCCGGGCGGACGGGCTTCAGCAGGTAATCCACGGCCGCCAGGTCGAAGGCTGCGAGGGCCTGTTCCTCGTCTGCGGTCACGAACACGAGGGCCGGCGGGCGCTCCCGGCTGCCCAGGACGCGGGCGATGTCCAGCCCTGACATTGCCGGCATGTGGATGTCCAGGAACACCGCGTCCACTGAATTTCCTTCGATCGCGAGCAGGGCCTGGGCGCCGCTGGATGCCCGGTGCACCTCGCCCACCCGGGCGTCCCGGCCAAGCAGGAAGGCCAGCTCGTTCACGGCGGGCAGCTCGTCGTCGACCACCACCACGGAGATCTGCCGGGAAGCCGGTTTACCTGATGCTGACATGTGAATCAGGTTACAAGACTCAGGTGCGGTGTCCCGGCTGCGACTTGGGTATGTGCATGGTGATCAGGGTTCCGGCGCCCGGAGCGGTGTCAATGATCAGCCCGTGGTCCTCACCGTAGACCTGGCGCAGCCGGACGTCGACGTTCCGCAGGCCCACATGGTCGCCTTCCGCGTGGCCGGCCAGCACGGCGCGCAGATATTCGGGATCCATGCCCGCACCGTTGTCCTCGACAGTGATGACGGCCTGCGCGCCGGCGTCGGCGGCCGTGATGGTGATGTGGCCCTCGCCGTCGGCGGCTTCCAGCCCGTGCCGCACCGAGTTTTCGACCAGCGGCTGCAGCGAAAGGAACGGAATGACGGTGCCCAGGACCTCGGGGCCGATCTGCAGGCTGATCTTCAGGCGGTCGCCGAAGCGTGCCCGCTCCAGCAGCAGGTACCGGTCGATGGCCTGCAGCTCCTCGGCCACAGTGGTGAAGTTGCCGCTGCGCCGGAAGGTGTAGCGGGTGAAGTCGGCGAACTCGACCACCAGTTCCCGGGCCCGCACCGGATCCGTCGTGATGTACGAGGCGATGGCATTGAGGGAGTTGTAGATGAAGTGCGGGCTGATCTGGGCCCGCAGGGCGCGGACCTCGGCCTCCATCAGCATGGTGCGGGATGTGTCCAGCTCGGCCAGCTCGATCTGCGCGGCCACCCAGGCGGCGACGTCGTTGGCCGCCCGGACCAGGCCGGCGCTGACCGAGGGCGTGAAGACGGCAAGGGTGCCCACCGTTTTCCGGTTGACCTGCAGCGGGCACACCAGCAACTCGCGTCCGCCGTCGTCGTCGAGCCCCAGGGAACGCAGTGAAGCGCCGCGGAACACCTTGGTCCGCCCGCTGTCCAGGACCGTGCGGGAGGCCTCGAGCAGCCGGGCGCGGGAGCGGGGCGTGTCCGGCAGCGATCCCTCCCAGGCCAGGACCGCCGCGGCATCGGCCAGTGCCAGGGTGTCGCAGCCGAGCAGTGCCCGGAGGTGGCGCCCGGCCTTGCTGGCGCCCGCGGGGGTGAGGCCGGCGCGCAGGTGGCGCGACGCCAGGCTCGCGGTGTGGAGGGCCGAGTAGACGGCCCGTTCCCGGTCGGATCCCAGGTCGCGCTGGGACCGGCTCAGGCGGTGGCCCAGGGCTGCCACCAGGGCCACGGTAAGAACGGCGATGGCGCACACCATGGCAATGTCGACGGCGGGGCTGAACATCCCCCTACCCTAGCGGCAGCGCCCGACGGCGGGCGCGGGGCACCGTTTACCGCAGGGGAATGACCGCTCGGCGAGGCGCGGGTGTCGAAACTGGTGCCGCGGAGCCGTCCATAGCAGGGTGATGGGGATCACAGTTTGTGCGTGTGTGGTGTCCGAAGCCGGCCCGACCGGTCAACGGCGGGCAGCGGCGTGCGGACGAGCCCAACTCAAGGAGGAGCGATGGCTTCACAAAAGCCCCAAGGAACCGGTGCGCATGCCGCTGCACCGGTGGACTTCACTGAAGTCCAAAAATCACCCGAACTGCAGGAGCTGCGCAAACGCCAGCGCAGCTTTATTTTCCCGATGGCCCTGGTGTTCCTGCTGTGGTACTTCGCCTACGTGCTCCTGGCCGACTACGCCCACGACTTCATGTCCACCCCGGTCTGGGGCAACATCAACGTCGGGCTGATCCTGGGCCTGCTCCAGTTCGTCAGCACCTTCGGCATCACCATGTGGTACGTCAGCTACGCCAACCGCCGGATGGACCCCATCGCTGCGGGCCTGCGCGAAAAACTTGAGGCCAAGGGCGTCCGGCGTCCGGAGGAGAGCAAATGAGCACCGTCAACATTGTGGCTGCCACTGAGGTGACCGCCGAGGCCGTCAAGGAAACCGGCTGGCTGAACATGCTCATCTTCGGGCTTTTCGTGGCAGTCACCCTGGTGGTCGTGCTGCGGGCCAGCCGCAACAACAAGACCGCGGCTGACTATTACGCCGCCGGCCGGTCCTTCACCGGCCCGCAGAACGGCACTGCCATCGCCGGCGACTACCTCTCGGCCGCTTCCTTCCTGGGCATCGTCGGCGCCATTGCCATCAACGGCTATGACGGCTTCCTGTACTCCATCGGCTTCCTGGTCGCCTGGCTGGTGGCCCTGCTGCTGGTGGCGGAAATGCTGCGCAACACCGGCAAGTTCACCATGGCCGACGTCCTCTCGTTCCGGCTGAAGCAGCGCCCGGTCCGCATTGCCGCGGCCATCACCACCCTGGCGGTCTGCTTCTTCTACCTGCTGGCCCAGATGGCCGGCGCCGGCGGACTCGTTTCGCTGCTGATGGGCATCGACGGCAAGATCGGCCAGTCCCTGGTCATTACCGTCGTCGGCGGCCTGATGATCATTTACGTACTGATCGGCGGCATGAAGGGCACCACCTGGGTGCAGATCATCAAGGCCGTCCTGCTTATTGCCGGCGCTGCCATCATGACGGTCTGGGTCCTGGCCCTGCACGGCTTCAACCTCTCCGAGCTGCTCGGCAGCGCCGTTGAAATGTCCGGCAACCCCGAGCTCCTGAATCCGGGCCTGCAGTACGGCAAGACCGACACTTCCAGGCTGGACTTCATCTCGCTGGGCATGGCCCTGGTGCTCGGCACCGCGGCCCTGCCGCACGTGCTGATGCGCTTCTACACCGTTCCCACCGCCAAGGAAGCCCGTCGCTCAGTGGTCTGGGCCATCTGGCTGATCGGCATCTTCTACCTGTTCACCCTGATCCTGGGCTACGGCGCTGCTGCGCTGATCCCGAAGGAGACCATCACCTCGGCTCCGGGCGGCGTGAACTCCGCGGCTCCGCTGCTGGCCTTCGCCCTTGGCGGCCCGGTCCTGCTGGGACTGATCTCCGCGGTGGCCTTCGCGACCATCCTGGCCGTTGTTGCCGGCCTGACCATCACGGCTGCCGCTTCCTTCGCCCATGACATTTACGCCAACGTCATCCGCAAGGGCAAGGTGGATGCCGACGGTGAGGTCAAGGTGGCCCGCCGCACGGTAATCGTGATCGGCGTCGTCTCCATCCTTGGCGGCATCGGGGCGCAGGGGCAGAACGTTGCCTTCCTGGTGGCCCTGGCCTTCGCGGTGGCGGCCAGCGCCAACCTGCCGACCATCCTGTACTCGCTGTACTGGCGCCGCTTCAACACCCAGGGCGCCATCTGGAGCATGTACGGCGGACTCGGCTCGGCCATCCTGCTGATCCTGCTCTCGCCGGTGTTCTCCGGGTCCGAAACGTCAATGGTTTCCGCCATCGACATCTCGGTCTTCCCGCTGAGCAACCCGGGCCTGGTCTCCATCCCGCTCGCCTTCTTCCTGGGCTGGCTGGGAACCGTGGTGGGCAAGGACGACGAATCGCCGCAGAAGCAGGCGGAGATGGAGGTCCGCTCGCTCACCGGCGTCGGCGCAGAGAAGGCCGTGGACCACTAGTCCGCACCAGCCGGTTCCCGCTCCCGCCGAAATGGCAGAAGGTGCGTCTCTCAGAGCTGAGAGACGCACCTTCTGCCATTTCGCGCTTCAGTCTGTGCCGGCGGTCCCGTCGCGTTCCAGCAGGGGAGAAACCCGGAACGGGATGAGCTCGCCGATGGCCAGGTTGGTGTCACAGCGCTCGACGCCGGAGACGGCCAAGACAATCTTGGCGACCCGGAACAGATCCTCGGCGTCGGCGGCCACCACGCGCAGCAGGATGTCCGCGTCCCCGGTCAGCCCGTGCGCCTCCACCACCTCGGGGATCAGGGCGAGTTCCGACGTGATCTCGGCCAGCCGCTGCTGCTGGACGTGCACGCGGGCAAAGGCCATCAGCGGGTAGCCCAGCGCAGCCGGGCTGATCCGGCGCTCGAAGGGCAGGAACACCAGCTTCTTCTCCAGCTGCCCCAGCCGGGCCTGCACCGTGTTGCGGGAGATGCCCAGGACCCCGGCCAAGGCCACCACCGTTCGCTGCGGATCGCGGGCCAAAGCGAGGAGCAGCCGGGTATCGGTCCTGTCCAGGGGGCGCATAGTGCGAAAGATTAGCACGGTGGAATTGCTGTTGATAGGGCACAATGCTCAGCTGTACGCCTCATGGTTGTGCCGCATGTTTGGTGTGAGTAGGGTCACAGGTAGCCGGGCAAGGGTGCCCGGGCATCGGTTCGGCCCCGCCACCCCGGGGGCCCAACACGGAAGGATGCGTACCAACGTGTCTCTGCATACTCCTGTTCGCCCACCGCACGAGACCGGCGCCACCGCAGCCGGCCCCTACGTCCAGCTGGTCCGTCCCGACGGTTCCCGCGTGGCCTCCTCCTACGATCATTGGGTGGAGGACGTCGACCCGGACCAGTTGCGCAGCCTCTACGAGGACATGGTGGTGATCCGCCGGATCGACACCGAGGCCACCGCGCTGCAGCGCCAGGGCGAGCTGGGTCTCTGGCCGCCGCTGCTGGGCCAGGAAGCAGCGCAGATCGGCTCCGCCCGCACCCTCCGGGCCAGCGACTTCGTGTTCGGCAGTTACCGGGAGAACGGCGTGGCCTGGTGCCGCGGCGTCGACCCCGAATCCCTGATGCGGGTGTGGCGCGGCAACGCTGCGGCCGGCTGGGATCCCGCCACGGTGAACATGGCCCCCAGCCAGGTGATCATCGGCGCCCAGGCGCTGCACGCCGCCGGCTACGGCATGGGCGTGGTGACCGACGGGACCGACGACGCCGTCATCACCTACTTCGGCGACGGCGCCACCAGCCAGGGCGACGTCAACGAGGCCATGGTCTTCGCCGCCAGCTTCCACGCGCCCGTCGTGTTCTTCTGCTCCAACAACCACTGGGCCATTTCCGAGCCCGTGGGGCTGCAGGCCCAGGTGCCAATCGCGAACCGGGCTCCGGGCTTCGGGATCCCCTCCGTCCGGGTGGACGGCAACGATGTCCTCGCCGTCATGGCCGTGACCAGGGAAGCCCTGGACCGGGCGCGCAGCGGGGGAGGCCCCAGCTTCATCGAGGCCGTCACCTACCGGATGGGCCCGCACACCACCGCAGATGATCCCACCCGCTACCGCGATGCCGCGGAACTGGAAGAGTGGCGGGCCAAGGATCCGATCAGGAGGGTCGAGGCCCTGCTCCGTGCCGAGGGCCTGTTTACCGATGAGTTCGGCGCCGCCGTCGCCGCCCGTGCCGACGCCGTGGCCGCCGAGCTCCGCTCCTCCTGCACCTCGATGCCCCCGCCGCCGGCCCTGGACATTTTTGCGCATGTGTACGCCGAGCCGAACTCCTGGCTGGAGAACCAGCAGGAGGAATATGCGCGCTACCTGGCGATGTACGGCACGGCGGACGACGCCGGCCACCCGGTTCAGGTGCACGGCACCGACCCGGTGGGTTCCGCTTCCACGGGTCCTCGGGAAGCGGGGGACCGGGCATGAGCACAATGACCTTTGGCCGGGCGATCAACATCGGGCTGCGCGCCGCAATGGACGCCGATCCCAAAGTGGTCCTGATGGGGGAGGACATCGGCACCCTCGGCGGAGTCTTCCGCATCACTGACGGGCTGAAAAAGGACTTCGGCGCCGCCCGGGTGATTGACACCCCGCTGGCCGAATCCGGCATCATGGGCACCGCCGTCGGGCTCGCCTTCCGCGGCTACCGGCCCGTGGTGGAAATCCAGTTCGACGGATTCATCTATCCGGCCTTCGACCAGATCGTCTCCCAGGTGGCGAAGATGCACTACCGCACCCGCGGCGCCGTGAACATGCCGCTGACCATCCGGGTGCCGTTCGGCGGAGGCATCGGTTCGCCCGAACACCACTCCGAGTCCCCGGAAGCCTACTTCACCCATACCTCCGGGCTGCGGGTGGTGAGCGTGTCCAACCCGCAGGATGCCTACACGATGATCCGGCAGGCCATTGCGAGTGATGACCCCGTGCTGTATTTCGAGCCCAAGCGCCGCTACCACGTCAAGGGCGAGGTGCAGGAAACCCTCGACGGAGCGCTGCCGCTGGGCCGGGCCCGCGTCGTCGCCGAGGGCACCGACGTCACGCTGGTGACCTACGGGCCGCTGGTGATGACCGCCGCCGACGCCGCGATTGCCGCGTCCGATGAAGGCGTGTCCGTGGAGGTGATCGACCTGCGCTCGCTGTCACCGGTGGACTATGCCACGGTCGAAGCGTCGGTCCGCAAGACGGGGCGCCTGGTGATCACCCACGAGGCCGGAAAATCCGGCGGCGTAGGCGCTGAAATCTCCGCCAGCATCACCGAACGCTGCTTCGACTATCTGGAGCACGCACCCGTGCGGGTCACCGGCTTCGACATTCCCTATCCGCCCTCCAAGCTGGAACACCACCACCTGCCGGACCTGGACCGGATCCTCGACGGCGTGGACCGCGCACTGCGCCGTCCCAACTCGCTCAGCAACTTCCCGGCTGCGCACAGCACCTCGGCAACGGCGCTGGAAGGAGCGGGTCTGTGATCCGGGAATTTCGGCTGCCGGATTTGGGTGAGGGGCTGACCGAGTCGGAGATCGTTTCCTGGCACGTGGCCGTGGGGGACAGCGTCACCCTGAACCAGGTCATCGCCGAAGTTGAAACCGCGAAGGCCGTGGTGGAGCTGCCCTCACCGTATGCGGGCACCGTGGCCCGGCTCCATGAAGCGGCCGGTGCCGTGGTGGAGGTCGGCGCGCCCATCGTGTCCTTTGATGTCGGGGGAGAGGCGGGCGGTCCTGCTGTCGGCGGGACGGCCGCCGGCGGAACGGCCGGTACGGCCGGCACGGCGCAAGGCCTCCTGTCCGCTGGTGCGCTGCCGGTTCCGGACGAGTCCCTGAAGCGCACGCCCAACCTGGTGGGCTACGGTGCCGTGCCGGAGAAGGGCGGGCGTCCGGCCCGGCGGCGCTGGATCACCGGTGCCGCCCCTGCCGCATCCGCTCCTGCCGCAGCCGTCACGGCCGCCGCGGTCGCCGGGCAGCCGGAGGCTCCGGAAACCCGGAAGGCTGCTGCGCCGTCCGGCCAGGAATCGCAGGAACGTCCGCGGTCAACGCCTCCGGTCCGGAAACTGGCCCGGGATCTGGGCATCGATCTGGAACAACTGCAGGGAACCGGCCCCGACGGGCTGATCATCCGCGCGGATGTCACCGGCGCCGCGGAATCCACCGCGCAGCCGGGAAGCCAGGTTCAGCAGCCGGGAAGCCACTCGCAGCCGGGCAGCCAAAATCAGCAGGGCAGCCGGGACCCGCAGCCGGAGCCGGCGCGAGAGTACCAGCCGATGGCGCCGTCGTCGTCGGGCGTTGGAACGGCACCGTCCCACAGTGCCCCGGACGCGCGGGAGGAGCGGATTCCGATCGCCGGAATGCGCAAGCACACGGCCGCCGCCATGGTGGCCAGCGCGTTCACGGCGCCGCACGTGACCGTTTTCCTGACCGTTGATGTGACTCCGTCGATTGATCTGCTGGCGCGCCTGCGCCGGCAGCAGGCGTTCGACGGCCTGAAGCTGACTCCGCTGACGCTGGCCGCCAAGGCGGTCTGCCTCGCACTCCAGCGGCATCCGTCGCTGAATTCCCGCTGGGATGATGCGGCCCGGGAGATTGTGCAGTACCGCTACGTGAATCTGGGCATCGCAGCGGCCACGCCGCGCGGACTGATGGTTCCCAACGTCAAGGACGCTGCGGCGCTGGGGCTTCGCGAGCTGGCTGCGGCGCTGGGAACCCTGGCGCAGACGGCGCGGGCCGGCAAGACCACTCCGGCCGACCTCGCGGGCGGAACCTTCTCGATTTCCAACGTGGGGGTCTTCGGGGTCGATGCCGGAACGCCCATCCTGAATCCGGGCGAGGCGGCGATTCTGGCGCTCGGCGCTGTCCGCGAACAGCCCTGGGCCTACGAAGGCGCTGTTGCCCTCCGCCAGGTGATGACCCTGAGCCTGTCCTTCGACCACCGGCTGGTGGACGGCGAACAGGGCGCCCGGTTCCTCAGCGAGGTGGGAATGATCCTGGCCGAGCCGGCCATGGCGCTCGCCCTGGTCTAAGACGAAACCCGCTGCAGCCGAGGTTCGGTGCAGCGGGTTTCGCCTGACTTGTTCAGTTGTTGGCTCGGCTAGCTCAGCTCAAGCTCAAGTTCGCGCACCACGGCGCCGCGGGCGTTCGCGAAGCCCTGCGTCTCGCCCACCACGGTGAAGCCGTACTTCTCCAGAATTGCAATGGAACTGGCGTTGTCGGCCACCGCCCGGGCGCGGATGGGGCGTTCGGAGAATTCCTCCAGGAACTGTCCCACGGCGGCGGTGGTGATGCCCTGGCCCCAGCGGGCGGTGTCCACCCAGTAGCTGATCTCCGGAACGCCGCCTTCGCGGTATGCCAGGATGCTGCCGACCACGTCGCCGTCGGCCACGATCGTGCGCACCGTAATGGTGGGATCATTCAGGATGTTCTGCCAGTGGTGATCAAACACACCGCGGTCAGAGGGGTTTTTGGCGGCAAAGGCGGCCATTTGGTTGGCGCTTGGATCCAGCTGATGGGAAAAGAACTCATCCAAATCGGCGGGAACTACGGCACGAAGCTCAATCACAGCAGGTCTTTCTGCTCGAGGGGTTTGGTTCAGGTTACTAGGCATTCAGGGCGGCCCACGCCATTGTTTCGAGCAGCGACCGCAGCCGTGCCGTCTCGCGGGCCTTCAAATTTCCGTGCAGGGTATGCGATGTGGAGTTGATCAGTCCGAAGACCGCCTGCGCACGGTGGCGCAGCAGCGGGAGGCTGCAATCCGGATGCAGGGCGGAGAGGGCGTCAACCCACACCTCCACGTACTGGCGCTGAAGCGTCCGCACTGCGCGTTTGTCGTCCTCGGGCAGGCTGTTCAGATCGCGGTCCTGAACCCTGATGACATCGGACTGGTGCAAGGCGAAGTCCACATGGAACTCCACCAGTCCGCGCAGTGCCGCATCAGCCGTGGTGGATTCCGTGACCACGGCCTTTCCGCCGTCGAGCAGGTCTTCGCTCACCCCGACCAGCAGGGCCGAAAGGACAGCGGGCTTTCCGCTGAAATGCCGGTACACCGCAGGGCCGCTGACTCCGGCGGCTGCGCCGAGTTCCTCAATGGACACGCCCTTGTAGCCGCGTTCGGCGAAGAGGCTCGCGGCGGCGTCGAGCATTGCGGCCCGGCGGGAAGCCTTGGCCAGGCTGCGTCCGGTTGCGCGCGCGGCCGGCTGCGGCCTTTCCCGGTGGGGCGGGACTGCCGGTGCTTCTTTTTTCGCTGCGTCCATGCAAACCTTTCCGGCAGTTTTTATTCCACGAGCAGCTTCCATTGTGGTGGACAGCTGAGTTAATAACCAATAACCTGATTTGAGTTAGCAATCATTAACTGGATTGGCCTTCGGATCCCGTCGGCGGCAGCCCGCCGAGAAAAGAGACGTCAATGGAGACCCTTGTTGCCCGGCTGGATCCTGCATCACCCGAGTACACCCGCAATGCCGCCGCCCAGAGCGCTCTGGCCGGCGAACTGCGCAAGCGCCTCGCCGACGCCGCACTCGGCGGGCCGGAACGGTCCCGGGAACGGCACACGGCCCGCGGCAAGCTGCTGCCGCGCGAACGCGTGGACCGGCTGCTCGACGAGGGCAGTCCCTTCCTGGAGATCTCGCCGCTGGCCGCCACCGGCATGTACGACGACGAGTGCCCCGGCGCCGGTCTGATCGCCGGCATCGGGCTGGTCCAGGGCCGGCACGTCATGGTGCTGTCCAACGACGCCACCGTCAAGGGCGGCACCTACTATCCGATGACGGTCAAGAAGCACCTGCGGGCGCAGGAAATCGCGCTGGAAAACCGGCTGCCGTGCATCTACCTGGTGGACTCCGGCGGCGCCTTCCTGCCCCGGCAGGACGACGTCTTTCCGGACCGGGAGCACTTCGGCCGGATCTTCTTCAACCAGGCGCAGATGTCGGCCCGGAAAATTCCGCAGATCGCCGCCGTGCTGGGCTCCTGCACCGCCGGCGGCGCCTATGTTCCGGCCATGAGCGACGAAACCGTGATTGTGCGCAACCAGGGCACCATCTTTCTGGGCGGCCCGCCGCTGGTGAAGGCAGCCATCGGGGAAATCGTCACCGCCGAGGAGCTGGGCGGAGGAGACCTGCACTCACGGATCAGCGGCGTCACCGACCATCTGGCGGAGAACGATGCGCACGCCCTGGAGATCGTCCGGACCATCGTGGAGACCTTTCCCGAGCCGTCACCGGCCTGGCAGCCGCTGCCCGGCCGGCCGCCGTCGTACGCCGCGGAGGAAATCTACGGCACCGTGCCCGCTGACCTGCAGACCCCGTACGACGTGCGCGAGCTGATCGCCCGGCTGGTGGACGGCAGCGAATTTGCCGAATTCAAGAAGGAGTACGGCGCCACCCTGGTCACCGGCTTCGCCCGGCTGCACGGCCACCGGGTGGGCATCGTCGCGAACAACGGCGTCCTGTTCTCCGAATCCGCGCTCAAGGGAGCCCATTTCATTGAGCTCTGCGACCAACGCGGCATTCCGCTGATCTTCCTGCAGAACATCTCCGGCTTCATGGTGGGCCGGGACTACGAGGCCGGCGGCATCGCCAAGAACGGCGCCAAGATGGTCACTGCAGTGGCCACCGCCCGGGTGCCGAAGCTGACAGTGATCGTGGGCGGATCCTTCGGCGCCGGCAACTACTCCATGTGCGGCCGGGCGTACAGCCCGCGCTTCCTCTGGATGTGGCCCGCGGCGCGGATCTCCGTGATGGGCGGGGCTCAGGCCTCCTCGGTCCTGGCCACGGTCAAGCGCGACCAGCTCGAAGCCCGCGGCGAGGACTGGAGCGCCGACGCCGAAGAGGCGTTCAGGGCGCCCATCCGCGACACCTACGAGGCCCAGGGCAGCCCGTACTACTCCACGGCCCGGCTGTGGGACGACGGCGTCATCGACCCGGCGGACACCCGCACCGTTTTGGGCCTGGCCCTGGACGTGTGCGCCAACGCCCCGCTGCCGGAGACCTCCTTCGGCCTGTTCCGGATGTGAGGCAGAAATGACCGCTGCTCTTTTCGACACCGTGCTGGTGGCCAACCGCGGCGAAATCGCCTGCCGCATCATTGCGACCCTGCGGCGGCTGGGGATCCGCTCGGCCGCGGTCTACAGCGACGACGACGCCGGCGCCCGGCACGTGCGCGAGGCGGACGTCGCGGTGCGGCTGGGTCCGGCCGCGCCCCGGGAGAGCTACCTCAACATTGAGGCCATCCTCGCCGCCTGCCGGCTGTCCGGGGCGCAGGCCGTGCACCCGGGCTACGGCTTCCTCAGCGAAAGCGCCGACTTTGCCCGCGCCCTGGACGCGGCGGGCATCGTCTTCATCGGCCCCGGGGTGCGGGCGCTGGAGCTGATGGGGGACAAGATCCGCTCCAAGAACCATGTCTCCTCGCACGGGGTGCCCGTGGTGCCCGGGATCGCCGAACCCGGTTTGACCGATGAGCAGCTGATCGAAGCCGCCGCCGCCGTGGGCTTTCCGCTGCTGATCAAGCCCTCCGCCGGCGGCGGCGGCAAGGGGATGCACGCGGTGGACCGCCCGCAGGACCTGCCCGCCGTGCTGCCCACCGCCCGGCGGGTCGCGGCGTCGGCCTTCGGCGACGACACCCTCTTCCTGGAACGGCTGATCGCGGTGCCGCGGCACATCGAGGTGCAGATCCTGGCGGACACTCACGGCAACGTCATCCACCTGGGGGAACGGGAGTGCTCCCTGCAGCGCCGCCACCAGAAAGTCATCGAGGAAGCACCGTCAGTGCTTCTGGACGAGGCCACCCGCGCCCGGATCGGCGAGGCGGCCTGCGAGGCGGCGCGGTCGGTGGACTACGCCGGGGCCGGAACGGTGGAGTTCCTGGTCTCCGACGCCTCGCCGGGGGAGTTCTTCTTCATGGAGATGAACACCCGGCTGCAGGTGGAGCATCCCGTGACGGAGATGGTCACCGGACTGGACCTGGTGGAGGAGCAGATCCGCATCGCCGCCGGGGAAAAGCTGCAGCTCGCCCAGTCCGATGTCCGCCTGGTTGGCCATGCCGTGGAGGCCCGGGTCTACGCGGAAAATCCCGCCCGCGACTTCCTGCCCACGTCGGGGCAGGTGCGCATCCTGCACGAGCCCTCCGGGGAGGGCATCCGGGTGGATTCCTCCCTGCTGCCGGGGCTCGCGGTGTCCTCCAGCTACGACCCGATGCTCGCCAAGGTCATCGCCTGGGGCCCGGACCGGAACACGGCGCTGGACCGGCTGGACGCCGCGCTGGCACAGACACTCATCCTGGGCATCGGCACCAACATCGAATACCTGCGCCTGCTGATCAACGATCCGGAGGTTCGGGCCGGCCGGCTGGACACCACCCTGATCGAGCGCAGGCTTCCCGAGCTGGCATTCCGCAGCCCCTCCGAAGCGGAACTGGCCGCCGCGGCTCTGCTGCAGGCGGCGGACCTGGCGGACCCGGAAACCTCCGGCACGGAGCCGTCGCCCTGGCGGCGCGCCGACGGATGGCGGATCGGTGCGCCCCGGCCGGTGAGCCTCGTCTTCGCCGCCGCCTCACCGCAGGCGTCCGACGACGTCGTGACCGTCCGAAGCGTCCGGGGCGGGAAAACCGTCAGCGTCAACGGGGGACCGGACCGCCGGGCCTCGCTGCTGCGGGACGGGGACCGCGCCCTGGTGACACTCGACGGCGTCGTGCACCCGCTGACCGTGGTTCCGGTATCCGGGGCACCGGGGGAGCGCACGGGGGAGCGCCCGGGGGAATACACCGTGTGGATCGCGGACGCCGGCTACACTGCCGCGCTGCGGCTGCGGACCCGGGCCGAGCTGCTGGCCGCCGCCCGTGCCGCGGCCGGCCGGGCCGAGGGCGCCGCCGACCCGGTGCTGCGCTCGCCGATGCCCGGCACCGTGGTGGCGGTGGCGGTGGCCGACGGCGATCGGGTCACTGCGGGCCAGCCGCTGCTCAGCGTGGAAGCCATGAAGATGGAACACCAGCTCGTGGCTCCCGTGGCCGGCACCGTGGCCCTGAACCTTTTCCCCGGAGACCTGGTCAAGGCTGACCAGGTGCTGGCCGTAGTGACGCCCGACCCCGATGCAACGCCCGAATCCGATGCAACACCGTCTGAAGGAGCAGGACATGCCGGACTTTGAACTCAGCGCTGACCATCAGGACCTGGTGGAGACGGTCCGCGAATTCGCGGACACCGTCGTCGCACCGGTGTCCGCCCAGCACGACGCCGAGCACAGCTTCCCCTACAAGGTGGTCGCGCAGATGGGGGAGATGGGCCTGTTCGGGCTGCCGTTTCCGGAGGAGTACGGCGGCATGGGCGGAGACTACTTCGCGCTGGCCCTGGCACTGGAGCAGCTGGCCCGGGTGGACCAATCGGTGGCGATCACCCTGGAGGCGGGCGTCTCGCTGGGCGCCATGCCCGTCTACCGGTTCGGCACGGAGGAACAGAAACAGCAGTGGCTGCCGATGCTCGCCTCCGGCACGGCGCTCGCCGGTTTCGGGCTGACCGAAAGCGAAGCCGGCTCCGATGCCGGAGGCACCCGGACCCGCGCGCACCGCGAGGACGGGCAGTGGGTCATCAACGGCACCAAGGAATTCATCACCAACTCCGGCACCGACATCACCGCGCTGGTCACCGTCACGGCGGTCACCGGAACCGCCGAAGTGCCGGACGGCAGCGGCGGCACCACCACCAAGAAGCAGATTTCCACCTTCCTGGTGCCCGCCGACACCCCGGGATTCACCGCTGAAAAGGCGTACAACAAGGTGGGCTGGAACGCCTCGGACACCCATCCGCTCACCCTTGACAACGTCCGGGTGCCGGAGGCCAACCTGCTGGGCGCCGAGGGACGCGGATTCGCCAACTTCCTGCAGATCCTCGACGAGGGCCGCATCGCCATCGCAGCCCTGGCCACGGGAGCGGCGCAGGGCTGCGTCGAGGAGGCCCTGCGCTACGCCAAGGAACGCCAGGCCTTCGGCGCCGCCATCGGCACCAACCAGGCCATCTCCTTCAAGATTGCCCGGATGCAGACCCGCGCGCACACTGCCCGCCTGGCGTACTACGACGCCGCGGCCCGGATGCTGGCGGGCAAGCCGTTCAAGACGCAGGCTGCCATGGCGAAGCTGGTGGCCGGTGAGGCCGCGATGGACAACGCCCGCGACGCCACGCAGATTTTCGGCGGCTACGGCTTCATGAACGAGTTCCGGGTGGCCCGCCACTACCGGGATTCCAAGATCCTGGAGGTGGGCGAGGGCACCACCGAGGTCCAGCTGATGCTGATTGCCAGGGAGCTGGGGCTCTAGGATGGGCGGACCGGTCCGGAATCGGCGCCGCCGGCGTGTGCGCCCGGAGCCCGGCAGCCCGGCAGGTTGGTCAATGGAGACGAACGAACGGATGAAGCGATGATTAACAAGGTGATGGCAACGGCCGCCGACGCGGTGGCCGACATCCCGGACGGAGCGTCCCTCGCGGTGGGCGGCTTTGGCCTGTGCGGCATTCCGGTGGCGCTGATTGACGCCCTGCATGACGGCGGCGCGACGGATTTGGAAACCGTGAGCAACAACTGCGGCGTGGATGACTGGGGTCTCGGCCGGCTGCTGGCGGACCACCGCATCCGCCGGACGGTCAGTTCCTATGTGGGGGAGAACAAGGAGTTCGCCCGCCAGTTCCTCGCCGGCGAGCTGGAAGTGATCCTCACCCCGCAGGGCACGCTGGCGGAAAAGCTGCGGGCCGGCGGCGCCGGAATTCCCGCCTTCTATACCAGTGCAGGGGTGGGCACCCAGGTCAGCGAGGGCGGCCTGCCGCAGAAGTACGACGGCGACGGCTCGGTCCTGCAGGCCTCGGAGCCCAAGGAGGTGCGCACCTTCCGCGACGCGGAATACGTGCTGGAAGAATCCCTGACTCCTGATTACGCCCTCGTGCACGCCTGGAAGGGGGACCGGCACGGGAACCTGGTCTTCTCCGCCACCGCCATGAACTTCAATCCGCTTTGCGCCATGGCCGGACGGATCACCATCGCCGAGGTGGAGGAACTGGTGGAACCGGGCGAGCTGGACCCGGCCGCGGTGCACGTTCCGGGGATCTTCGTGCAGCGGGTGGTTCCGGTCGGGCCGGGGGAGAAGCGGATTGAGAAGAGGACGGTGACGCTGGCGCCGGCTGAGCCATCGTCGTCGTCAGCACCTTCCGGAAAGGACTCCTGACATGGCCCTGACCCGAAACGAACTCGCCGCCCGGGTGGCCCGCGAGCTGGAAAACGGACAGTACGTCAACCTCGGCATCGGCATGCCAACGCTGATTCCGAACTACATCCCCGAGGGCGTGGAAGTGGTGCTGCACTCCGAAAACGGCGTCCTCGGCGTCGGGCCCTATCCCACCGAAGCGGAACTGAACCCGGACCTGATCAACGCCGGGAAGGAAACCGTGACGGTGAACGCCGGCGCGTCGTTCTTCGACTCGGCTGCCTCCTTCGGCATGGTCCGCGGCGGGCACGTCGACGTCGCCGTGCTCGGGGCAATGGAGGTGGCGGCCAACGGAGACCTGGCCAACTGGATGATTCCAGGGAAGATGGTCAAGGGCATGGGCGGCGCCATGGACCTGGTGTTCGGTGCCAAGCGCGTGATCGTGATGATGGACCACACCGACCGCGGCGGGAACCCGAAAATTGTTCCCGAGTGCTCCCTGCCGCTGACCGGGCGCACCTGCGTGGACCTGATCGTGACGGACCTTGCCGTCATCGAGGTGGGGCCGGACGGGCTGATCCTGCGCGAAACCGCGCCCGGCGTCACTGTCGACGAAGTGGTCGCGGCCACCGGCGCACCGCTGGAGGTGGACCTTGACGTATGAGGAGCCCGACGCCGGCACCGAGGAAGTGGCGATGGCACCCCGGGTGATTGAACAGCGCGGTCTCTGGTTTGAGGAGTTCCAGCCCGGGGTGGTGTACCGGCACCGGCCCGGCCGCACCCTCACCGAGGCGGACAACGTCCTGTTCACCACGCTGACCATGAACACCCAGGGGCTGCACCTGGACGCCGCTTACAGCGAGGGGCAGCCGTTCGGGCAGCGGCTGGTGAATTCCATGCTGACCCTGGCCACCATGGTGGGCCAGTCGGTGGCGCAGCTGACCCAGGGCACCCTGGTGGCGCAGCTGGGTCTGGGGGAGATCAGCTTTCCGCATCCGCTCTTCCACGGAGACACCCTCTACACCGAGACCGAGGTGGTGGAAAAGCGGCTGTCCTCCTCCCGGCCCGGCCAGGGCATCGTCACGCTGGCCCACACCGGGCGGAACCAGTCCGGCGAGGTCGTGGCGCGGTGCACCCGCAGCGCCCTGATGTGGACGCAGGCAGGCGGCGGGGAGGGATAGGTTAGGACAAAGACCGGAACCCGAAGGAGACCCCCACAGTGACGACATTCCCCATGGGCCCCGCCCTGCTTTTCTGCCCGGCGGACCGCCCCGAGCGGTTCGCGAAGGCGGCCGACCGGGCCGACGCGGTCATCCTGGACCTGGAGGACGCCGTCGCCCCGGCCGACAAGGACGCCGCCCGCCGGAACCTGGTGGCCTCGGATCTGGATCCGGCAACCACCATCGTGCGGGTGAACCCGGTGGGAACCGCCGATTTTGAGCAGGACCTGGCCGCCATCCGGCAGACCCCGTACCGGACGCTGATGGTCGCCAAGGCCGAAGACCCCTCAGCCATCGGTGCAGCGCTCGCGGACTTCGCCGTCGTCGCCCTCCTGGAAACCGCCCTGGGCGTGGTCCGCGCGCCGGAGATAGCCCAGGTGCCCTGCGTAACCGCCCTGATGTGGGGTGCTGAGGACCTGATGGCTTCCCTCGGCGGGGAATCCAGCCGTTTTGCCGACGGCAGCTACCGCGGCGTGGCACAGCATGCCCGGGCCGCCGTGCTGCTCGCCGCCGGCGCCTTCGGCAAGGGGGCTATTGACTCGATTTACGGGAACATCCCGGACACCCGGGGGCTTGAGGATGAGGCGCGCGACGGCGCAGCCTCCGGTTTCGCGGCCAAGGCCTGCATTCACCCCGGACAGGTGGCGGCGGTCCGCGCGGCCTATGCGCCCTCCGCCGACGAGGTAGCCTACGCAACGGACGTCATCGCCGAGGCCGCCAACCACGGCGGGGTGTTCAGCTTCCGCGGCGAGATGATCGACGGCCCGCTGCTGAAGCAGGCACGCCAGACGCTGAGCCGCGCCGGTCGCTGAGGCTGAGCCGCGCGGGTCGCTGAGGCTGCGGGCGGGACAAGCGGGGAAAGGCCCCAATCCGGGAACTTCCCGGGCATCTGCGCGCGGGCTGCGCTACCTTCATAAGATGCGCATAGTCATAGCAGGAGCCCATGGACAGATTGCCCGCGAACTGGGCCGGCTGCTGGCCGCCCACGGTCACGATGTCGCCGGCCTGATCCGGAACCCGGACCAGATCTCCGATCTGGAGGCCGACGGTGTCGCCCCGGTTGTCATCGACCTGGAAAACAGCATTAGCGACGACGTCATTCAGGTCCTCACCGGTGCGGACGTGGCCATTTTTGCTGCTGGTTCCGGACCGGGCAGCGGCGCGGCCCGCAAGGACAGTGTCGACCGCGGCGCTGCCGTGCTGCTGGCCGAGGGCGCCGAGCAGGCCGGCGTGACCCGGTTTGTGCAGATCTCCTCCGCCGGGCTGGATGCCGTCCGAGGGGGCAGCCGGCCGGACGGCCTCGACGACGTCATGTACGCCTATCTCACGGCCAAGCTCGCTGCCGAGGAGGACCTCATGACGCGCGACCTGGACTGGACCATTCTCCGGCCGGGCCGGCTCACCGATGACCAAGCCGTGGGGCTGGTGAACCTTGGCCCGTCGGAGGTGCCGGGCAGCATTCCCCGGCACGACGTCGCCGCCGTGCTCGCGGAGCTGGTCAACACCGGCCGCGGCAGCCGGCAGGCCCTGTCCGTGGTCTCGGGCGACGACAGCATCCCGGACGCCGTGTCGGCGCTGCCCATCACGCTCTAACTCCGGCCCGGGCCTTTCTCTGGCTTCCCAAATACCGGTCGAACCAGTGCTCGGCCGGCGTGCTTCCGCCTTCCCGCCAGCACAGGATCCCACCGTGTGTTCACTTCCGGGGCTGGTGGGATCTCACGGGCCACACCTGCCCCAAAGGATGGGAACCAGTGCTCGGCCGGCGTGCCGCGTCTGGCCGTAAGCGACCAGATCTGCACACTCGCCGCGACCGGGGCGCCGAGTGTGCAGCTATGGCGGGTTTGAGCGCTGCCGGGGCGCCGAATGTACAGCTATGGCGGGTTTGCTCGGGGCCAAGTCACCAGACGTGCACTCTCGACGGCCGGCTTCGCCCGTAAAACGACCAGACCTGCACTCTCGCCGCGACCGGGGCGCCGAGTGTGCAGCTATGGCGGGTGCGAGTGCTGCCGGGGCGCCGAGTGTGCAGCTATGGCGGGTGCGAGTGCGGCCAGGACGCCGAGAGTGCAGCGACGGCGCCCGCCACTCCATTCACCCCCGCGATGCGCCATACGTGCGCGATACTGGAAGCATGCAGCTTCCAGGTTCTTCCGGCATCCCATCCGCAGCAGCAACCGACCGGCCCTTTGGCAGCACCGAGGGCGTTCCGCGCCGGGTGGTGCTCCTGGGTTCCACCGGGTCAATCGGCACGCAGGCCATAGACGTGGCCGACGCCGCCCCGGACCGCTTCACGATCGTCGCGCTGGCCGCGGGCGGATCCAACCTGGAACTGCTCGCCCGGCAGGCCGTCCACACCCGGGCCAACGCCGTCGGCTGCGCCTCGGTGGATACCGCCACCCTGCACGCCGCCGTGCAGGACGCCGCCCGCGAGGCCGGCGTCACCGATTATGATCCGGAACTCTTCACCGGTCCGTCCGCCGCCACCGCCGTCGCCGCCTGGCCCGAAGCCGAAGTGGTCCTCAACGGCATCACCGGCTCCATCGGCCTCGAACCCACGCTCGCCGCACTGGCCGCCGGCCACCTGCTGGCCCTGGCCAACAAGGAATCCCTGATCGTCGGCGGCGAGCTGGTCAAGCGTGCCGCGGCCCCCGGGCAGCTGGTTCCGGTGGACTCCGAACACTCCGCCCTGGCCCAGGCCCTGCGCTCCGGAACGCAGCAGGAAGTGGACCGGCTGATCGTCACGGCCTCCGGCGGCCCGTTCCGCGGCATGAAACGCAGCGAACTGGAGAACGTCACGCCCGACCAGGCGCTGGCGCATCCCACCTGGAAGATGGGCCGGATGGTCACCACCAACTCCGCCTCCATGGTCAACAAGGCACTGGAAGTGATCGAGGCCCACCTGCTCTTCGACGTGCCGCTGGATCGGATCGACGTCGTCGTGCATCCGCAGTCCATGGTGCATTCCATGGTCCAGTTCGTGGACGGCTCCACCATCGCCCAGGCCTCACCGCCGGACATGCGCCTGCCGATTGCCCTGGGCATGGGCTGGCCGCACCGCGTTCCCGGAGCCTCGAAGCCCTTCGACTGGACCACCGCCTCCGAGTGGACCTTCGAACCGCTGGACGAGGAAGCGTTCCCCGCCGTCGCGCTGGCCAAGCGCACCGCCGCGGCCGGCGGCACGGGCATGGCCGTGTACAACGCAGCCAATGAAGAAGCCGTTGACGCGTTCCACGACGGTCTCATCGGATTCACAGACATCGTTGATACGATCGCCGCCGTACTGGCTGAGCACACCGACACCGCGCCGCTGACGCTGGAGTCGGTGCTGGCCGCGGAAGACTGGGCCCGCGCCGCCGCCCGGAAACGCTGCGGACGCTGACCATGCAACCGCGCAGCCCTCTTGACCCGAAGGAAATCCGTTGACCGTTCTCCTCTTCATCCTGGGCGTCCTGTTCGTGGCGGTGGGAATCGCCGCGTCCATCGCCCTGCACGAGGTGGGCCACCTGGTGCCGGCCAAGGCCTTCAAGGTGCGGGTGACGCAGTACATGATCGGGTTCGGCCCGACAGTGTTCTCGCGCCGCCGCGGGGAGACCGAATACGGTGTCAAGGCCCTGCCGCTGGGCGGTTACGTGTCCATGGTCGGGATGTACCCGCCGAACAAGGCCGACGACGCCGAGGGCACCGTCCGCAGCTCCAGCACCGGCATGTTCTCGCAGCTGGCCACGGATGCCCGCGCCGCCGCTGCCGAACAGCTGCAGCCCGGCGACGAAAAGCGGGTGTTCTACAACCTGCCGATCTGGAAGCGCATCATCATCATGCTCGGCGGCCCGTTCATGAACCTGCTGATCGGCGTGGTGCTGTTCGCCGTCCTGCTCATGGGCTTCGGCACCGCGCAGAGCACCACCACGCTGGCCGAAGTCAACCAGTGCGTCATCACCTCCGATCAGGCCTCCGAGGGACAGACGGAATGCGCCGCGGACGATCCGGCCGCCCCCGCCTACGAAGCGGGGCTGCTGCCCGGTGACACCATCACCGCGTTCAACGGCAGCCCGGTCGACTCCTGGGAGGATCTGTCCTCCCGGATCCGGGACGCGGCCGGCCAGTCGGTGCCCATCACCTACGTGCGCGACGGCGTCGAGCAGGACACCGTCATCACCCCGCTGCTGACCGAACGTCCCGTGGCCGACGACGACGGCGCCCCCGCCGTGGACGACGCCGGCAACGCCGTGACCCGGGAAGTCGGCTTCATCGGCGTCGCCGCCTCCACCGAGCTGGTCCGCCAGCCCGGCTCCGAGGTGCTGCCAACGGTCGGGGAGAACCTGCAGAGCATCGCCGGCGTGGTGATCAATCTGCCGCAGCGCGTGGTCGACGTCGCCCAGGCGGCGTTCTCCTCCGAAGAGCGGGATCCCAACGGTCCGATCAGCGTGGTTGGTGTGGGCCGCATCGCCGGGGAGATCTCCTCGATGGAAGAGGTGCCGATGGAAAGCCGGGTCGCCACGCTGCTGGGCCTGGTGGCCAGCGTCAACCTGGCACTCTTCGTCTTCAACCTCATTCCGCTGCTCCCGCTCGACGGCGGCCATGTGGCCGGGGCCCTCTGGGAGGGGCTGCGCCGGCGCGTTGCGAAGCTCTTCAAGCGCCCGGACCCCGGGCACTTCGACCTGGCCAAAATGCTGCCGGTGACCTACGTCGTGGCGATCCTGCTCATGGGCATGAGTGCCCTGCTCATCTATGCGGACATTGTGAAACCGGTGAGCCTCTTCAACTAGTGCACGCCGCGGTGCCGGGGAACTGCTCCATTTGAAGCCGAATCTGGTTGTGATTCCAATTACAACCGGATACGGTTTCAACATGAAGAAGCTCTGCTGCCGATCCGGCGTGAAATGTTCGTCCTGACCATCGACCAAAAGGGGAGCCGCAGCAGCCGGGACCGGGTCCCGGACCTGCTGGCGCTCCTCGGTGACCTGCGCATGGAGCTGCCCTTCGAACGCTCGGTGGGCGACGAAGTCCAGGGCGTCACCGCGCAGGCGGACGTGGCGGTGGAAGCCGCGCTGCGCGCCCTGCGGGACGGGCACTGGTCGGTGGGCATCGGCGTCGGCCCGGTGGACACGCCGCTGCCCGCCGGCACCCGCGAGGCTTCCGGCCCCGCCTTCTTCGCGGCCCGGGACGCCGTGGACCGCGCCAAAAAAACCGGTGACCGCCCGCCCGTCGCCGTGACCGGGCCTGCCGGGGCCGCGGAGGCGGAAGCCGTGCTCGTGCTGATTGGGCGGCTGATCCGCGACCGGACCGCCGAGCAGTGGCGGATACTGGAGCAGGTTGAGCCAGGCATCTGGGGGGCCCAGAGCGCTGCCGCCCGTAAGCTCGGGATCAGCCCGCAATCCGTGGGCAAGACCATAGCCCGCGCCGGCTGGCAGGAGGAGTGGGCGGCCCGTCCCGCCGCATCCGTCCTGCTCGCCCGCGCCGATGAAACATCCGCCGCCGGGGAAACGGAGCACCTCTGATGGAGTTCGTCTGGATTGTCCTGACGCTGCTGGTGGCCGCCGTCCTCGGCTGGCCGGTCACGGCCGGGGTGCTGCGGCTGGCGCGCGCCGTGGAAGACTCCGGTCCGCCCTTTGCCGACGCCGATCCCGCGGCTGATCAGGACCTGGACGCCGAATTCGGCCGCGGTGCGCGGATCCCCGCGGGCCGGGCCCTGCCGGCCCTGCCCGACCCGCCTGCCCGCCCGCCGGCAGCCGCGGGTTCGCGGCCGGGCAGCAGTCCGGCCCCGGGATCGGTGCTCCGCGGCGGGCTGGTGATCGGCGTCCTCGAGCGGCTGGCCGTGGCGGCTTCAGTGCTGGCCTCCGAACCCGTGGCCATTGCGTACGTCGTGGCCATCAAGGGCCTGGGCCGCTATGCCGAGCTTAAAGACACACCGGCGGCTGCTGAGCGCTTCATTATCGGGACCCTGGCCTCCATGCTGTGGGCGGCGGGCGTGGCTGCCGCGGCACGGGCCTTCCTGCTCTGAGTCGGCGATCCCGTACGCTGGAGCCATGAGTATTTTTGCAGTTGAGTACGTGTACGACGCCGATTCCGCCTCCATCCGTGATGAGCACCGCCCCACCCACCGCCAGTGGCTGTCCGGCCTGGTGGACCAGGGACGCCTGCTGGCCTCGGGTCCGTTTACTGACGGCGCCGGCGCGCTGCTGATTTTCACTGCCGAGGACGAAGTTGATCTTTCCAACCTCCTCATGCAGGATCCCTTCGCCGCCGTGGGCGCCATTTCGGGCATGAAGACCACCGAATGGGAGCCGGCCGTGGGCGCCTTCGCCCATCTCGTCTAAGCCCTGAACGATATCCGTACACCCCGCACCGGTGCGGGGTGGATAATGGATTAGCGCATCCGCAGTGCGCTTTAGCCGAATAACTGCCGATAAGGCACATGGAGGACGTTTTGACCTCGGTCAACCTTGGAATGCCAGCAGCACCGCCGCCCACCCTTGCACCGCGGCGCAAAACCCGCCAGATCAAAGTGGGGTCAGTGGGGGTTGGATCCGATTTCCCCATCAGCGTCCAGTCCATGACGACCACGCCCACCACGGACATCAACGCCACCCTGCAGCAGATTGCCGAGCTGACGGCCTCCGGCTGCGACATTGTCCGGGTGGCCTGCCCCAGCGCCGACGACGCAGCAGCGCTGCCGATCATCGCCAAGAAGTCGCAGATCCCCGTGATCGCTGACATCCACTTCCAGCCAAAGTACGTCTTCGCCGCTATTGAGGCCGGCTGCGCCGCGGTCCGGGTGAACCCGGGCAACATCCGGAAGTTCGACGACCAGATCAAGGAAATCGCGCAGGCCGCCAAGGACCACGGCACCTCCATCCGGATCGGCGTCAACGCCGGGTCGCTGGATCCGCGCCTGCTCGCCAAATACGGCAAGGCCACCCCCGAGGCCCTGGTGGAATCCGCTGTCTGGGAAGCGTCCCTGTTCGAGGAACACGACTTCCATGACTTCAAGATCTCCGTGAAGCACAACGACCCCGTGGTCATGGTCCGCGCCTACGAGCTCCTCGCCGAACGCGGGGACTGGCCGCTGCACCTGGGCGTCACCGAAGCCGGTCCGGCGTTCCAGGGGACCATCAAGTCCGCCACCGCCTTCGGCGCGCTGCTGGCGAAGGGCATCGGCGATACCATCCGCGTCTCGCTGTCCGCTCCTCCCGTGGAGGAAATCAAGGTGGGCAACCAGATCCTGCAGTCGCTGAACCTGCGGCCGCGCAAGCTGGAAATTGTGTCCTGCCCCTCCTGCGGCCGCGCCCAGGTTGACGTGTACACTCTCGCAGAGCAGGTAACCGCCGGGCTCGAAGGCATGGACGTTCCGCTTCGCGTCGCCGTCATGGGCTGCGTCGTCAATGGACCCGGTGAAGCCCGTGAAGCTGACCTCGGCGTGGCCTCCGGCAACGGCAAAGGCCAGATTTTTGTGAAGGGAGAGGTCATTAAGACTGTTCCCGAAGACCAGATCGTTGAGACCCTCATTGAAGAGGCTATGAAGATCGCAGAAAGTATGGGGGAGTCCGATGGCGAAAATGCTGGCACGGGTGGCCCCATGGTTACTGTCGGCTAGGACCGGCGCCACTTCACGCAGCGGGCAGGATGTCCGCGGCGGCCATTCCGGGACGCTCCGCGTCCTGGACGCGGAAGACACGGCTGCCCTCTGGGCCCTGGCCGAGGCTGACCCGGTTGCCAATATCTTCCTGCTCTCCCAGCTCGAGACGACCCGCAGCGCTGCGCCCACGCCGGCCGGCGGGCGGGTCGTCGGCGTTTTCGACGGCGGGGAACTCACCGCCGCCTGCTGGGCCGGGGTCAATGTGGTGCCCGTGGGCGTCACCGCGGACACCGGCCCGGAAATCGGCGCTTACCTGGCACGGTCCGGACGCCGCTACTCGTCCATTTTCGGACCCGCCGAGGCAGTGCTGGCCATCTGGTCCCAGCTGCAGTACTCCAGCCCCCAGCCCTTTGACGTGCGCAGCGACCAGCCGCTGCTGCAGATGACCGGGGTTTCTCAGGTGCAGCCGGCTCCCGGACTGCGTTACGCCCAGCCCTCGGAACTCGACGTCCTGCTGCCCGCCTGCGCCGCCATGTTCGAGGAGGAGGTGGGGTACTCGCCCGTCTCGGGCGGCAGCCACCACTACCGGCAGCGGGTCAAATCCCTGATCGCCCGGCAGCAGTCCCTGGTGGACTTCGACGCCTCCGGCCAGGTGGTGTTCAAGGCCGAGCTCGGCACCGTTTCCAGCAGTGCCGTCCAGATCCAGGGCGTCTGGATGAACCCGGCGTACCGCGGCCGCGGCCTCAGCGCCCCGTACATGTCAGCCGTAGTGGAGGCTGCCCGGCAGGTTGCCCCGGTGGTCAGCCTGTACGTCAATTCCTACAACGCCCCGGCGCGGGCCACCTACGAAACCGTGGGCTTCGAGCAGGTGGGCACCTTCGCCACCATCCTGTTCTGACTTCCTGTGAAGGCAACCGCCTCAGCAGCAGGCACCCTCAACCTGTCCGGCGGCAGCGGCAGCACGCGCTAGATTAGAGGGGAGCGTTATTTCCCTTTTGTCCCAGCTTGAATGCAGCCCCGGCTGCAGAAACGGATACCCAGCGTGGTCCTTCGACTCTCCACTCTTTTCCTGCGCACTTTGCGCGAAGACCCCTCCGACGCCGACGTCGCCAGCCACCGCCTGCTGGTGCGTGCCGGGTACATCCGCCGTGCCGCCCCCGGGATCTATTCCTGGCTGCCCCTGGGGCTGCGCGTCCTGGGCAAGGTCGAGACCATTATCCGCGAGGAAATGGCAGCCATCGGCGCCCAGGAAGTGCACTTCCCGGCCCTGCTGCCGCGCGAACCCTACGAGGCCACCAACCGCTGGACCGAGTACGGCGACAACCTGTTCCGCCTGCAGGACCGCAAGGGCAACGACTACCTGCTGGCCCCCACGCACGAGGAAATGTTCGCGCTGCTGGTCAAGGACCTGTACAACTCGTACAAGGACCTGCCGGTCTCGCTGTTCCAGATCCAGAACAAGTACCGCGACGAGGCCCGGCCGCGCGCCGGCCTGCTGCGCGGCCGCGAATTCATCATGAAGGACTCGTACTCCTTCGACATCGACGACGACGGCCTGGAGGCCAGCTACCAGGCGCACCGCGGCGCCTACCTGCGCATCTTCGAGCGCCTCGGCCTGGAGATCGTTGTGGTATCGGCAGTCTCCGGCGCCATGGGCGGCTCCAAGAGCGAAGAGTTCCTGCATCCGACGCCGGTCGGCGAGGACACCTACGTGCGTTCCGCCGGCGGTTATGCGGCCAATGTGGAAGCCGTCAGCACCGTTCCGCCCGCCGAGATCGACTTCGCCGGCGCTCCCGAAGCGAAGGTCGTGGACACCCCGGACACCCCGACGATCGACACCCTGGTCGCCGACGTTAATGCCCGCTTCGCCCGCGAATCCGGGGAATGGACCGCCGCTGACACGCTGAAGAACGTCGTCCTGGCCGTCACGCTGCCCACCGGCGAACGCCGGATCGTCGTCGTCGGCGTTCCCGGCGACCGCGCCGTGGACCTCAAGCGCATCGAAGCGAACATCGCCGCTCACGTGGAGATCGGCGGCGAACTGGAAGTCGACGCCGCCACCGACGAAGACATCAAGAAGCACCCCGGCCTGGTCAAGGGCTACATCGGCCCGGGCCTGTCCGTCGACGAGCCGGTGCTGGGCACCGAATCCGCCACCGGCCTGCTGTACCTGGTAGATCCCCGCGTGGTCTCCGGCACCAGCTGGATCACCGGCGCGAACGTCCCGGGCAAACACGTGATCGGCCTCGTTGCCGGCCGCGACTTCACCTGGGACGGCGTCATTGAAGCCGTCGAGGTGCGCGAGGGCGACGAAGCTCCGGACGGATCCGGTCCGCTCGAAGCCGCCCGTGGCATCGAAATGGGCCACATCTTCCAGCTTGGCCGCAAGTACGCCGAGGCCCTGGGCGTGAAGGTCCTGGACAAGAACGGCAAGCTCGTCACGGTGACCATGGGCTCCTACGGCGTGGGCGTCACCCGCGCGGTCGCGGCGCTGGCCGAGTCCAACCACGACGAGAAGGGCATTGTCTGGCCGCGCGCCGTCGCCCCGGCCGATGTCCACGTCGTGGCCACCGGCCGCGGCGAGGAGATCTTCGCAGCGGCAGCCAAGCTGTCCGAGGACCTCGAAGCCGCCGGACTGGAAGTCATCTATGACGACCGTCCCAAGGTCTCACCCGGCGTGAAGTTCGGCGACGCCGAGCTCATCGGCGTGCCGACGATCCTCGTGGTGGGCCGCGGCCTGGCCGACGGCGTCGTCGAGGTCAAGGACCGCGCCACCGGCGTTGCCGAAAACGTGCCGGTGGCGGAAGCGGTGGAGTACGTGCGCCGCGCAGCAGCGCTGTAGCACCCAGTGATCTCCGGTCTCGAGGAGATTCAGCTCGCCACCATCCTCCTTGTGGTGGTGGCGGGCCTGGCCGCCGGCTGGGTGGACGCGGTGGTGGGCGGCGGCGGACTGCTGCAGCTGCCGGCCCTGCTGCTGATTCCGGGGATCACGCCGGTGCAGGCGCTGGCGACGAACAAGATGGGTTCCATCTTCGGCACCACCACCAGCGCCATCACCTACTACCGCCGCGCCCATCCTGACCTGCGCACCGCCCTGCCCATGGCCGGCGTCGCACTGGCGGGCAGCTTCGGGGGAGCGGTGCTCGCGACGTCGCTGCCGTCCTCGGTGTTCAAACCGATCATCGTGGTGGCGCTGATTGTCGTGGCGGTGTTCACCGCGACCCAGCCGACGGTCGGTGAGCTGACCAAGCTGCGCCATCAGGGCCGCCGGCACTACGGGACGGCTGCGGGCATCGGCCTGGTGATCGGGTTCTATGACGGGCTGATCGGTCCGGGAACCGGATCCTTCCTGATTATTTCCATGGTCACCTTCCTCGGCTACAACTTCCTCGCGGCCAGCGCCAAGGCCAAGATCGTGAACATGGCCACCAACCTCGGCGCGCTGGCGTTCTTCCTGCCGAACGGCGCGCTGCTGTGGGGGATCGGGCTGATCCTGGGTTTTGCCAACATGATCGGCGGCTACATCGGCGCGCGGATGGCCGTGAAGCAGGGCAGCAAGTTCATCCGCGTGGTGTTCCTGGTGGTGGTAGGAGCCCTGATCTGCAAGCTTGGCTACGACGTGTGGGTGGAGAACATCCGGGGCTGAGCCTGTCTCTTTCTCCCGCAATGGCAGGGGAACCGGTCAGCCCGCGATCGCTGTCGCCACCCAGACCGAGCGTGCCGCGTTCTTCCGCTGTCCCGCCCGGGTGTACTCCAGGGCATTGGCGACTTCCCGCAGCACGCTCCACTGACGGGCGGCCTCGGGGTTCAGGCCGCCCGCGGCGCAGAGCCGGGCCAGCCGCCCGCGCAGCGCCGCCTCCGGCCGGACGCTGCCCAGCTCCTCGGTCCGGTTCCAGAGCATCGGGGCTGCGGCGAACTCGGCTTCCCCAACCATCGCCTGCGGGTCGATGGCCACAAACCCGCAGGCCTCGGAAGAACCGCTGTCGCCGTCCCTGCCGCGGTAGAGAATGTTGCCGAAGTGCAGGTCGGTATGGACCAGGACGTCGTTGTTGCTGCGCCGACCCACCGCTCCGCGCGTCTGGCAGACCTCCAGGGCCGCCTCGAGCAGACGCCGTTCGCAGGGCCTCCCCAGCTCTTCCCAGTCGGCCGGCAGCTCGTCGGACAGCTGCTCCGTCCGTTCGGCGAGCGAGGGGACACCGGCCCAGGCGGGGGAGTCGGCGGCCGGCAGCGAGAGCCTGCGCACCAGCCCGCCCCACACCTCGACGGCGGTGTCCATCGGGACGTCACAGAGGCTCCGGTCGGCGTTCAGCCGTTCCAGCAGCAGGGTTCCGCTGTCGGTATGGCTGGCGTACAGCTGCACGGCGCCGTGCCCGGCCCACAGGCCCAGGGCGGCAGGTTCGGTCAGGGCTTCGTCGTGCGGATAGGCGACCTTCAGCACAGCCGCACCCGAGGCGGACATGACGGGCAGGACCAGTGCACCGTGTCCGGACCAGAGGCCGGTGTCCGCGGGCAGATCAAGGGCCAGGTCCCAGCGCTCCATGGCCTCTGCCACGAGCAGCGGCAGGGCGGCCAGCCAGGTCCGGCCGGAACGGTCGCGGCTGTACCGCTGGTGGAGTGCCTCGGGAATGGTCAGGGGGAGTTGGGGCATGAGTACAGGCTAAGCGGTGCCGGGGGACCGCGGCAGCCCCTCGGTCTCCTGCCCGAGTCCGGGTGCTGTCGGAACAGCGCGCTGGCCGGAGTACAGCTCGGTGCTCAGCTGAGCCAGCCGCTCCACCGCCCAGGCGCGGACAGCTCCGCTTCCCAGCGCCGCGAGGTCCGCATAAACGGCGGGCAGGGACGCCTCAAGGTCTTCAAGGGCACCGGAGGGATCCTGCTGGAACGACGGCGGCAGGGAGTACGCCGGGGCACGGGTCAGTGCCGGGAGGCAGACCTCGGGCAGCAGCAGCACCCCCTGGGCGCCGGCGGCCAGATGACTGTCCCGGGCTTCGTCCAGTTCAGTGCGGGCGGAAACGCCGGAGGCGCGGGCCATGGCGACCTCGTAGGCGTACGCCGCACCGTATTCCGCGTCGATCGCGCCCTTCAGCGCCGCCGCGGCATCCGGGGCGGATCCGCCGGTGCCGGAGGCCGCACCCGACGGGACGGAGGAGGCCGCACCCGAAGGGACGGAGGAGGCCGCGCCCGACGGGGCGGAAGACGGCGCACCCGTCAGTCCGGAGTCGGTGGCCGAGGTCTCCGGCACGCAGCGGGCGTCGGAGCCGGCCGGCGCGACCGGCTCCCAAGCCTGCGGCGGGTTCAGGCCGGCGGCGACGGCGGCGCGGACCGCGAGGACCTGCTGGGCGGCACCGGTGGCCGCCAGCAGCCGCGCCGTTCCGGCATCGGCGCGCATGGCGGCGTCCAGACTGGCGTGGGCAGCTGCAGCCATCGACTGGACATACCGGGCGGCATACCCAGCGTCGGTGGGGGAAGTGCCGGAAGTGCCGTCAGCGCCGGAGGCGCCCGAGGCGGGACCGGCGTCGGCGGTGGGGACCTCAAACGGCGGGACGCCGCGGCGGAGGCTGCCGGGGCGGATCAGGAGCGCTGACTGTTCAGCCAGGACATCGGCCTGCCGGGTGAGTTCGGCAGCCAGCCTGCCGGTGCCTTCGGCATCAGCCAGCTCGCCGGCCTGCCGGGCAAGTTCAAGGGACGCTGCCCGCGCGTCGGTCTGGGCGATTTCCGAGTAACTGGCCGGCCGGTCCTCGCCGGCACCGTTTCCGGCGACCAGCCCCAGGCTCAATACCACTGCGGCCAGGACCAGCAACAGAGTGGTACGCCTCACGCCGCCCAGGACCGCCATCGCCCGTCCGGCGCGGCCGGCCGCGGGCGTTCTGCGGGACGGGGGCTTTTTCACTACATCCGATGATGCCATGAACGGGCCCTCGTCTGCTGCGATGCCGATGGGACTCAGGAAAGTCGGTACGCTAGTAGGTACAACATCATCTAGTGGGAGGCACCTATGGCGGTTCGGCCCAGCCCCAAAAAAGACACGTCATCGGATTACCGCAAGAAGGCCATGCACGCAGAGATTGCCGCTGAAACCCAGCGGCTCAAAAACTTCCTTGCTCCCACGGTTGAACAGCAGCAGCTTTTCCTCGAGGACATCGAGATCAAAATGGCCGGTGCCAACCGCACCGTACACGTCATCGTGGACCTTCCCGAAGGAGAAGCGGGCGGCGTCAGCCTCGACCGCATCTCCGACGTCGCGCATGCGCTTTCCGAGGCGATGGATTCAGACCCGCACGACGACGGCCGTCCGTACAGCCTGGAGGTTTCCTCTCCGGGTGTGTCGCGCCCGCTGACGGAGCCGCGCCACTGGCGCCGCAACGTCGGCCGCATGGTCAGCGTCAACGTCCTGGCCGGCGACGACGTCAAAGGCCGCCTGGTCTCCGTTGAGGACGACGGCATCACGTTCATCCCGGAACTGCCGGTCAAAAAAGGCATGAAGGCGAAGCAGGGCGAGCAGACCACGCTGCCCTTTAGCAACATCCGCAAGGGGCGCGTCGAAGTCGAATTCGCGCACCTTGACGACGAACCACTGGACGGCGTCGCCGACAGTGATGAAAAAACCACAGCTGAGGAGGCCTAGATGGAAATAGATATGAGTGCGCTGAGGCTGCTGGAACGCGAACGGGAGATCCCCCTGGATCTGCTGATTCCGACCATTGAGCAGGCGCTTCTGGTGGCTTATCACAAGACCGCCGGTGCACAGGACAAGGCCCGCGCAGAGCTGGACCGCAAGAATGGGCACGTCACCATTTGGGCCACTGAACTGGACGACGACGGCGAGGCCGTGGGCGAGTTTGACGACACCCCCACCGGTTTCGGCCGCATTGCCGCGAGCACGGCCCGCCAGATCATCCTGCAGCGGCTGCGCGACGTCGAAGATGACGCCATCGTTGGCGAGTTCAAGGGCCGCGAGGGAGAAATCGTCTCCGGCCAGATCCAGCAGGGCAACAACCCGCACATGATCCAGGTCAACCTCGGCGCCGTGGAGGCATTGCTGCCTCCCACGGAGCAGGTCCCGGGCGAGAAGTACACCCACGGTTCCCGGCTGCGCGCCTTCGTCGTTGACGTGCGCCGCGGCTTCAAGGGCCCGTCCATCACGCTGTCCCGGTCCCACCCGGGCCTGGTCCGGAAGCTCTTCGAACTGGAAGTTCCCGAGATTGCCGACGGCAGTGTCGAGATTGTGGCGCTGGCCCGTGAAGCCGGCCACCGGACCAAGATCGCCGTCAAGGGCAACATCTCCGGCATCAACGCCAAGGGTGCCTGCATCGGCGAGATGGGCTCGCGTGTCCGCGCGGTCATGACCGAGCTGCACGATGAGAAGATTGACATCGTGGACTTCAGCGAGGATCCGGCCACCTTCATCGCCAACGCCCTGTCGCCGTCGCGCGTGAATTCCGTTACCATCACCGACGAAGACACCCGGTCGGCCCAGGTTGTCGTTCCCGATTACCAGCTGTCGCTGGCAATCGGCAAGGAGGGGCAGAATGCCCGTCTGGCAGCCAAGCTGACAGGGTGGCGGATCGATATCGTTTCCGACGCCAAGACTGCCTAAGCAGCCGGGTCTTTGGGTGGATGCGGCACAGGGAGAGAAACGCGTTAGAATGAATGAGGCCGGGTCGCCGTCCGCTTTCCTTTCGTCCCCTGCAGCCTCAGGCGCTGCAGCGCATGTCCCGCTGAGGACATGCATTGGGTGCAGGAAAACGGATGACCAGGCTGTTCTGATGCGGCTGGTAGCTGTGGTCACTGAAGGCAGTATTGCCGTTCAGGTCGACGAACACCGCCGTATGTCTGGCCGCGGTGCCTGGGTGCACCGCGGGACAGCATGCTTTGCAGCAGCGCTTCGGCGACGTGCGTTTCACCGGGCCTTTCGGGGCCAAGTGGACACCACAGACGCGGAGGCTTGGTTCAAGGCTCTTGAGGATGCTCCGACCGGGAGCAGACTCGAAACCGTCCAACCTGGAAGCGGGTCAGAAATCTGATGGAAACCCGATGAGTACCCAGCGATGAGTACTTTGTGCTCTGTGAAGGGCTCTGCTGTGACTGCAGTGGAAGCCCGCAGGAAATAGACGGTTCGTACCTGGCTCGGTGCGGACCGAGACAGGAGAAATGTGGCCAAGGTCCGCGTACACGAGCTCGCCAAAGAGCTCGGCATCACCTCGAAGGATGCAGTTGCAAAACTGCAGGAACTGGGCGAATTCGTCCGTTCCGCCTCATCAACGATTGAGGCACCCGTAGTCAAGAAACTTCGCGGCGCCTTCCCGGCGTCCGAATCCAAGCCCGAATCCACGACGGATTCCAAGCCGGCGTCCAAGCCGGCCGGAACCCCCGGACCGCGCCCGTCCGCTGCCCCCGCAGCACCGACGGCGCCGGCACCGACCCCGACCCCGGCAGCACCCGCCGCAGCAGCTCCGGCCGCTCCGGCGCCCGCTGCAGAGAAGCCGGCTGCTCCGGCTGCTCCGGCACCCGCCGCAGAAACGTCTCCGGCCCCGGCCGCTGACAAGCCGGCTGCACCGTCGGGCGCCAAGCCCGGCGCGCGTCCGGCACCCAAGGCTGCCGAAGCCGAAAAGCCCGCTGCTTCCGCCGAAAGCGGCAGCCGCGGCAACGCGCCCCGTCCGGGCGCTCCGCGTCCCGGCGCCGGAAGCCCCCGTCCGGGCAACAACCCCTTCGCGCCTTCCCAGGGCATGCCGCGCCCCCGTGGCCGCGGCGAAGGCGAGCGGGGCCAGGGCGCACCGCGTCCCGGCAACAACCCGTTTGCACCGTCCCAGGGCATGCCCCGCCCGGGACGCCGTGACGAGAACACCGAACGTCCCGCAGCAGCAGGCGCCGGCGGTCCCCGTCCGGCAGCCGGCTCCGGCGGTCCGCGTCCGGGCGCCCCGCGCCCCGGTGCACCCCGTCCGGGCGCCCCGCGTCCGGCATCGGCACGACCCGCCGGTCCCGGCGGTCCCCGTCCCACACCGGGCATGATGCCCAACCGCACCGAGCGGCCGGCAGCCCCGGCCCGCGGCGGTGCCGGCGGCGGACCCCGCAGGGGCCCCGGCGGCGCACCCGGTGGAGCACCCGGTGCAGGCGGCGGCGCACCCGTTGGCGGCGGCTTCGGCAAGGGCGGCCGCGGACGCGGCGGCACTGCCGGTGCTTTCGGCAAGGGCGGCGCAGGACGCGGCAAGCAGCGCAAGTCGAAGCGTGCAAAGCGTCAGGAACTGGAGCAGATGTCAGCTCCGTCGCTGGGTGGCGTTTCGGTACCCCGCGGCGACGGCAACACTGTTGTCCGTCTGCGCCGCGGCGCGTCCATCACGGACTTCGCCGACAAGATTGAGGCCAACCCGGCAGCACTGGTGACCGTTCTGTTCCACCTCGGTGAAATGGCAACGGCCACGCAGTCCCTGGATGAAGGCACGTTCGACATCCTGGGCGCCGAACTGGGTTACAAGATCCAGGTTGTCTCGCCGGAAGACGAAGAGCGCGAACTGCTGAGCACGTTCGACATCGACTTCGATGCCGAGCTGGAAGCCGAAGGCGACGACGACCTCGAGGCACGTCCTCCGGTAGTCACCATCATGGGTCACGTTGACCACGGTAAGACGCGCCTGCTGGATGCCATCCGCAACACCAAGGTGGTTGAAGGTGAAGCCGGCGGCATCACCCAGCACATCGGTGCCTACCAGATCCAGTTCGACCACGAGGGCACCACGCGTCCGATCACCTTCATTGACACCCCGGGCCACGAGGCGTTCACCGCCATGCGTGCACGTGGTGCCAAGGTGACCGACATCGCGGTCCTGGTTGTCGCAGCCGACGACGGCGTCATGCCGCAGACGATTGAAGCGCTGAACCACGCCCAGGCAGCCAATGTGCCGATCGTGGTCGCAGTGAACAAGATCGACAAGGAAGGCGCCAACCCGGAGAAGGTCCGCGGCCAGCTGACCGAATACGGTCTGGTTCCCGAGGAATACGGTGGCGACACCATGTTCGTGGAGGTCTCTGCCCGTCAGAACCTCAACATTGACGCCCTGCTCGAGGCCGTGCTGCTTACCGCAGACGCAGCCCTGGACATGCGCGCCAACCCGAACAAGGACGCCCGCGGTATCGCGATCGAAGCCAACCTGGACAAGGGCCGCGGTGCAGTTGCCACCGTCCTGGTCCAGTCCGGAACGCTGAAGGTCGGCGACACGATCGTTGCCGGTACGGCCCACGGCCGCGTCCGCGCAATGTTCAACGAGAACGGCGAAACCGTCTCCGAGGCCGGACCTTCCCGTCCGGTCCAGGTGCTGGGTCTGTCCAACGTTCCCCGCGCCGGTGACACGTTCTTCGTGACCGACGACGAGCGCACCGCCCGCCAGATCGCTGAGAAGCGTGAAGCTGCGGACCGCAACGCCGCCCTGGCGAAGCGCCGCAAGCGCATCAGCCTCGAGGACTTCGACCAGGCCGTTGCTGACGGCAAGGTTGACACCCTTAACCTCATCCTCAAGGGTGACGTTTCCGGTGCCGTTGAAGCCCTGGAAGACTCGCTGCTCAAGATCGACGTTGGCGAAGGCGTGCAGCTGCGCGTCATCCACCGCGGCGTCGGTGCCATCACGCAGAACGACGTCAACCTGGCGACGGTGGACAACGCCGTCATCATCGGCTTCAACGTCAAGCCGGCCGAGCGCGTTGCCGACCTGGCAGAGCGCGAAGGCGTGGACATGCGCTTCTACTCGGTCATCTACGCAGCAATTGATGACATTGAGCTCGCCCTCAAGGGCATGCTCAAGCCCGAGTACGAAGAAGTCCAGCTCGGCACCGCCGAGGTCCGCGAAGTCTTCCGTTCCTCCAAGTTCGGAAACATCGCCGGCTCGATCGTTCGCTCCGGTGTCATCCGACGCAACGCCAAGGCACGGGTCACCCGTGACGGCAAGGTCATCGGTGACAACCTCACCGTTGAGTCGCTCAAGCGGTTCAAGGACGACGCCACCGAGGTCCGCACGGACTTCGAGTGCGGTATCGGCCTGGGCTCGTTCAACGACGTCAACACGGGCGACATCATCGAGACGTTCGAAATGCGCGAGAAGCCGCGCGTCTAGCAGTACCGGTGGGGCCGTCGGTTTCCGGCGGCCCCACTCCAAGCGGGAGGGCCGGCACCTGCATGTTGCCGGCCCCTTCGCTTCGGCCCCTCCGGCGGCCGGTCCTGCAGTGCAGGCTCCGGCCCCGGACCCTGACGTAACACGATGTGCCGGCCTGCGCCGCCGTCGTTGTACGATCCCAAAAATTTAGTTAAGGAGAGGTAATGGCAGATCCAGCACGCGCTGCGAAGCTCGCTGACCGAATCAAGGTTGTAGTTGCCCAGGCGCTGGAACGGCGGATCAAGGATCCCCGGCTGGGGTTTGTGACCCTCACCGACGCACGCGTCACCAACGACCTGCAGCACGCCACGGTTTACTACACGGTCTTCGGCGACGAAGCCCAGCAGGCCGACACCAAGGCCGCCCTGGAGTCCGCACGCGGGGTCCTGCGCGCCGAGGTCGGCAAGAACATCACCGTGCGCCTGACGCCCACGCTGGAATTCGTTCCCGACGAAATTCCCGTGAACGCCAGCCACCTCGAGGAACTCATCCGCGCCGCCAAGAAGCGCGACGCTGAACTTGAAGCCCTCAAGGAAGGCGCCACCTACGCCGGCGACGCCGACCCGTACCGCAAGGACGAGGACTTCGACGACGAGGACGACGACGAAGCCGCTTCCGGCTCCGACGCCAAGTAGTTCTCAGCCCGCAGTCCAACCAGCAGTTGCCAAGAGGGACGGTTCCGAAAAGGAGCCGTCCCTCTTGGCTGTTAATTCCGGGTTAGTCCCGGGAGCCGTTGTCGAACGTTCCGCCGTGGTGATGGCCGCGGCCCTTGTGGCCGCCGTGGCCGCCGTGGCCGTCGCGGCAGCTGTCGTTGAGTCCGATCCGGACAACGCTGCCTGAGGTGGGCGCCGGCTCAGCCGGCGGAGCGGCAGCCGGGGGCTCTGCCCCTTCCTCCGCAGGTGCCCCGGCCAGAACGTCCACAGTCGCGTAGAGGGCGGATCCCCGCAGCGCCAGATCGCCGGGCTGGTTAACTTCGAGGAACAGCTCGGGTGTGTTGGTTCCGGCCGGAATCACGGAGATCCGGTTGCCGAACAGCTCGGCCACGAAAATGTCTCCGTTGTCATTCACCGCCATCCCGGTGGTGCCGCTGAAACCGGTGGCCACCAGTTCCGAGCTGCCGTCGTCGGGATCCACCCTGAACACCGAGCCCTGGGCCAGCCCCGCTCCCGGCACGCCGCCCGGCAGCGACGCGACCAGCAGATCCCCGCCGGGTCCGGCTTCGAGGCCCGTCGGAACCGGTTCCACGTTGTACGTGTTGCCCACGGTGCAGGCCGGAAGACCTACCCGGAGGGCCTCCTCGGCTGTCACCGTCACCGGGATGGGCGGCAGGACCGCCAGCGTGGAAATGCTCCCGTCCGCCAGATCCACTTCAATAACGGCGTTCATCCCGGCATCGGAGACCAGGACGCTTCCGCGCCCGGAGGGGAGGGTCGCGTAGGGGTTTGAGTCCTGCAAACCGGTGTAGCTGTTGGAGAAGAGGCCGGTGGGCGGCAGCTGTGCCGCGCAGGCAGGATCGAGGCCCTGGAACCCATAGGTGTTGATGCCGTCCGGGTTTTCCGTGTACTCGTAGGTGGCGATGTCGGCCACGGTTTCCACGGTTCCGTTCCGGTCGACGGACTTCAGCTGGGTGAAATTCTGCGTCGGGTCATGGGTCATAGCTCCGATGCTGGCGGTGTAGTACGTGGTGCCGCGGGAGCGTGACACACCGCCGTAGCCGTATCCCAGCGGCCCGGCGTCAAGCGTTTCGGTGCTGCCGTCCCGCCCGATCCGGGTAAGCACTCCGGCGAAGGACTGCGCCACGTCGATCGTTGGTCCGCGGCCCACAGCCAGACTCAGGGGTCCGACCAGTCCTTCGGCGACGGTGGTGACCTTTCCTGCGGTCGGGGGTGCGTCGGGCGGGGAGGGGTGCCGGCCGCCGGCGGAAGCAGGCGAGGCGGCCAGGCCCAGGGCCGCGACAGCGGCCAGGGCGGCGAGGGCGGGGGATGTTCTTTTCACGGTGACTCCTCAGCATTGATGGGGTGCAATGCGAGACTTGCCTCCACGCCTCCGCGGTTCCCAGCCACGCCCCCGAGGGAAGCCCTCACAGCCTACGACCGGGGTTTCCACGGGTAAACGTCAGGACGAGGCGCCGCTGGGCGGTCCGAGCGGGGTGCATCCGAGTACTGAGTATCCCGCCCAAACGGGGGCGTGGTGGCCGAGGCCGGCCGCGGGTAGGTCACCGGCAGGCTGCTGCACCGGACGCGCGCTCCGGAAAACGTTCCAGCCCCGTGACCAGGTCTGCGGTGTCCCCGCACAGGGCGATCCGAACCCAGCCTTCGCCGATGGAACCGAACGCGGTGCCCGGCGCCACGGCGACACCCTGCTCCGCGAGGAACTTCTGCGTCCACGCCCTGACGTGGCCCTCTGTGGCGTGGGACAGGTCAGCCCAGAGGTAGAACGCCCCCTGCGCCTTCAGATACGGAATGTTCTTTTGATCCAGCACGGCCGCGGCCGCATCCCGGTTGACCCGATAGTGGGCGGCTGCAGCGCTGACGTAGTCCTGAGGTCCGGTCAGGGCGGCCAGGGCGGCATACTGCGACGGTGACGCCACACAGGAGACGATCGATTCCATCACCGTGCTCATCTGGGTTTCCAGGCCGGCGGGGGTGATCAGGGCGCCGATCCGCAGTCCGGTCAGGCCGTACGTCTTCGACAGGGTGACCGAAACGATCACCCGGTCCCCGCCGTCGGCGCCGTCGTGGGCCAGTGGGCTCACATGGGGGACATCGTAGGTGAAGGCCTCATAGCATTCGTCCGAAACGATCCACAGGTCCCGGCGGCGGGCCAGCTCCACCAGGTCGCGGACCAGGTCCGGGCCAAACACGGCGCCCAGGGGATTGGAAGGCGAGTTCAGGAGCAGGACCCGGGTCCGGTCGGTGATCAGGGCCTCGATGTCCGCGATGCGCGGCTGGAAGTCGTGTTCGGGATAGAGCGGATACTCCACCGGCTCGGCGTGAAGCAGCCGGGCAGTCATCGCAAACGTGGGGTAGCCGGGATTCGGAATCAGGATTTCGTCGCCGGCATCCAGGAGCATGCTCATGGCCAGGTGCAGGCCCTGCTGCGCGCCGGCGGTGACAAACGCCCGGCCCGGAGCCACCTCGACGCCGGTCTGCCGGCTGATGCGGTCGGCAAACGCGGCACGCAGCGGGGCGATGCCGGCATTGGGCGTGTAACCGGTCTCATCCCGGCCCAGCGTGGCCTGCGCTGCCTCGAGGATGTGGGGCGGGGTGGGGAATCCCGGCTCGCCGATGCTGAGCACGATCGAGCCGGGCTGGGCCCACGCTGCCTGGGTGATTTCGCGGATCTGGTTGGCAGCGGCATTCCGGACGTGGGGCGAGAGCTCAGGCATACCCCGCATGCTATCGCCGCCGCGGCACCCGGGGCGACCCGCTGCGACCCGCGATGACCGGCGCGACCCGGGGAGAACCCGACGGCAGGTCCGCCGGCCAACCCGCCGGCAGGTCCGCAGACAAGCCCGCCGGCAGGCCGGGTGTCAGGAACCGCAGGCCAGGGCCGCATATACTGAAAGGCGTGAATTCCGGGCAGGTCCGTTCAGGGCTGATTATTGTGGACAAGCCGCAGGGATGGACCAGCCACGATGTGGTTGGCCGCCTGCGGAAACTAGCGGGAACCCGAAAAGTGGGGCATGCGGGAACACTGGACCCGATGGCCACCGGAGTGCTGGTGGTCGGCATCAACAAGGCCACCCGGCTCCTGACCTACATTGTGGGTACTTCCAAGACGTACGAGGCCACCATCAGGCTGGGCCAGTCCACCGTCACTGACGACGCCGAAGGCGAAATCACCGCCGAGACCATCGCCGCCGCGGTAACCGACGAAGAGATCATGGCCGCCGTCGCGGACCTGACCGGGGACATCCAGCAGGTGCCCAGCAGCGTCAGTGCCATCAAGGTCAACGGCGAGCGCTCCTACGCCCGCGTGCGTGCCGGGGGAGAGGTCAACCTTCCGTCCCGCCCCGTGACGGTCTCCCGCTTTGAGGTTCACGGCATCCGCCGGGAGAGCGGCGGCAAGCTGCGCGACATCGATGTGACCGTTGAGTGTTCCTCGGGCACCTACATCCGCGCCCTGGCCCGGGACCTCGGTGCCGCCCTCGGTGTGGGCGGGCACCTGACGGCGCTCCGGCGCACCTGCGTGGGCCCGTACAGCGTGCAGCAGGCAGCGACCCTGGAACAGTTGGCTGCGGACCTGCGGGTCTTGGACCTCGACGACGCCGCCCGGGCCCTGTTCCCGGTCCGTGAGCTCAGTGCTGCGGAAGCGACGGATCTTTCGCACGGCCGCCGGGTGCCGCCGTCGGACATCGGGGAAGCAGCCGCCGGTGCGCCCGTGGCTGCCTTTGCCCCCGGCGGAACGCTGGTCGCGCTGCTGGAAAACCGCGGCCCGGCCGGGGCGGAGTTCCCGGCCGCCTACGCCAAGGCCCTGCTGGTCTTCGCGCCGGGGAACGAGGCCGCCTAAGTGGTTGTCGATCCGCTGTTCATCGTTGGCACCCTGGTCTGCGCCGTCTCCGTGGTGCTGTGCTTCGGGGCGGCCATCCTGAAGCACGGCCCCAACGACCTCACCATCCTGTCCGTTGCCGCCGTGGAGCTGTTCCTGCTGGTCTACGGCGTGGCAGGTGTCATCCGCCAGGTGGGCGGGGAAGGCGTGGCGGGTGAACTCTGGGAGTTCTGGGGCTACCTCTTCACGGCCCTGATCATTCCCGTCGGTGCCATCTGGTGGTCGCTGATGGACCGCAGCCGCTGGAGCAACCTGGTTCTTGGTGCCGTGGGCATCACTGTATTTGTCATGCTGTTCCGAATGGAACAGATCTGGGACGGAGTAACCCCCGCGTGAACATGAACACCCCCGAGCACGGCAATCCCGCCGGATCAGCGGCCGCCCAGCCGGCGGCCCGCAACGCCGGACCCGGCCGGCTGCTGGTGGCCGTGTATGCTGTTTTCGCCCTGGCCGCCACCGCACGCGCGGGCTTCCAGATTGCCACCAAGTTCGACCACGCGCCGGTGGCCTATCTGCTGTCCGCTTTTGCGGCAGTGGTCTACATTGTCGCCACGGTCGGGCTGGCAAGGTCCGGGCCGAGGGCCTATCTGGTGTCGGTCGCTGCAGTGAGCATCGAGATGCTGGGCGTGCTGGCCGTGGGCATCCTCGGCCTGGTCAACCCCGGCCTCCTGCCCGATGACACGGTCTGGTCCGGCTTCGGGTCCGGCTACGGCTATGTTCCGCTGCTCCTGCCGGCGCTGGGACTGTGGTGGCTCTACCGCCACCGTGGGGATGCCGCACGCTCCTAGGCTTCCACTCCGGGGGAGCCCCGCGGCGGGCGCCAAACCCGCCGGCGGCAGCGTGCGCTCCGACGCTGCGCTGCGTGAGACGATGGCAGGAGAATGCATCACACCAGACAGGTTTTCCATTCCTTCAGGGGGAACAATGAGCAACCCGGCTTCAACACCCAGCGAGCACCAGGGCGGGAATGGCCCGGCGCAGCCCGCCCAGCCGCCCACGCAGTCCTCCTTGGCGCCCGGGGCGCAGCCTGCCGCGGCGAGGAAACCGAACGTCCCCGCCGCCGGACAGACCGTCCGGCCGACGGAGAAGCTGAATATTCCGCCCGCAGCCAAGCAGGCGGGCGCCACGGGCCGAAGCGGCAAGCAGTCCAAGCCCAAGGCCAAGCCCTACAAGAGCAGCGATGACTGGGGCGTCTTCCGCGCCGTCGTCATTGGCGTGGGCATCCTGGTGGCCGGCGTGGGTGTTTACTACCTCGCCACCGGCACGGCCGGTGTGGCGGACACCGGCGGAGGCGAAATCAACGCGTCGCTGGAATCCCAGTTCCGGTTCTTCTCGGCCATGATGGTCGGCGTGGGGGCGGCGTTCATCGCCATCGCGGTGAAGTTCCAGTGGGCCAACATGCTGTGGCTGGTCTGCCTGATGGTCTTCCTCGGCGGCATCGGACGCGTGCTGTCCTGGGCCTTCAGCGGAACGCCCCACTACACCATGATCATCCTGATGATCCTGGAGCTGGCCTTCCCGCCGGCCCTGCTGGTCTGGCACCGGTTCATTGCCAAGACCAGCGAGCTGAAGCGTGAATACAGTGAGGGCACCGCCGGCCGCGCTGACGGTGCCGCTGCAGGCGGCACGCAGGGCTGAGTCTTTCCCGGCGGCATTTTCGGCCATAATAGTTAGGTCCGGTAGCAGCCATGCGCTGTTCCGGCCCACCAGCGGCACCGCCGCGACCCGAACCACCTGTTATAAGGAGCCTGTGTGTACTACTGGAATGGCCTGGCGGAGGTTCCTGCCGGCATCGGTCCGACAGTAGTCACGATCGGCAACTTCGACGGCGTCCACCTGGGGCACCAGCATGTGCTGGACCGCCTCGTGAAGGTGGCACGCGAGAAGGATGCGGCAGCGGTGGCCATTTCCTTCGATCCGCATCCGGCCCAAGTGCACCGCCCCGAGGCGGCTCCCGAGCTCATCATGGGACAGCTGGACCGCCGCGAAGCTCTGGCGGCCACCGGCTTGGACGGGCTGCTCATGATGCACTACGACCTGCAGCTCGCCGCGCTGACCCCCGAGGAATTCGTGCGCCGGGTCTTCGTGGAGGGACTGCGGGTCTGCGCCGTCGTCATCGGCCACGATGTGCGCTTCGGCCGCGGCAACGCCGGGGATCTCCAGACCATGCGGGAACTGGGCCGGCAGCTGGGCTTTGAGGTGCAGGCCGTCGAGGACTTCGGCGCCCTGCCCGACGGCCCCGCCGCTCCCGAGGGGCGCCGCTGCTCCTCGACCTGGATCCGGGAGGCCCTGCGCAGCGGAGACGTGCGCACCGCGGCGCGCCTGCTCGGGCGCACCCACCGCATGCGCGGCGAGGTTGTCCACGGCGCCGCCCGCGGCCGCGAGCTGGGCTTTCCCACCGCCAACCTGGCCCCCGACGCCAGCGGCCTGGTCCCCGCTGACGGAATCTATGCCGGCTGGCTGGTCGATGAAGCCGGCACCCGCTGGCCGGCAGCCATCTCCGTGGGGTCCAATCCCACGTTCGACGGCGTCAGCCGGCAGGTGGAGGCCCACGTGATTGACCGCCCGAACGAGAAGATCACCGACTTCGACCTCTACGGCCAGCAGGTGGTGGTGGAGTTCGTGGAACGGCTCCGCGGCATGGTGGCCTATACCGGGCCCGAAGCCCTGATTACGCAGATGGGCCTTGACGTGGCGCGCACCCGCGACGTCCTTTCGACAGATAGCGGCGCGGACAGGTAAACTGAATTCAAATTCGGCTGCGGTCCGTGGCGGCTGAATTTCTTTGTGCCGGTTCGGATTCGTCCCGCCGGCGCCAAGATTCCCGGCAGCGAACTGCTGACTCGGGCCTCACGGCACAACTGTAGGAGAGTTACATTGGCACTTGACCCCGTAGTCAAGCAGGAAATCATCACGGCGTTCGCTCGGGCCGAAGGCGACACCGGTTCGCCCGAGGTTCAGGTTGCTGTGCTGTCACGCCGCATCCTCGACCTGACCGAACACCTGAAGACGCACAAGCATGACCACCACACCCGCCGCGGCCTGATGGCCCTGGTTGGTCGCCGTCGTCGTATGCTTTCGTACCTCAAAGAGACTGACATCACCCGCTACCGCGAGCTCATCGAGCGCCTCGGCCTGCGCAAGTAGTCTTTGAAGAGGGTGGCCCCTGCGTTCTCGCGGGGAGCCGCCCTTTTTCAGGCGGGCATGGACACCGGCTTGGACCGGAAGCGCACCCGCCTTTGCGGTACATCCGCGGCACAGCAGTAAACAGCAGCACCGCAGCACCGAAGAAACATCAACAGGAGTCAGCCAGCATCGCAGCATTCGCGGTCCTCGGTAGTGGTCTCCGGGAGTTTGTGCCCGTGGACCTCGATCGAAGACCGGGTGTTGAACCGAACCGCTTCACAGCGGTGCTCGCGTTTATTGGAACGATGCTGGATGCCTCCGCCAACGAAGAAACGGAGGTGACTCTCTATGGAGGGTCCCGAAATTCAGTTCGCAGAAGCCGTCATTGACAACGGCAAGTACGGCCAGCGCGTCATCCGCTTCGAAACCGGCCGCTTGGCCCAGCAGGCTGCAGGCGCAGCCACTGTCTACATCGACGATGACACCGTCCTGCTGTCGGCAACGTCCGCCGGCAAGTCCCCGCGCGAAGGCTTTGACTTCTTCCCGCTGACCGTCGACGTCGAAGAGCGCATGTACGCCGCCGGCCGCATCCCGGGCTCGTTCTTCCGCCGCGAAGGCCGCCCGTCCACCGAAGCCATCCTGGCCTGCCGCCTGATGGACCGCCCGCTGCGCCCCGCCTTCGTCAAGGGCCTGCGCAACGAGGTCCAGATCGTGGTCACCGTCCTGGCGATCAACCCCGACGTGCTGTACGACGTCGTCGCGATCAACGCTTCCTCCATGTCCACCCAGCTGAGCGGCCTGCCGTTCTCCGGTCCGATCGGCGGCGTCCGCGTTGCCCTGATCGACGACCAGTGGGTTGCCTTCCCGAAGCACTCCGAGCTGGAGCGCGCAGTCTTCTCCATGGTGGTTGCCGGCCGCATTGCCGGTGACGACGTCGCCATCATGATGGTGGAAGCAGAAGCCACCGACGCCGCCTGGAACCTCATCAAGGACGAGGGCGCCACCGCCCCGACCGAAGAGGTTGTTGCTGAAGGCCTCGAAGCCTCGAAGCCGTTCATCAAGGCCCTGTGCGAGGCACAGGCCGACCTGGCAGCCCGCGCCGCCAAGCCGACCGTCGAGTTCCCGATCTTCCTGGACTACCAGGACGACGTCTACGAAGCCGTGGAAGCCGCAGCCGCTGACAAGCTGGCCAAGGTCTTCTCGATCGCTGACAAGCAGGAGCGCGACATTGCCGCCGACGAACTCAAGGACGAAGTCACCGCTTCGCTCGCCGAGAAGTTCGAAGGCCGCGAGAAGGAACTCTCCGCAGCCTTCCGCTCCGTCACCAAGCAGGTTGTGCGCCAGCGCATCCTGAAGGACCAGGTCCGCATCGACGGCCGCGGCCTGACGGACATCCGCCAGCTGACCGCCGAGGTGGAGGTTCTGCCCCGCGTGCACGGTTCGGCCATCTTCGAGCGCGGCGAAACCCAGATCCTGGGCGTCACCACGCTGAACATGCTGAAGATGGAACAGCAGATTGACTCGCTGTCGCCGGTAACGCGCAAGCGCTACATGCACAACTACAACTTCCCGCCGTACTCCACCGGTGAAACCGGCCGCGTGGGTTCGCCCAAGCGCCGCGAAATCGGCCACGGCGCCCTGGCCGAGCGTGCGCTCATGCCGGTGCTGCCGACGCGCGAAGAATTCCCGTACGCCATCCGCCAGGTCTCCGAAGCCCTGAGCTCCAACGGCTCCACCTCGATGGGTTCGGTCTGCGCCTCGACGCTGTCCATGCTCAACGCCGGTGTTCCGCTGCGCGCTCCGGTTGCCGGCATCGCCATGGGCCTGGTCTCCGACCAGGTTGACGGCGAAACCCGCTACGCCGCCCTGACCGACATCCTCGGCGCCGAAGATGCCTTCGGCGACATGGACTTCAAGGTTGCCGGTACCTCCGAGTTCGTCACGGCCATCCAGCTGGACACGAAGCTCGACGGCATCCCCGCTTCGGTGCTGGCAGCAGCCCTGAAGCAGGCCCGCGAAGCCCGCCTGCACATCCTCGGTGTCATGGACGCTGCGATTGATACCCCGGACGAGCTCTCCGAGTTCGCGCCGCGCATCATCTCGGTGAAGATCCCCGTGGATAAGATCGGCGAGGTCATTGGCCCGAAGGGCAAGATGATCAACCAGATTCAGGAAGACACCGGCGCTGACATCTCCATTGAAGATGACGGCACGGTCCTGATCGGTGCAACCGACGGCGGATCCGCCGAGGCTGCCCGCGCGGCGATCAACGCGATCGCCAACCCGCAGATCCCCGAGATCGGCGAGCGTTACCTCGGTACGGTAGTGAAGACCACCACGTTCGGTGCCTTCGTCTCCCTGACCCCGGGCAAGGACGGCCTGCTGCACATCTCCGAGCTGCGCAAGCTCGCCGGTGGCAAGCGCGTCGACAACGTTGACGAGGTAGTCTCCGTCGGCCAGAAGATCCAGGTGGAAATCACCAAGATCGACGACCGCGGCAAGCTGTCCCTGTCACCGGTTGTTGCTGAAGGCGCCGAAGGCGAAGAAGCAGCAGAAACCGAGTCCGCAGAATAAATGTCACACATTGCTGATGGAACCCGTCCCGATGCCGGCCACGCGCCGGCATCCGGGACGGTTGTCCGCCTTCCGCTGACCACTCTTCCCGGTGACCCTTCACTTGTGATGGGAACTCCGGGAGGCGCCGTCGTGCGCCGTTCCGTCCTTCCGGGCGGAGTCCGCGTGCTGACCGAAGCCATGCCCGGCCAGCGGAGCGCTACCATCGGCTTCTGGGTTGGTGTCGGCTCGCGGGATGAAGCCGCGGGCCGGCACGGCTCCACCCACTTCCTTGAGCACCTGCTGTTCAAGGGCACCACGCGCCGCTCCGCGCTGGACATTGCGCTGGCCTTTGACGAGGTCGGCGGCGAGTCCAACGCGGCCACGGCCAAGGAAAGCACCTGCTACTACGCACGGGTGCTGGACACCGATCTGCCGATGGCCATCGACGTCATCACCGACATGATCACCTCCGCGGTCCTGGACCCGGAGGAACTGGAGCAGGAACGCGACGTCATCCTGGAAGAAATCGCCATGGATGCCGATGATCCCGCTGACCTGTGCCACGAGAAGTTCGCCGAAGCCGTCCTGGGCGACCACGCCCTGGGACGTCCGATCGGCGGCACTCCCGAAGCCATCATGAGCGTTCCCCGCGAAGCCGTGCTGGAACACTACCGGCGCTACTACCGCCCCACCGAGCTGGTGGTCACCGCTGCCGGCGGCCTGGAGCACGACGACGTCTGCGCCCTGGTGCTCGACGCCCTGAAGAAGGCCGGCTGGGACCTTTCCGACGACGCCACTCCGGCGCCCCGCCGGAACACCGAGCCCGCAGTCATCACCGGCACCGCCGGAGTCCAGGTCATCAACCGCCCGGTGGAGCAGGCAAACGTGGTCATGGGCTGCCCGTCACTGACGGCCACCGACGATCGCCGGTTCGCCATGAGCGTGCTGAACACCATCCTGGGCGGCGGCATGTCCTCGCGCCTGTTCCAGGAGATCCGCGAAAAGCGCGGCCTGGTCTACTCCACGTACTCCTTCTCGGCGTCCTACGCCGACGCCGGATACTTCGGCATGTATGCCGGCTGCTCTCCGGCCAAAACCCGCCAGGTCATCGACCTGATGGGTTCCGAGCTGGAGCGCCTGGCAACTGACGGCGTCGACGAAGCCGAGCTGAAGAAGGCCCGCGGCCAGATTGCCGGCGGCATGGTCATGGCGCTGGAGGATTCCAGCTCCCGCATGTCCCGCCTGGGCCGGGCCGAACTGGTCAGCGGCGAATTCATCGACATCGATGAGTCGCTGGCCCGCATCGGTGCGGTGACTGCGCAGGAAGTGCAGGCGCTGGCCGCCGAGCTGGCCGCGGCTCCGCGGACCATCACGATTGTCGGACCGTTCACCTCCAAGGAGGAGCTGGGCTTCTAGCCCTCTTTTCCTCCGGGGGTTAACCGCCGGCAAAGGGCGGCAGGATGTCCACGGTGTCGCCGGGGGCCAGGACCATCGACCGGTCCCGGGCAGCGAAACCGTTGACCAGGAAGGTGCTGCGCGAGATCACGCTCTTCAGCGGGGGAGTGCCGGCCGGTGCCGTGGAGGGACGGGAACCCAGGAACTCCAGCAGGTCGTGCAGGGATTCGCCGCCGTACGCACTTTCGGAAGCGCCGTCGGGACCGGGGCCTGCGGACAGGATCTCTTCCTCCCGGCCGGAGGCCGCCTTCGCGGCACCAAAATATCGGATCAGCACTTAGCCGCCTATCGCGCTCATGGTCCGGTCCGGCTGCACATAGTCAGCGTCGCCCAGACCGGTATGGTCCATTCCGTGCGCCTTGGGTTTGCCCCACATCGCATCCTGCCAGCGGGCCGCCACCTCGGCGTCGCCCAGCTCCGGTGTGCGGAGCAGGCCCAGCAGGTCGGTTTCCTCGTGGGAGAACAGGCAGCTGCGGACCTTGCCCTCCGCCGTAATCCGGGTGCGCCGGCAGTCGGCGCAGAACGGTTCGGTGACGGATGCGATGATGCCCACGGTTCCGGCCACGATCTCCGGAGCGGCGCGGCGCCGAACCTCCCAGCGCTCGGCCGGGGCGCCGTCGCGCCGGCGCGGATCGGGGGTGAGGACAAAGTCGCGCTCGAGCCGGGAGCGGATTTCGGCCGCCGTGATCATGCCGTCCCGGGTCCAGCCGTGGTCGGCATCCAGCGGCATCTGTTCGATGAAGCGCAGCTCGAAACCGTGGCTGACGGCCCACTCGAGCAGGTCGGGGGATTCGACGTCGTTGATCCCGCGCATCAGGACGGCGTTGATCTTGATCAGGCCCAGGCCCACGCGCGCCGCCTCTTCGACCCCGGCCAGCACGCGGGACAGGAACGGACGCCGGGTCAGCTGCGCGAACGTGTCGGGATGCAGGGTGTCCAGGGAAACGTTGATCCGGGTCAGCCCGGCGTCCTTAAGGGCCTGTGCCTTCTTGTCCAGGCCCAGCCCGTTGGTGGTCAGCGAAATCGGCAGCTCCGGATGGTTGGCCCGGATTCCCGCCACGATGTCCACCAGGTCAGCCCGCACCAGCGGCTCACCGCCGGTCAGCCGCAGCTCGCGGACCCCCAACACGCTGACGCCGATGCCCACCAGCCGGATGATTTCAGCACCGGTCAGCACCTTGTCCTTCGCCAGCCAGTCCAGCCCCTCGGCGGGCATGCAGTAGGTGCAGCGCAGGTTGCACTTGTCCGTCAGCGACAGCCGCATGTCGCTGGCGCGCCGGCCGTACCTGTCCAGCAGGCCGTCGGAGGCCTGGACACCGGCAGCTGCGGCGGACCCGGGAACTGCCGAACCCTCGTCCGCGGGTCCCTCGACGGCGGGAGCATTTACTCCGGGCGCATTTACTCCGGGCGCGGCTGGTGGCCTGCCGGCAGACGGCGCAACGGCGGCAGTCCCGGTCAGCGGCGAGCCGATGGACGGCATTCCCAGCTGGATTCCCATGGGTCGAGGTTACGCCCTTTCGCGGTTAGGCTCTATCAATGCGTTTTATCAGTCGGTGCCGGCAAATCCTGGCTCCATCCGTTGTCCTGCTTGCCGTGGCGGCCGGATGCTCGGCGCCGGTGCCCGGGGATGCGTCAGCAACTCCGGAAGCACCCTCCATCACGGTATTCGCAGCTGCGTCGCTGACGGATGTGATCGCGGCCATGAATGAAGCCTACGACGGCGGCGGCCGACTGCGCACCAACCTCGGCTCCAGCGCCCAGCTGTCCAGCCAGCTGCTTTCCGGTGCCCCGGCCGACGTCGTGATCGCCGCCGACCTGGAAGCGCTGGACGCGGTCCGGGACGAAGGCCTGATAGCGCGGGAGCGGGTGGTGGCCGGCAATACGACGGTGCTGGCGCTGGCGCCGGGCAATCCCGGCCAGGTGGCGGCGCTGGCTGATCTCTCCGAGAACCGGGTGCAGACAGCCGTGTGTGCGCCCTCGGTGCCCTGCGGCCGGGCAGCGGGGCGTGTCCTCGACGCCGCCGGGGTGGCTCTGTCCGGGGAAAGCCGCGAGGACAGCGCGCGGTCGGTCCTGACCAAAGTGGTTACCGGTCAGGCGGATGCCGGGCTGGTGTACCAAACCGATGCGCTCTCGGCTGCGAAGCAAGGGGTGACGTATCTTGAAGTGAGAGATCCAGAACCCAACCAGTACCCCGCGGCGCTGACCGCGGAGGGAGCAGAGCATGAGGCAGCTGTCCGATTCTACGAGTGGCTTGCAGGCGAGGAAGCCGCCGGAATCCTCCGCGACGCAGGGTTCCGGACTCCCGGAAGCTGAGCCGGCGCGGAAGGGCCGGCGGGGCTCCGGGCACGCCCGTCCATCGGTGGCCGGAAGGGCCGTCGGCATGACCCGCGGCGCCCGGGCCACCACCCCGGCCTGGCTGTGGGTTCCCGCGTCGTTGGCGCTGCTGTTGTGCGCCGGCCCGGTGGCGGCCCTGCTGCTGAATGTGCCCTGGACTTCGCTCGGATCCCTGCTCTCGGCCTCCGAAGCCCGCACCGCCCTGGGTCTCTCGGTGGCGACCTCCGTGGGGTCCACACTGATCTGCGTCGTGCTGGGACTGCCCCTGGCCGTGCTGTTCAGCAAGCTTGCCGGCCCGTGGATGCAGGTGCTGCGAGGCATCCTGCTGATTCCGCTGGTGCTGTCGCCGGTGGTTTCCGGCATCGCCCTGCTGTACTTCTGGGGCCGTCAGGGTCTGGCCGGACGGGTGCTGGAATCCGCGGGACTGGGGGTGGGCTATTCGCCGGCGGCAGTGCTCATCGTCCAGGTGTTCGTTTCACTGCCGTTCTTCGTCGTGGCCTCCCTGAGCAGCCTGCGGGCTGTGGACCATGACCTGGAAATGGCCGCCGCCACCTCCGGCGCCGGGCCGACGGCCATCCTGCGCTACATCACCGTGCCGCTGGCCCTGCCGGGAATCGTGGTGGGAGCGCTGCTGGCCTTCGCGCGGTCCCTCGGAGAGTACGGCGCCACCATCACCTTCGCGGGGAGCATTGAGGGACGCACCCGCACCCTTCCGCTGCAGATTGAGCTGAGCCTGAATTCCAACCAGCCCGAAATTGCGCTGGGAATCTGCCTGATCCTGATCTCGTTGTACCTCGTGCTGCTGGCAATCGCCCGGTTTGGCATGGGGCTCCTGTTGCCGCGCTGAGCTGCGGCACCACCCGGTTCCTCCCACCCGACCACCCAGTTCTTCCCCCACCCGCACCAACAGAAACGAGCGGCATGAACGGCACAGCCCGGAACGTTACCCTCTGGGCGGCTGCGGCGGGAGTCGTTGCGATCGGCCTGGCCGTGGCCGCCGGAGAGCTTTCCGCCGCCTTGCTGAGCCCGTCGCTGTCGCCGGTCAGCGCGGTGGGGTCGGTGGTCATCGACGCCATGCCCGCACCGGTCAAGGACTGGGCGATCGGGCTGTTCGGCACCGCTGACAAGGCTGCGTTCCTGGTCAGCATGGCAGCGGTGATCGCGGTCATCGCCGCGGCCGCCGGAATCCTGGAGCTGCGCCGCCCGCCCGCCGGCGTCGTCATTGTCTCCCTGTTCGGGGCCGCCGGGCTGGCAGCCGTGCTGACCCGGGCGCAGATGAGCGTGCTGTCGCTGGTGCCGCCGCTGCTGGCCGCCGGAGTGGGCATCCTGGTGCTGCGGGCCTTCCGCGCCCGCATTCTCAGCTGGCGGGACGCATCGCCGGGCGAGGCGGGTGCCCGGCGGCGCGACGTCCTGTTGACGGTCGGCGGCGGTGCCGCCGTCGGCGTGGCGGCGGGAGCACTGGCCGGCGCGTCACGAGCGGGCCAGATCAATACCGTGGCCAGCCGGGCCGGCGTTGTCCTGCCGGCTGCGGCCCTGCCGGCGACACCGATCCCGGCAGGCGCGGAACTCGGCATCAGCGGGCTGGACCCGGTGCTGACTCCCGCGGCCGATTTCTACCGGATTGACACGGCGCTGAGCGTGCCGCTGGTCGACCCGCAGCAGTGGAGCCTGAAAGTCACCGGACTGGTGGACCGCGAAGTTGAGATCACCTTCGCCGAGCTGCTGGCCAAGCCCCTGCAGGAAAGCCATGTCACCCTGGCGTGCGTTTCCAACGAGGTGGGCGGCAGCCTGATCGGCAACGCCAAGTGGCTGGGATGGCCGGTGCGGAATCTGCTGGCCGCGGCCGGTGTCCGGGACGCCGCGGACATGGTGCTCTCCACCAGCCGCGACGGCTGGACGGCCTCCACCCCGCTGGAGGCCCTGACCGACTCCCGCGACGCCCTGCTGGCCGTGGGCATGAACGGGGAACCGCTGCCCCTGGAACACGGCTTTCCGGTGCGGCTGGTGGTGCCGGGCCTGTACGGCTATGTTTCGGCAACCAAATGGGTCACCGAGCTGAAGGTGACCCGGTTCAGCGACGACGCGGCCTACTGGACCGATCGGGGCTGGACCGAGCGCGGTCCCATCAAACTGTCCTCCCGGATCGATACCCCCGCCAACGGCGCGTCGCCGGACGCCGGAGCCGTGACCGTCGCCGGCATGGCCTGGGCGCAGCACACCGGGATCCGCGGGGTGCAGGTAAGGGTCGACGACGGCGGCTGGTCGGACGTACGCCTGGCCAGCGGCATTTCGGCGGACACCTGGCTGCAGTGGTCGGCGGTCCTGGACCTGGCGAAGGGGGACCACACGGTCACCGTCCGGGCCATCGACGCCAACGGGCGGGAACAGGACGAAATCGTCCGTCCGGTGGTTCCCGACGGCGCCACCGGGCTGCACACGATCCGCCTCGCCGTCCGCTGAGTTCCGCTCCGGAGCGCAACCCGTGCCGGCCTGAAACCCCATGCGCTAAGGTCGGTCTGTGACGATCTCCACTCTGGAAGGCACCGTAAACTTCCGCGACGTCGGCGGCCTGCCGCTGACCGGTGGCGGCACAACCGCCCCGGGCGTTCTCTACCGTTCCGACGCGCTAAGCGCCCTCACCACGCGCGGGCTGGAGTCCCTGGCCCGTTCGGGCATCGAGGTGATCGCTGATTACCGCACCCCGGCGGAACAACAGATGGCACCGGACCGGCTGCCGCCGGCACGGGCCTTCACCACTGTTGGTTTGCCCCTGTTCGAGGGAGCCTTCAGCGGGTTTGCCCAGGAGGAATTGCAGCGCGCCAACCTCGCGGGCGATTCCGCCGCGGCAGCGCGGGCCGTCAAGGCCGCAGTGGCCAAGCTGCCCACCCTGGCCGGGATCTACACCGGGATGCTGCGGGACGGGGGCGCTGTGTTCGCCGAGACCGCCCGCCGGGTGGCAGCGTCTCCGAACGGCTCGGGCACGCTGGTGCACTGCACCGCGGGCAAGGACCGCACCGGGGTGGCCGTTGCATTGATCCTCAGCGCCGTCGGCGTGGAGCCGGAGGCCGTGGCAGCGGACTATGAGCGCAGTGAAGCAAACCTCGCAGGGGAGTGGACGGACCGGATGCTCGGCATGATTGCCGGCATGGGCGTGCCGATGACTGACGACGTCGTCACCCTGGTCACCCGTGCTCCCCGGGAGGCCATTACCGCCGCGCTGGAGTGGGTCTCCGCACAACACGGCGGCGCCGCGGAATATCTGCTGGCCGGCGGACTGTCGACTGCTGAACTGGAACTGCTGGGCCGGCGGCTGCGGGCACGGCCGTGACCCGAACGGTTGAGGAACACCAACAAGCCGTCCTTCGGCTGCTGGAACGCCCGCAAGCACCCGTGCGCACCGAAATCCGGGAGCTGGTGCGTGCCGCAGGGCGGGTCCTGGCAGCGGATGTTCGTGCGCCGCGGAGCCTTCCGCCCTTCGACAACTCGCAGATGGACGGTTATGCGGTCCGCGCCGCGGATCTGGCCGCCTCCGGCGCCGCGGCTCCGGCCTCCTCCGGCGGCGCAACAACCGCGCTGCCGGTCACGACGCCGATTCCCGCGGGGATAGCGGCCCCGGCGCTGCCGCCGCGCGCCGCCGCCCCGATCATGACCGGGGCCATGCTGCCCGCCGGTGCGGACGCCGTCGTGCCCATCGAACGTGCCGTGCCCGCGGCCTTCTTTTCCGAACAGGAACTGCCCGGAGCCACCGTTCGCCTTCCCGCGGAAGTGGCCGCCGGTGAATACGTCAGGGCAGCGGGCAGCGACATCCGTGCCGGTGCGGTGGCGCTGACGGCGGGAACGCGGCTGGGCGCAGCCCAGCTGGGCCTGCTGGCGGCACTGGGCATTCCGGCTGTTGAGGTTCGTGCACCGTTCCGCGTACTGCTCCTCAGCACCGGGGACGAAGTGGTGGAACCCGGCCGGCCGCTGGCGCCGGGGCAGATCCACGACGCCAACACCACGCTGCTGGCCGTGAGCCTGCAGGAAGCGGGCGCCGAGGTGGTCCGTTCCCGGATCGTTGCCGACTCGCCGGAGGTGTTCCTGTCCCGGCTTCGCGACGATCTGGCCCGGCACGCCGTGGACCTGGTCCTGACGTCCGGAGGAATCAGCAAGGGCGCCTACGAGGTGGTGCGGCTCGCCCTGGACACCGACGGCGTGCAGTTCCTGTCCGTGGCCATGCAGCCCGGCGGACCCCAGGGGATCGGGACCGTGGACGGAGTGCCGTTCCTCGGATTCCCCGGCAACCCGGTGAGCTCGCTGGTGTCGTTCGAGATGTTCCTGCGGCCGGCGCTCGGGACGCTGACCGGCCGGCCCGCGCCCCGCCCGCAGGTCCCTGCCCTGCTGGCGGAGGACGCCGTCAGCCCGCCCGCCAAGCACCAGGTGCGGCGCGGCCGCTACTTCCCGCCCGCCGAACCCGGTGCCCGTGGCCGGGTGGAGCTGATCGGCGGGGCCGGCTCGCACCTGGTCCATGCCCTGGCCTCCTCGAATGCCCTGGTGCACCTTCCGGCCGGGGTGGAAACGGTTCCGGCCGGCGCGGAAGTGGCAGTATGGCTGTTGGACTAACCGCATCCGCAACAAGGAGTATTTTCATGACCGGCACCGACGGGCAGCAGCCCGGGCTTACCCACGTCCGTGAGGACGGCTCCGCCCACATGGTGGATGTCTCCGCCAAGACCGAGACCACCCGGGTCGCCACGGCCTCCGCGCGGCTGCGGACCACCGCCGAGGTCGTGAAGCTGGTGTCCGACGGCGGCCTGCCCAAGGGCGACGCGCTGGCCGTGTCCCGGATCGCCGGGATCATGGGTGCCAAGCAGACCTCCACGCTGATACCGCTGTGCCATCCGCTGCCGCTGACCAAGGTGACCGTGGACTTTGAGCCCGGGGACACCGACGTCGTCATTGTTGCCACGGTCAAAACCAAGGCGCTGACCGGTGTGGAGATGGAAGCCCTGACCGCCGTTTCGGTGGCGGCGCTGACCCTGTACGACATGATCAAGGCAGTGGACAAGCACGCCTCCATCACCGACATCCAGGTGCTCGCCAAATCCGGCGGCAAGAGCGGAGACTGGGCGCTATGAGCCCCCGGCCCGCAGCGCCGCAGCAGCCGCCCCGCCGCACGGCCGGCGTCCTGATCGCCTCCACGCGCGCAGCCCGCGGCGTCTATGAAGACGAGTGCGGGCCGCTGGCCGCCGACTGGCTCTACGCCCTGGGCTTCGACGTCGTGCTGGCCGAGGTGGTGCCCGACGGCCCCGCCGTGGGGGAGTCGCTGCGGAAAATGCTCGCCCTCGGACCGGCGGTGATCCTGACCAGCGGCGGAACCGGGCTGTCGCCCACTGACTCCACCCCGGAGCAGACGCTGCCGCTGCTGGACCGGCAAGTTCCGGGCATTATGGAGGCGCTGCGCGCCGACGGCCGCACCAAGACCCCCATGGCCGCCATCAGCCGCGGCTACGCCGGCACGGCCGGCTCCACGTTCATCGTGAACCTCCCCGGTTCACCGGGAGCCGTGGCGGACGGGCTTGCGGTGCTGGAACCGATCATCGGGCACATCTGCGGGCAGATGGAGGGACGCAATGAGCACTGACCGCAGCGCACGCGGGGGCGCCGCGGCCGGCGCCTCGGAAGTGGTCAACGCGACCGTCTCGGACCTGCCGCTGAACGCGGACCACGCCTCCGGTGCCGCCTGGTCGCCCGAGTGCGGTGCCGTGGTGGGCTTCAGCGGCATTGTCCGCAACCACGACGGCGGACGCGGCGTCGCGAGCCTGGCCTACAGCGCGCATCCCTCGGCGGAGCAGGTCATCGCCGACGTTGCGGCGGACATTGCCGGCAGGTACGACGGTGTGCGGATCTGGGTCGGGCACCGCACCGGTCCGCTGCAGATCGGCGAGGCAGCGCTGGTGGCTGCCGTGGCCGCAGCACACCGCGGGGTTGCCTTCGCCGCCTGCTCGGAGCTGGTGGACACGGTCAAGGAACGCGTTCCGATCTGGAAGGAACAGGGCTTCAGCGACGGGACCTCCGAGTGGGTGGGTGTCAGCGACGCTCCGCAGTGACCGGTAATCTGGGGATATGACTGAGCAACTCGCCGTAGCGGTCCTCGGGGCCGGCGGCCGCATGGGATCCGAAGCCGTCCGAGCCGTCGAAGCGGCGCCCGACCTGAAACTGGTGGCCGCCCTGGGCCGCGGGGATTCCCTCGAGACGCTCGTCTCCGCCGGCGCGCAGTACATCGTGGACCTCACGGTTCCGGACAGCACCGAAGCCAACGTCCGCTTCGCTGTCGAGCACGGGATGCACGCCGTCGTCGGCACCACCGGCTGGGACGCGGCACGACTGGACCGGCTCTCCGCGCTGCTGGAGGCCCATCCCGGCACCGCAGTGCTGATTGCCCCGAACTTCGCGCTCGGCTCGGTGCTCGCCACTGCGTTTGCCGCCAAGGCCGCCCGCTACTTCGAGTCGGTGGAAGTCATTGAACTGCACCACCCGGACAAGATCGACGCCCCCTCCGGCACCGCGGTGCGCACCGCGCAGCTGATTGCCGAGGCCCGCGCCGACGCCGGAGTGGAACCGTCACCGGATGCCACCACCAAGGAAGTTCCCGGTGCCCGCGGCGCCGACATCGACGGCGTGCGCGTCCACGCCGTCCGGCTGCGCGGTCTGGTGGCGCACCAGGAGGTGCTGCTCGGCGGTGCGGGGGAGCAGCTGACCATCCGCCACGATTCGTTTGACCGGGCATCCTTCATGCCCGGCGTCCTGCTGGGACTGCGGAAAGCCGCAGCCCATCCTGGCCTGACCGTCGGTCTTGACGGCTACCTCAACCTGAACGACTAAGGAACACGTTGTCTTTTTTTACCGGGCTTTTCCGTAACAAAGCCAAGATCGGCGTCCTGCTGATCACCGTCCTGCTGGCTTTCTACCTGGCGATTGTCTTCCAGCGCGGCTGGACCCTGCTGAACGCCGATGAACTCAGCGCGAAGGCACTCGGCGTGGCGTACCTGGTGCTGCCGATCGTGGGCGCGTGGGCACTGATCCGCGAGCTGCAGTTCGGCGGGCGCACCGAGAAGATGGCGCACATCCTCGCCGACGAGGGCGGACTGCCGGTGGACAACCTGCCGCGCACCCCCGCCGGCCGGATCATCCGGGAAGCAGCCGACGCCGAGTTCCCCAAGTACCAGGCCGAGGTTGAGGCCGAGCCGGAGTCCTGGCGCGCCTGGTTCCGGCTTTCCTGCGCATACGACGCCGCGGGGGACCGCAAGCGCGCCCGCAACGCCATGCGCCAGGCCGGCAAGCTCTACACGCCGTAGCTTCACGGCGGCTCCGGGCCGGTTTCCCGCCCCTCGCCGCCCCGACCCTCACCGCCCGCCCCTCACAGCCCCGCGAGATGGCAGAAAATGCTCTTCCCAGCGCTGAGAAGAGCACTTACTGCCATCTCGCGAGCAGAGCCGGGGCGGGGCGGCCGGGGCGTGGCGAGGGACCCGGCGGGCTACTTGCCGGTCCGCGACCCGTGCCGCGCCAGCTGCGAGGCTCCGTGCGTCACCATCTCCAGCGGACCCCGCGACCCGAGCCGGACGAAGGCGATGCCGATGCCCGCCGCCAGGACGGCCGAAATCCAGAACAGCCACACCGGCTCCGGCGGTTCCGGCAGCGCATCGGTAACGGACATGACCCAGACGTGCAGGCTGTACAGGGTCAGCGTCATGGCGCCGGCGGCCGAGAGCGGCAGCAGCAGGTTCGGCCGCGCGCGGGTCAGGAGCAGGCACACGCCGACGACGGCGGCCGCGATGCCTGCGCTGTGCAGCAGGTCCAGCGGGCCGCCCGAGTGCGGCCCGCTCACGGCCAGCCACCACCAGGAACCGGTCTGCTCCACACCGGCCAGGTTCACGTCCATCATCCTGGCCAGCGGCCAGAGGCGGCCGGATGCGGTCTCCTCCAGGGCGGCCAATCCGCCCCGGTCGAACAGCAGGTAATAGCTGAGGAACTTTGCTCCGGCGGCGGCAACAATTCCGGCGGCAACCAGCCCAACCTGGGCCGTGATCTCGCCGAGCCGGAGCCGTCCGATCACCATCCCGATCAGCAGGTAGCTCAGCCACTGCAGCGCCGGATAAAAGCCGGTAAAGAGCACGTCAACCAGCAGGGTCGCCGGCTGCAGGAAGGACTCCCACGTGATGTTCGTGTCCAGGGTCGACGGATCGATGGCGGCGTAGATCCACGGCCGGACCAGATAGGCCAGCACGGGGGAGAGCAGCAGCCAGACGACGGCCCAGAGCGCGAGCTTGGGCAGGCGCATACCCACGAACGGCAGTGCCAGCAGGAACAGGATGCCGTAGTGGAAGAGGATGACGGCGATGGAGGTCTCCAGACCGCCGAGCGCCAGGCCCACGAGCGCGATGATCAGCGCCCGCATCGCGATGCCCCGCCGATCCGCTGACAGCGCCCGTCCGGACCGCGGCTGGCTGCCGCCGGTGAGCAGCGCGAGGCCTATGCCGGCCACCACCGCGAACAGTGCTGAGGAGCGTCCGGAGAACACCAGGCCCACCCAGGACGGCTCACCGGTCTGCTCGTCGTAGAGGGGAAAGATGTGGGTCGCCATCATGCCCAGAAGCGCCACGCCCCGGGCCGCATCGATGCCCGTAAGCCGCCGTCCGATCATGATCTGATCGTCTCACAGCGGAGGCGGGCGGCGTGCAGCGCACTTCAGGCCCCGATCGGGCTCCGGCGTTGTTCCAACGGCGCAGGGACCGGGTAACGTTTTACCCATGGTTGACTCTGATACTCGTGTACTCCCGTTTGGAACCCTCGTCACGGCAATGGTGACACCGTTCACCGAGGACGGAGCCGTGGACTTTGACGCCACGGCGAAACTCGCCAACAAGCTGGTCGAAGACGGGTGTGACGGCCTTGTGGTTTCCGGAACCACGGGTGAAACCTCCACTCTGGAGGACAGCGAAAAGGAAGACCTGTTCCGCGTCGTCGCCGAAACCGTGGGAGGCCGCGCCAAGGTCATCGCCGGCACCGGCACCAACCACACGTCCCACTCGGTGGAGATGGCCCGCCGCGCGCTGCGGGCCGGCGCCGACGCCCAGCTGGTCGTGACGCCGTATTACAACAAGCCCACGCAGGCCGGCGTCGTCGGGCACTTTGAAGCCGTGGCCGCTGCCACAGACCTGCCGATCATGGTTTACGACATCCCCGGCCGCGCCGGCATCGCGATCTCCACCGACACCATGATCCGGCTCGCCAACATTCCCGCCGTCATGGCCCTGAAAGACGCGAAGGCGGATTTCGCCGCCATCACGCAGGTGCTCGCCAACACCAACCTTGACGTCTACGCCGGCGACGACGGCCTGACCCTGCCGTGGATGGCCGCCGGAGCCGTGGGCGTCGTCAGCGTCACCGCCCACGTGGCCACCGCGCAGTTCCGTGCGCTGGTCGACGCCGCCGCCGCCGGAGACTTCGCCACCGCCCGGCGGATCCACTTCGAACTGGACCCCCTGGTGCGCGCCGTCATGACCCACATTCCCGGAGCCGTCTCCGCCAAGCAGATCCTGGCCATGCAGGGAGTCATTCCCAGCGCGGCGGTCCGGCTGCCGCTGGTCGCACCGGACGCCATCGAAATGGAAACCGTCCTGACGGATCTGGCCGAGGCCGGCTGGGACTTCTCCTCGACCAGCTCCTACGACAAGGCATAAGCACCATGACTGAAACCGCAGTCTCCGCGCTGAGCACCCCGCCCGCCCTGGAAGAGGGCACCCTGAGGATCGTTCCCCTCGGCGGCCTCGGCGAGATCGGCCGCAACATGGCCGTCTTCGAAATCAACGGCAAGCTGCTGATCGTGGACTGCGGCGTCCTCTTTCCGGAGGAAACCCAGCCCGGTGTTGACCTGATCCTGCCGGACTTCTCCTACATCGAAGACCGGCTCGACGACGTCGTCGGCCTGGTCCTCACCCACGGCCACGAAGACCACATCGGCGCGGTGCCGTACCTGCTGCGCCTGAAGCAGGACATTCCGCTCATCGGTTCCCAGCTGACGCTGGCGCTGATCGAAGCCAAGCTGCAGGAACACCGGATCAAGCCCTTCACCCTCACCGTCACCGAGGGCCAGGTGGAGCAGTTCGGTCCGTTCGAATGCGAATTCGTGGCCGTGAACCACTCCATTCCGGACGCCCTTGCCGTGTTCATCCGCACCGAGGGCGGCACCGTCCTGCACACCGGCGACTTCAAGATGGACCAGCTGCCGCTGGACGGACGGATCACTGACCTGCGCGCCTTCGCCCGGCTGGGCCAGGAGGGCGTGGACCTGTACATGGCCGATTCCACGAACGCCGACGTGCCCGGCTTCACCACCGCGGAGCGGGAGATCGGTCCGGTGCTGGAGGCGCTGTTCGGCAAGGTGAAGAAGCGCATCATCGTGGCGTCCTTCTCCTCCCACATCCACCGAGTGCAGCAGGTGTTGGACGCCGCGGCCGTGCATGGCCGCAAGGTCTGCTTCGTCGGCCGGTCCATGGTCCGCAACATGGCCATCGCCGAAAAGCTGGGCTACCTCAACGTGCCCGCCGGCATCCTGGTGGACCTGAAAAACGTTGACGACATGCCCGATGACCAGCTGGTGCTGATGTCCACCGGATCACAGGGCGAGCCGATGGCCGCCCTGTCCCGCATGGCCAACGGCGACCACCGGATCCGGGTCGGCCGGGGCGACACCGTCATCCTGGCCTCTTCCCTGATCCCGGGCAACGAAAACGCCGTCTTCCGGGTCATCAACGGCCTGATGAAGCTGGGCGCCGACGTGGTGCACAAGGGCAACGCCAAGATCCACGTCTCCGGCCACGCCTCGGCCGGCGAGCTGCTGTACACCTACAACATCCTGCAGCCCAAGAACGCGATGCCGGTGCACGGCGAAACCCGGCACCTGATCGCCAACGGCAAGCTGGCCGAAGCCACCGGGGTGCCCGCGCAGAACGTCATCCTGGCCGACGACGGCACAGTGGTGGACCTGCGCGACGGCAAGGCCCGGGTGGTCGGCGCGGTGGAGTGCGGCTTCGTCTACGTGGACGGCTCCAGCGTCGGCGAGATCACCGACACCGACCTCAAGGACCGCGTCATCCTCGGCGAGGAAGGCTTCATCTCGGTCATCACCGTGGTCAACCGCAGTACCGGCACCATCGTCTCGGGCCCGGAAATCCATGCCCGCGGCTTCGCCGAAGACGACGCCGTGTTCGACGAAATCAAGCCCAAGATCAGCGCCGCGCTGCAGGAGGCCGTCACCTCCAACAAGGACCACACCACTCACCAGCTGCAGCAGGTGGTCCGCCGGGTGGTGGGCACCTGGGTCAACCGCCGGCTGCGCCGCCGGCCCATGATCGTCCCGGTGGTCCTGGAGGCCTAAGCCGTCCAACTCCCGGGCACCCCGCCGGGACCGGGTGCCCCGGGGGCCGGACAGACGCGTAAATCCGCGGTTTGTCCGGCCCCATCGGGTACCGTGGAGCGTATGGCCACTCGTACTTCCCCTGCCGCACGCGGCGGTGCTTCCGGCCGGACCACCAGCCGGAACACCGGGGGCACCTCAGCAAAAACCTCCGGTAAAGCCCAGCCGCGGGGCAAGGCGACCAGCCGTTCGGGGGCCGCCGCCAAGGCGCAGGCCGACGCCGAACAGGTGCCGCTGCCGCTGCGCGCCATTCAGGGTGCATGGATGGGCATGGCCCGGCTGGCCGGTGCGGGCATCCGCAAACTCGGTGCCGACGTCGTTCCCGACCGGGACGTCCGCCGCGACGGAACCGGCTTCTTCCTGATCCTCACGGCGCTGGCCGTGGCCACCGTTGAGTGGTGGGCCCTGCGCGGTCCGGTGGCCGACGTCATCCATGCCGGTGCCGCCGGCACCTTCGGCTGGATGGCCGTCGTCTTGCCGTTCCTGCTCCTGACCGGGGCCGTGCGGCTGTTCCGCTACCCTGAACGGCACCACGCCAACAGCCGGATCAGCATCGGCCTGGTCCTGGTTCTTTTTGCCGGCTCCGGCATCACTCACATCGTGGGCGGCTCGCCCGCGCTCTCTGACGGCTTCGACCGGCTGTGGGCCTCCGGCGGCATTGTCGGGTTCCTGGTGGCCGGCCCGCTGTCCGCGGCGCTGACCGAGTGGCCGGTGGCCATCCTGCTGGGGTTCCTGATTTTTGTGGGCCTGCTGATCATCACCGCCACCCCCTTCCGGCACATTCCGCTGCGCCTGCGCGGCCTGTACGAGCACCTCATGGGCCAGGACCTTGCCCCGGACGATCCCGAGGCCCATGACCAGAGCTACCTGTATGAACGCGATCAGCGTCCGGCCAAGGCTCCGAAGCCTCCGAAAAAGAAGTCCCGGATGTTCAACCGCAGCTCCGATGAGGAGGCTGAATCCTCAGCCGAGGGCTTCGCCGGAGACGAGGCCTTTGAACGCGCCGTGCTTGCCGACGAAGACGAAGAGGCGCTAACCGCCGCGGCGGCCGAACCAGCCGTGCCGCCGGGCGTGCGCCGCCCCACCCGGTCCGAACTGGCCACCCAGAAGATCCGCCGCGCCCAGGGCCTGCCGGCCGGCGGTTTCGACGGCGCCGAGCCGCCCACCGAAGCCATCAGCATGGTTCCGGAGGCCGCCTCGGCCTTCCCCGTGACCGACGGCCTGCCGGCCGTCGCAGCCCTGCCGCCGGTCCCCGCCCGGACGGTCCGGAACCTCACCCCGGCCACCCCCATCCCGCAGCGCACCGAACAGCTGCAGCTCTCCGGCGACGTGACCTACACGCTGCCGCCGTCCGAGTTCCTGCCCGCCGGGCCGCCGGCGAAGGAGCGCTCGGAAGCCAATGACGCCGTCGTCGACGCCCTGACCAACACCCTGGACCAGTTCAAGGTCGAAGCCCACGTCACCGGCTTCAGCCGCGGCCCCACGGTCACCCGCTACGAGATCGAGCTGTCCCCGGGCACCAAGGTGGAGCGCGTCACCGCCCTGTCGAAGAACATTTCCTACGCGGTGGCGTCCTCCGACGTGCGCATTCTGTCGCCGATTCCGGGCAAGAGCGCCATCGGCATCGAAATCCCGAACGCCGACAAGGAAGTCGTGGCGCTGGGGGACGTGCTGCGTTCCAACGCCGCCCGCAAGACCGAACATCCCATGGTCATGGGCGTGGGCAAGGACGTGGAGGGCGGCTTCGTGGTGGCCAACCTGGCCAAGATGCCGCACCTGCTGGTGGCCGGAGCCACCGGCGCCGGCAAATCCTCCTTCGTGAACTCCATGATCACGTCCATCCTGATGCGTTCGACGCCGGATGAGGTGCGCATGGTGATGGTGGACCCAAAGCGCGTGGAGCTGACCGCCTATGAGGGCGTTCCGCACCTGATCACTCCGATCATTACCAATCCCAAGAAGGCCGCCGAGGCACTGCAGTGGGTGGTCCGCGAGATGGACACCCGCTACGACGACCTCGCGAACTTCGGCTTCAAGCACATCGACGACTTCAACAAGGCAGTGAAGCTGGGCAAGGTCATCCCGCCGGCCGGCTCCAAGCGCGTGGTCCGGGCCTATCCGTACCTGCTGGTCATCGTTGACGAGCTCGCCGACCTGATGATGGTCGCCCCGCGCGACGTCGAAGACTCGATCGTCCGCATCACCCAGCTCGCGCGTGCCGCCGGCATCCACCTGGTGCTGGCCACCCAGCGACCCTCGGTGGACGTCGTCACCGGCCTGATCAAGGCCAACGTGCCCTCGCGCATGGCGTTCGCGACGTCGTCGGTCACCGACTCCCGCGTGGTCCTGGACCAGCCGGGTGCCGAAAAGCTGCTGGGCCAGGGTGACGCCCTGTTCCTGCCGATGGGTGCCAACAAGCCGATCCGCGTCCAGGGCGCCTGGGTCACCGAATCGGAAATCCACCGCGTCGTTGAGCATGTCAAGGGCCAGCTGGGAGCCGTCTACCGCGAGGACGTCACGGTCACCGCGCCCAAGAAGCAGATCGAAGACGACATCGGCGACGACATGGACCTGCTGCTGCAGGCCACCGAACTGGTGGTCACCACGCAGTTCGGCTCCACCTCGATGCTCCAGCGCAAGCTGCGCGTCGGCTTCGCCAAGGCCGGGCGCCTGATGGACCTGCTGGAGTCGCGCGGCGTCGTCGGGCCCTCCGAAGGCTCCAAGGCACGCGACGTCATGGTCAAGCCCGACGATCTCGCTGCCACGCTGGCGGCGATCAGCGGCGGCGACGGCGCCAACGGCGCCAACGGTCCCGGCGCGGCCGAAACTGCGGCGCTGGCAGCGAATGCCAACGCCAACCACGGCTTCGAACCCGAGGGCCCGGTGGACCTGGTCGCCCAGGACCTGGAGAGCCGGAAGCAGTCCGCCGAGTATTACGACGGCGGTGAGGACGACGACGGGGACGGATCCGAGGACGCCTGGAAACTTACCGGCCACTGATTCCCGCTAGGCTGGAACAGTGAGCAACTCTACTTCCGGGAACGTCCCCGTCCTGAACATCGCCAACGTGCTGACGGTCATCCGCATCCTGATGGTTCCGCTGTTCATCTGGCTGCTGCTGGCCGATGAGGGCCGCGGCGAACTGTACCGCTGGCTGGCGGTGGCAACATTCGCCGTCGCCATCTACACCGACAAGCTCGACGGCGACCTCGCCCGCAGCCGCGGGCTGATCACCGACTTCGGCAAGATCGCTGATCCGATCGCCGACAAGCTCCTGATCGGCTCGGCCCTGGTCATGCTGTCAGCGCTGGGCGAGCTGTGGTGGTGGGTGACCATCGTGATCCTGGTCCGGGAAATCGGCATCACGCTGCTCCGGTTCGTCGTGATTCGATACGGCGTCATGGCCGCGTCCCGCGGCGGCAAGCTCAAGACGGTCATCCAGACCTTGGCGATCTTCCTGCTGCTGCTGCCGCTGACTACCTGGCTGGGCGCATGGGCATGGTGGATCGGCGCGGTCGTCATGGCCGCCGCCCTCGTTGTCACTGTCGTCACCGGCGTGGACTACGTCATCCAGGCCGTGAAGCTTCGCCGCGGGGCACTGCAGAATCCGGGCAGCCGGTGAGCGCAGCCGCTCCCGACGCTGCCGCAGCAGTCTCCGCCGCCTCCGCGGCGGGCCTGACCCTGGCCACGGCGGAGTCACTGACCGCCGGCATGGTCGCCGCCGAGCTCGGCTCAGTTCCCGGTGCCTCCGCGGTGCTGCTGGGCGGAGTGGTGGCCTACGCCAACTCTGTGAAGAAAGAAGTCCTCGGTGTCGACGGCGGCCTGCTGGCCGCCGCGGGATCCGTCGATGCCGAGGTAGCCCGGCAGATGGCGGCCGGCGCCCGTCGGGTCCTGGCGGCGGACATCGGTATTTCCACCACCGGCGTCGCCGGACCGGAACCGCATGACGGCAAGCCCGTGGGCTGCGTGTTTATCGCCGTGGCCGGTCCGGAACAGACTCTGGTCCGGGAATTTTCCTTTTCGGGGGACCGGGCGGCCATCCGCCGGCAGGCCTGCAACGAAGCACTTATACTGCTCGCCCGGGTCCTTGCGGCCCGTCCGTAACCGGGCGTCAGGAACGTGCCGGCGGGGCCGGGAACAAAACCCGGTGACGCTCAGTTGTTAGTATCAGGAACCGCCAAGGTTTCCGGACTAAGATCTTTAGATATCTGCGGTGCAGCCGCAGTCGGACCACATAGGGAGCAGGACGATACAGATGGTTAAGCAACCCGTATCCGTGAACGGCGTTATTCGCTGGCGGGATGTAGGGTTGGCGGAAGATGCACACCGGGAACCTAAGGAGCGCAAAATGGTTGTTCTTCGTCATGAAATTGGCGACGTACTGCGCGATGTCCGTCAGCGTCAGGGTCGCACCCTGCGCGAGGTATCGCACAGCGCACGCGTTTCACTTGGTTACCTCAGCGAGGTGGAACGGGGCCAGAAAGAAGCCTCGTCGGAACTTCTCTCCTCGATCTGCACCGCGCTGGACGTGCCCCTGTCTCTGATGCTTCGTGAGGTCAGCGACCGTGTGGCGAGTGCAGAGGGCATCGCCATACCCGACACCGTCCCATCCGAGTTCTCGCGCGAGTTTGCCCGCGAATTTCCGGATGACATGGCCCGGGATTTGGCCCGCACACCGTAGACCTACATCGGCAATGCTGTGGCTCCAAGGACAGCTTGCCTCCCGCACGATAAAAGACCCCGCCGGGAACGGCGGGGTCTTTTCTTGTCTGGAATCGGGGTGTCTGAGGGTTCGGATTCCGAAGGCCTGAGTACCCGGGCGTCAGCGTTCCCGTGCGTACGAGTCGTTGAGTTTGGTCAGCAGCGATCCGAGCTGCACCAGGTCCCCTTCATCCCAATCTTCCAGCAGGGTGCGGAACAGGTCCTTGCGGGCCGCCTGGGTTCTGGCCAACGCCCGGGAGCCTTCCCGGGTCAGGGATATCGTCTGCGCCCGGCCGTCCTCGGGGTCGGCGTGCTTCTGCACGAGGCCGAGGCTTTCGAGCATGACGATCTGCCGGCTGACTGAGGGCTTGCCGATGCCGATGCTGGCGGCAATGTCGGTCAGGCGCATGGCCTTCTGCCGCTGCAGCAGCACCAGCAGCCCGTACGCCGCCGGCTCCATGTCGGGGTGCACCTCGCGGGCCACCTTGTGCGAATTGGACCGGGCGCGGCGCCACAGCACCGACAGGGCATGTTCCAAGGTTTCGATGGCCGCTTCGTGCTGCCGGGGGTCTGGGGAGGATGCCTGCTCGGTCATGGACTCCATTCTAGGTCTCCGGGACGGAAGGAAACGGGGACGCGGCGGGAACACGGGCAGCAGAACAGCAGGTGTGGTCGAACTCCTCCGGCCGGCAACTGCGGCTGCCGTTGGAGAGGGCAGCGGGCGTGAGAAGATTAAGCGATGCGACTCAGTGATTTTTGGCGGCTTATGGACGACGAATTCGGTCCGGCCTACTCCCGGGTGCTGGCTTCGGACTTGGTGCTGGGATCCCTGGGCGGCAGGACAGCGACTGAAGCACTTAGCGGTGGAATCGAGCCCAAGGCCGTCTGGCTGGCGGTCTGTGACGTTCAGGACGTTCCGCCCGAACGCCGTCTGGGCCGGGACATCGCACCCAAGAAATAGCGGAACGAAGCATTTGGGCAGGGACACGCCGCAGCTGCTATTCGAATATCTGTTCGGACGCGGATATGCTCCTACACAAGGGTGAAACGACCGCAAAACCGGCCCTGGTATCCCCACGGCAGCCTGCTCCGCTGTTTTGTCAGTGCCGCCGCATATGGTCGTAGTTGAGCAGGACACCCGGCCTTCGGGCCACGTAAAACTCTAACAACCGAGGTGAAGAATGGCAGCAGCAGTCGACCGCGCAAAGGCTCTTGAAGCAGCGCTGGCCCAGATCGATAAGCAGTACGGCAAGGGCTCGATCATGCGGCTCGGAGACGAGGTCCGCGCTCCGGCAGAGACCATCTCCACCAGCTCAATCGCCCTGGACCTCGCGCTCGGCATCGGCGGACTTCCCCGCGGCCGCGTCGTCGAGATCTACGGTCCGGAATCCTCGGGTAAGACCACCCTGGCGCTGCACGTCGTCGCCAATGCGCAGAAGAACGGCGGCATCGCCGCGTTCATTGACGCCGAGCACGCCCTGGATCCCATCTACGCCGCCCGTCTGGGCGTTGACACCGATTCCCTCCTCGTTTCGCAGCCGGACACCGGCGAGCAGGCGCTGGAGATCATGGACATGCTGATCGGCTCCGGCTCCGTTGACGTGGTGGTCATTGACTCCGTGGCCGCGCTGGTTCCCCGTGCCGAAATTGAAGGCGACATGGGCGACAGCCACGTGGGTCTGCAGGCCCGTCTCATGAGCCAGGCGCTCCGAAAGATTGCCGGACGCCTGAGCCACACGAACACCACCGCCATCTTCATCAACCAGCTTCGCGAGAAGATCGGCGTCATGTTCGGAAGTCCGGAGACCACCACGGGCGGCAAGGCCCTGAAGTTCTACGCCTCCGTCCGCATCGACGTCCGCCGCATTGAAACGCTCAAGGAAGGCACGGTCCCGGTGGGTAACCGGACCCGCGCCAAGATCGTCAAGAACAAGATGGCCCCGCCCTTCAAGCAGGCCGAGTTCGACATCATCTACGGCACCGGCATTTCCCGCGAAGGCGGACTGATTGACATGGGCGTGGAGCACGGCTTCGTCAAGAAGTCCGGCGCCTGGTTCACCTACGACGGAGACCAGCTGGGCCAGGGCAAGGAAAACGCCCGCAAGTTCCTGCGGGACAACCCCGGCCTGACGGATGAGCTCGAACGCCGGCTGCGTGAAAAGCTCGGCATTGACGGCCCCGCCGAAGAAAAGCCGGCTGAGCCGAAGCTCAAGGCCGTTCCGAAGGACGCCTAGCCGCCATGCAGCAGGAGAACGGCGGGTTTCCCGAACCGGACGACTCATTCGGGGAACCCGCTGCCGCGCCGTCAGGGGAGCGGGAACGCGACCCTTACGGCGCGGCGCGAACCATCGTCCTGAGGCAGCTGACCAGTGCGCCGAAAAGCCGCCGCCAGTTGGCGGTGAAGCTGGCCGAGAAGGAAATCCCGGACGAGGTCGCGGCGGCGGTGCTGGACCGCTTTGAGGAAGTCCAGCTTGTGGACGATGCTGAGTTTGCCCGGATGTGGGTGGCCAGCCGCTCCCGGTCCAAGTCCCTCGCGCGGGGTGCGCTGAAGCGTGAACTTGCCGAGAAGGGCATCACCGGGGACCTGGCCGAGGACGCACTCGAGCAGGTCAGCGATGAGGACGAGCTGGAGTCGGCCCGCGCGCTTGCCCGGCGCCGGCTCCAGGCCTCTGCGGATCTTACCGATCGGGCGGCGCGGGACAAGCAGGCCCGGCGGCTGGTCTCCATGCTGGCCCGCAAGGGTTACTCCCCGTCGGTCGGTTACCGGGTGGCCAACGAAATCATCGGGGATGTGCTGGACCAGCAGCCGGAAGACGCCTGGTAAGAAACTGCCCTGGGAATCACGGGCCAATACGGCACCGGTGCCGTATGCTGAGCCTCGATGTTGACTATGTTGCTGCCGGGGAAGAAGTTCACTCTCGTTTCCTTCGGTTCCGTGTTGCTGACCGGCGTGCTTGCTGCCACGGTCCTCACTGCTGTGCCCGCCGCCGCGGCGGATTTCCCCTCGTGGGAAGAGGTGGAGCAGGCGAAGCACAGCCTCCAGGCGACAGAGGGGCAGGCCGCCGAAATTGAAGCGCTGCTCGGGGAGCTGTCCGCCGATGCCGGCAGTCTGGGGAACGCCGCGGTGCAGGCTTCAGCGGATCACCAGCGGGCCGCCGAGGAAGCGGAAACCAACAAACGAGCCCTCGATGTTCTTGCCGCGCAGCGGATTGAAGCCGCCGGATCGGCCCGGGAGCTCTCTGAACAGATGGGCGCCCTGGCGGCACAGACCTACAAGACCGGCGGAATGGATTCCAGTCTGCTGATGCTCCTGGACGGCGATGCCGCCGTCGGCGCCATGGATCGGCTCACCACGCTTCAGGGCATTACTGACCGCACCGGCAGTCTCCACGCCGAGGCTTCCGCGGCCGCCAATGTGCTGCACAGTCTCGAAGAGCGGGAGGCCGCAGCAGTGCAGGCACGGGAGGAATCAGCGGCAAAGTCCCTGCAGCTGCTCGCCGATGCGGAGGCGGCGGCAGCCACGGCCGAGGCGGCCGTGCGCGAGCAGGAGGAACGCAGCGCTGTGCTGCTGGCCCAGCTTGCCGACCTCCGTGACACCAGCGTGCAGCTCGAAGAAGAACGGCTGCGGGGTTTGCAGGCCGAAGAGGCCTTCCGGGAGCAGCAGGAGGCGCGGGAAGCGGAAGCCGCTGCCCGGGAGGCTGATCGGAAGCGGGACCAGGACCAGGACAGCGGCCGCGGCGGCCTGACCCCGCCGCCGGTGGAGGAGAGCCCGGGCCGGGTGATCATTCCCACACCTTCGCCGGAGGTCCCACAACCCAGTCCTGTCGCTCCCGCCCCTCCTGCACTGCCTGTCCCACCGGCCCCGAAGCCGGCGCCGGCGCCTGGTCCTGTTGATGATCCCGTCGGTGCCCAGGCCTACGCCGCCGGCCGGCTGAGTGCATTCGGCTGGGGGCAGGACCAGCAGCGGTGCCTGGTCAACCTGTGGCAGCGGGAATCCGGCTGGCGGACCAGCGCCCACAATCCTTCCAGCGGCGCCTACGGCATCCCGCAGTCCATGCCCGGGAACAAAATGGCTGCGGTCGGAGCCGACTGGCGCACCAACTACCGGACGCAGATCGAGTGGGGACTGGGCTACATCAGCGACCGGTACGGCAGTCCCTGTGCCGCCTGGCAGCATTCCGAGGACAAAAACTGGTATTAAAACCGGTTCCGACTCACCTGTCAATCGGATTGTTACGAAGCCGAAACGGTTCCCAGAATCCGTCTGTACGGTCTCGGTCCTATGACTTCCCCCCACAAGAACACTCCCGGACGCCGTGAAATCACTCAGGAACGCCGGCGTTCCCGCAACCGCAACCTGCGCGTCGGCGCCGTCGCCGTCGCCGGTTCGCTGGCCTTTTTCGGCGTCGCCGGTGCATCCGTCCAGAATGACCAGCTGCGCGCCAGCCTCGTGAGCCTTACATCGCCCACTCACGGCGCCACCTCTGACGAATCCACGGCTGAGACGCCGGCTCCGTCGGAAGCTCCCGAGGCTGCCGACGCTCCCGGAGCTCCCGGAGCTCCCGAAGCTGCCGAAGCTGCCGACGAGGACCGCGAAGCCCGCGAAAAGGCGGACTCGGAAGCTGCCGCCGCTGAGGCCAAGGCGGCTGAAGAGGCTTCAGCTGCCGAAACAAAGGCTGCCGAGGAAGCCGCCGCGGCGGCCGCCCGGGCGGCTGAAGAGGCTTCGGCTGCCGAGACAAGGGCTGCCGAAACAAGGGCTGCCGAAGAGCAGGCCCGTGCGGCCGCTGAACAGGAAGCTGCGGCAAAGGCAGCAGCCGATGCCGCAGCATCACGCGCCGCGGAAGAAACGGCAGCTGCTGAGGCCGCCGCTGCCGCCGTGCCCGTGAATGATCCCGCCGGGGCCAAGGCCTATGCTCAGTCTGCCCTTGCGGGCCACGGATGGGCCGCCTCGGAAATGACCTGCCTGAACACGCTCTGGGAGAAGGAATCCAACTGGGAGACCAGCGCCACCAACGCCAGCAGCGGCGCGTACGGCATCGTCCAGTCGCTTCCGGCCGAGAAGATGGCCTCCTCGGGCGCGGACTACCTCACTAACTACGAGACGCAGATCAACTGGGGCCTGGACTACATCGAGTCCCGTTACGGAAGCCCCTGCTCGGCACTGAATTTCCACTACGCGAACAACTGGTACTAAGCACTCAATCCTGATATTCGCACTGGTTCCCACCCTGCGTGACGGGTGTGGCTCCTGTGACCACCCAGGCCACAGACGGCAACAGACGGTGGGAACCAGTGCGCGGGCTGGTGGCCGGATCCGTGGTTCAGCCGTCGGTGAGCCAGTGCGGGGTTGGCGTCGGGGCGGGGTCTCCTGCTGGTTGATGTGGGGGAGTCCTGGGCGGCCGCGGAGGGGCTCAAGGGCATGAGGTGAAACTCTCTGAGGCTGGCCTATTGCAATAGTGTGCTTCACACACCATAGTGTTTGTCATGGACGAAGAACTGCTGGGCGGACACCTCCAGGAACTGCGCCGCGGAACCGTGGTGCTGGCCTGCCTGTCCATCCTCAAACACCCCGGTTACGGTTACGGACTCCTTGAGGCCCTGAACCGGGCCGGGTTTGCCGTCGAGGCCAATACGCTCTATCCGTTGCTGCGCCGTCTGGAGAAGCAGGGCCTGCTGACCAGTTCCTGGAACACAGAGGAAGCTCGGCCGCGGAAGTTCTACACGACCAGCGCACAGGGCAGGGAAATGCTGGACCTGCTGCTGCAGGACTGGGACGACCTTCATGCCTCCATCCGCCAGCTCAATGAAGGAACACGATGATGAGCACCCTCACTGACCGCTATGTCTTCGCAGCCCTCAAATCCATTCCCGATGAGCAGCGCGGTGATATCGACCGGGAGCTGCGTGCCTCGATCACCGACGCCGTCGACGCCCGGATCGACGCCGGCCAGGCACCCGCTGACGCGGAGAACACCGTATTGTCCGAGTTCGGAGACCCGCGGCGGCTGGCCGCGCGCTACGCCGACCGCCCGCTGTACCTGATCGGCCCGGACCTCTTCCTGGACTGGTGGCGTCTGCTGAAAATGCTGCTCCTCATTGTGGCGCCCCTGGCGTTCGTGGCTACCGTCGTCGTCCGGATGGCCACCGACCCGAGTGATCCGGCGGCAGCCTTCGGTGCCGCACTGAGTGCCTCGCTCAACGCACTGGTGCAACTGGCCTTCTGGGTCACTCTCGTGTTTGCCATCATCGAGCGCACCGGAACCCGGCGCAAGGATCTGGGTCTGCAGCCGTGGACACCGGAAAAGCTGCCGCCGCTGCAGCGGCACAACTGGATTTCACTGGGCGACACGATTGCCGCAGTGGTCCTCTCGGCCTTCTTCATCGGGCTCCTGCTCTGGCAGCGCGTCGGATCGCTGCTGTTCCTGGCGGGCGAGCCCGTACTTGTGCTGCAGCAACACCTCTGGAACTTCTGGCTGCCCTGCGTCATCGCAGTGCTGGTCCTTGAGGCCGTCTTCGCCGTCGTGCTCTACGTGGCCGGACGCTGGACATATGCCTTTGCCGCAGCCAACACCGGGCTGGCGCTGCTGTTCATGGTTCCGGCGCTGTGGCTGCTGGCGACCGGCCAGGTCTTTGACTGGTCATTCCTGTCCGCCGTGGACTGGGGTGCGAATGCGGGCACCTGGATCGCCGGGGTCACTGCGGCCGGGGTGCTGATTATCGGCCTGTGGGACATCGCCGACGGTTTCCGGAAAGCCTGGAAAACCAGCCGCGAGGATGCGGTCACGCCGGCATCCTCCTAGCGGTCGCCGGAAGCGCCGGGAGGAGAATTCCGTCCGGCGCTTTTCGGTACTTTCGTGGATTGGAGCCGCGGCCAGCCGCCCCGCCCCGCGGCAGGTACCCTAGGAATGTGAGCTTGACTGTATCTTCCCCGTCCCCCGCTGAGCATCTGCAGCACCCGCGCACCTACCAGGTCCGGACCTTCGGCTGCCAAATGAACGTCCACGATTCGGAGCGCATTTCCGGCCTGCTGGAAAACGCCGGTTACGTGCCCGCCCCCGGTGACGAGGCCGACGTCGTCGTCTTCAATACCTGCGCGGTGCGCGAGAACGCTGACAACAAGCTCTACGGGAACCTGGGCATGCTCGCCCATGTGAAGGAAACACGCCCCGGCATGCAGATTGCGGTGGGCGGATGCCTGGCGCAGAAGGACCGCGACACCATCCAGCGGAAGGCACCCTGGGTTGACGCCGTCTTCGGCACGCACAACATTGGCTCGCTGCCGGCCCTGCTGGAGCGGGCCCGCCACAACAACGAGGCGCAGCTGGAAATCCTGGAATCCCTCGACGTTTTCCCCTCCACGCTGCCCACCCGGCGCGACTCCGTCTACGCGGGCTGGGTTTCCATCTCCGTGGGCTGCAACAACACCTGCACGTTCTGCATCGTTCCGGCGCTCCGGGGCAAGGAACGCGACCGCCGGCCCGGCGACATCCTCGCCGAGATCTCCGCACTGGTCGACGACGGCGCCATCGAAGTCACGCTGCTGGGACAGAACGTGAATTCCTACGGGGTAGAGTTCGGAGACCGCGGGGCGTTCGCCAAGCTGCTGCGAGCCTGCGGCGACATCGAAGGCCTGGAACGGGTGCGCTTCACCAGCCCCCATCCCGCTGCGTTCACCCAGGACGTGATCGACGCGATGGCTGAAACGCCGAACGTGATGCCGCAGCTGCACATGCCGCTGCAGTCCGGCTCCGACAAGGTCCTCAAGGACATGCGCCGCTCCTACCGGTCCAAGAAGTTCCTGGGCATCCTGGACAGCGTCCGCGAGCGCATGCCGCATGCCGCCATCTCCACCGACATCATCGTGGGGTTCCCGGGCGAAACGGAGGAGGACTTCGCCGCAACGCTCGACGTCGTGGAACGGTCCCGCTTCGCCACCGCCTTCACCTTCCAGTATTCCAAGCGCCCCGGCACACCCGCCGCGGAGCTGCCGGACCAGCTGCCCAAGGAAGTGGTCCAGGAACGCTTCGAACGCCTGACCGCCCTGCAGGACCGCATCGCGGCCGAAGAGAACGCCAAACAGGTGGGCACCACCGTGGAGGTAATGGTCACTGCGGGATCGGGCCGCAAGTCCGACGAGACCGGCCGCCTGTCCGGACGTTCCCGGGACCAGCGCCTGGTGCATTTCTCCGTCCCCGAGGGCAGCCCGGTGCCGCGCCCGGGTGACCTGGTCACCGTGCCGATCACCTCAGCGGCTTCCTTCCATCTGGTTTCGGATCCGGCTTCAGCCGCGGATTACGCCCTGCGCCGCTCGCGCGCCGGAGATGCCTGGGACCGGTCGCAGGCCGATTCCTGCGGCGTCCCCGCACCCGGGACCGCCGGCGGAAAACCCGGCGTCTCGCTGGGCATGCCGACGCTGCCTCCGCGCTCCTAGTCCCCGGATGAGCACCCTGCCTTCCGGCCCCGCCGCGCCCGACGACGGCGCCCGCAGCGAGCACGCAGCCGACGACGGCGCCCGCACGCGTCCGGTGGTCGCCGTCGTCGGGCCCACCGGCTCCGGCAAGTCCGATCTGGGTGTCGCCCTGGCCCTGGAACTCGGCGGTGAAGTGATCAACGCCGACGCCATGCAGTTCTACCGGGGCATGGACATCGGCACCGCGAAAATCAGCGTGGCCGAGCGCCGCGGCGTCCCGCACCACTTGCTGGACATCATGGACGTGACCGAGGAAGCGAGCGTCTCGGCCTTCCAGGCGCAGGCCCGCGCCCTGATTGCTGACATTCGATCCCGCGGCCGCTATCCGATCCTGGTGGGCGGGTCCGGCCTGTACGTCAGGGCCGCCCTGGATGTCCTGGAATTCCCCGGCACCGATCCGCTGCTCCGGGCCGACCTCGAGCGGGAGCTCGCTGCCGACGGCCTGGAAGCACTGCGCCTGCGGCTGCGGGAGGTGGATCCGGTGTCCGCCGACCGGCTCGGCGACGGCCGGCGCGTGGTCCGCGCCCTGGAAGTCCATCGGCTCACCGGACGGCCGTTCAGCTCCTTCATGCCCACCCGAGAGTACTTCCAGCCCGCGGTGCAGGTGGGCTTGAGCGTGGAACGCAGCCTGCTGCACCGGCGGCTGGCCGCCCGCGTGGACAGGATGGTTGAGCAGGGCCTGCTCGCCGAAGTGGAAGCCCTGGCGGCCCGCGGACTGCGGGAAGGCAGGACGGCCGGGCGGGCCCTGGGCTATTCGCAGTTCCTGCAGGTGCTCGACGGCGAATCCACCGTGGAGCAGGCCGCGGAACAGACGGTGGTGGCCACCCGGCAGTTTGCCCGCCGCCAGCTGACCTGGTTCCGGGCCGATCCGCGGATCACCTGGCTGGACTGGGACGACCCCGAACTGACCGCCCGGGCCGCCGCCGCTATCCTTGAACAGTGAACACAGAGCTCTCAGCCCCCTTGTCCGATTCCGGGTTATCCGATTCCGGCCTGCCCGCCTCCCTGGCCGGCCTTCCCTTCGCCAAAGGCCACGGCACCGGCAATGACTTTGTCCTGGTGGCCGACCCCGGCGGGGAGCGCGACCTTGCCGCCGCCGAAGTGGCCGCGCTGTGCGACCGGCACCGCGGCATCGGCGCCGACGGCTTCATCCGGGCGATCCGCTCGGCCCAGCTGCCCGAGGGCCAGGCCCTGCTGCAGAGCGACCTCACGGCTGAATGGTTCATGGATTACCGCAATTCGGACGGCAGCGTGTCGGAGATGTGCGGCAACGGCGTCCGGGTGTTTGTGCATTTCCTGCTCGCCGAAGGCCTTGTCGAGCTGGGCGAGGGGGAGACCCTGACCATCGGTACCCGCGCCGGCACCAAGACCGTCACCCGGGTGGACAGCGGCTACGCCGTTGACATGGGCCCGTGGGAGTTCCTTGACCCCGATTCCGCCGCCGCCAAGGCCATGGATGCCGTGGTCAACGCCGACGGCCTGGAGGTTCCCCGCCCCGGACTGTCCGTGAGCATGGGCAATCCGCACACCGTGGTGGCGCTGGCCGAACTGACCGAACTCGCGGCCACCAGCCTCGCCGCCGCACCGTCGGTGCAGCCGGAACCGGAGCACGGCACCAACGTGGAATTCGTGGTGCCCGCCGATCCGCTGGTCGTGGACGGCGTGGGACTGCTGACCATGCGCGTGCATGAACGCGGCGTGGGGGAGACCCTCTCCTGCGGCACCGGGGCCTGCGCCGCCGCAGTCGCCACCCGGTTCTGGGCCGGCCGGGACGCCCCGAACGAATGGGCGGTCACGGTGCCCGGCGGCGTCGTCGGCGTCCGCTTCCTGACCGCCGAGGACGGCCGCGAACACGTGGAACTCAGCGGGCCGGCAGCCCTCGTGGCGCGCGGCACGCTGCTCTAGCAGGCACCGCTTCATTCCGGGGCGCAGCTAGAACCGCGCCCCGGAATAAAGCGTTCCGGGCCGCGGTTGTAGCGGTCATGGAAGTTACTCCCGGCGGATGGCCGGCATCCGGCCGTCTTAGGGTTTGCGCTGAACCTTGAGGATCCGGAAGGACTTGGCAGTGCTGTGGCGGGAGACGGAATAGCCGGCGCCCAACTGGTCGGCGATCCACTTCTGCAGCGAATCGGCGCCCAGGTTTTTCTGCACCACCAGCCACGCGGTTCCTTCGGGAGCCAGACGTGGAAGCCACAGCAGCAGCAGGGCATGCAGCTCGTCCTTGCCGATGCGGATGGGCGGATTGGACCAGATGGTGTCAAACCTCAGGTCCGGATCGACCTCTTCCGGACGGGATGCAGTGACGTTGGCCAGGCCCAGAGCGGCGGCATTGTCGCGGGTCAGGGCCAGGCAGCGTTCGTTGACGTCCACGGCGAACACCCGCGCCGCGGGGGACTTCAGCGCCATGGTGAGCGCGATAGGACCCCAGCCGCAGCCGATATCCAGCAGGTTGCCGGCGGGGGAAGGATCGGGAACCTCGTCCAGGAGGACCACGGTTCCCTTGTCGATGGCATCGGGACTGAAGATCCCGCCGGAGGTCACGAGCGTACGGTCGAGGCCGCCGAGAGTGACACGGAGCGGCCTGCGGACCTCGGGGCCCGAGGGCTGTGAACTGAAGTAATGGTCTGAACCCATAACAAACCAGATTAGTGGGTCTGCGGCAGGCAGCGAAAACCGGATGCACCGGCGAAAGATCACGCGCCCAAATGTCCGTGCACTGACTTACCATGGAGAACACGGCTTATAAGGAGATTATGACGATCAACAATTCCCGCCCTGGCACGTCCGATTCCGCCCAGCCCAACACGGAGCTGAGCCCGGAGGACATCCAGGGGGTCATTGACAGGATCCTCGCCAAGGAGAGCGCCGCTGAGGCCAAAGCGCCCGCCGGCGAGGCCCGGCGCGGCAGGGCACAGGCTCTGTCCCGGGACGTCGGGCATTCCACGCACGACGGCGACCAGGAAGACCTGGCCGACCGCCACGCACTGCGGCGCGTGGCCGGCCTGTCGACCGAACTCGAGGACGTTACAGAGGTTGAATACCGGCAGCTGCGCCTGGAGCGCGTGGTGCTGGCCGGCCTGTGGAGCGAGGGAACGGCGGAGGACGCCGAAAACTCGCTGCAGGAGTTGGCGGCACTCGCCGAGACGGCGGGTTCCGAGGTGCTCGACGGCATCATCCAGCGTCGGCTGAAGCCGGATCCGGGAACGTTCCTGGGTTCGGGCAAGGCCCAGGAGCTCAAGGACATTGTCGCCGCCACCGGCGCCGACACTGTCATTGTCGACAGCGAACTTGCACCGTCGCAGCGCCGCGGCCTTGAAGACATCGTCAAGGTCAAGGTCATCGACCGCACGGCGCTGATCCTGGACATCTTCGCCCAGCACGCCAAGTCCCGCGAGGGCAAGGCCCAGGTGGAGCTGGCACAGCTCGAATACCTGCTGCCGCGCCTGCGCGGCTGGGGCGAATCCATGTCCCGCCAGGCCGGCGGCCAGGTGGGCAGCGCCAGCGCCGGCATGGGCTCACGCGGTCCCGGTGAAACCAAGATCGAACTGGACCGCCGGAAGATCCGCACCCGGATGGCCAAACTGCGCCGCGAAATTGCGGCCATGAAGCCCGCCCGGGAAACCAAGCGCGCCAACCGGCACCGCAACCAGGTTCCCTCGGTGGCCATCGCCGGCTACACCAACGCCGGCAAGTCCTCGCTGCTCAACCGGCTCACCGATGCCGGAGTCCTGGTGGAGAACGCCCTGTTCGCCACCCTGGACCCGACCATCCGCAAGGCACAAACCGAAGACGGCATCGGGTACACGCTCGCCGACACCGTCGGCTTTGTGCGGTCCCTGCCGACCCAGCTGGTGGAAGCCTTCCGGTCCACCCTGGAGGAAGTCGCGGATGCTGACCTGATCCTCCATGTGGTGGACGCCTCGCATCCGGATCCCGAGGGCCAGATCGCCGCGGTGCGCACGGTGCTGACGGATGTGGACGCCCGCAAGGTGCCCGAGATCATCGTGCTGAACAAGGCCGATGCCGCGGATCCGTTTGTGCTGGAACGGCTCCGGCAAAAGGAGCGGCGCCACGTGGTGGTGTCCGCCCGGACCGGCGAAGGCATCGACGAGCTGATGCAGGCCATCTCCGAGGGCATTCCCCGCCCCGGGGTGGATCTGCAGCTGCTGGTTCCGTACGAGCGCGGCGAGATCGTCTCCCGGCTGCACAGCTCGGACACCGAAATCCTGTCGGTGGAGCACTCCGAAGCAGGCACCCGCCTGCACGTGATGGTCCGCGAGGGCCTGGCCGCTGAACTGGAGCCGTTCGTCACCCATGAGTAAAGACACCACCGGCGAAGTCCTGGAACTGCTGGACACCGCCGTCGCTGGCATGGGCGGACAAAACCGTCCGGGCCAGCATGAAATGGCCCGCCAAGTCACGCACGCGATCGACGAGAAACAGCATCTGCTGGTTCAGGCGGGCACCGGAACCGGCAAGTCGCTGGCCTACCTGGTGCCGCTGATTCATCATGCGCTGGAAAGCACCAAGCCCACGCTGGTCTCCACCGCCACACTGGCGCTGCAGTCCCAGATCGTGGGCCGCGACCTGCCGCGGCTGCTCAAGACGCTCAAGCCCAACCTGCCGCGCGAGGTCGACGTCGCGCTGCTCAAGGGCCGCAGCAACTACGTCTGCCTGCACAAAACCGGCGGGGGATTTCCGGAAGAGGAGGACCCCGCCGGCGCCCTGTTCACCATGGGGGAGGACCGCGCGGTGGGACATCCGGCACCGGCCCCCACCTCGGCGATGGGACGCGAGGTGGTGCGGCTGCGCGAATGGGCCGAGGAAACCGACACCGGCGACCGCGACGACCTGATTCCGGGAGTCAGCGACAAATCCTGGCGCCAGGTCTCGGTGACCTCGATGGAGTGCCTGGGCGCGCAGAAATGCCCCGTGGCCGCCGAATGCTTCAGCGAGCGCGCACGCGCCCAGGCGGCTGTGGCCGACGTCGTCATCACCAACCACGCCATGCTCGCCATCGCGGCCTTCGAAGGGCTGGCCGTGCTGCCGGACTATGACGTGGTGGTCATCGATGAAGCCCACGAGCTGCAGGACCGGGTGACCGGCGCGGTCACCGGACAGTTGTCCGGAACCGTGATCTCCGCAGCGGTGACTGCCGCCCGCAAGCACACCTCCGCTTCCGTGGAGGAACTGGCCCAAGCGTCCCGCGCCTTTGAGAAATCCATGGAGAACGTGCCCTCGGGCCTGCTCGCCGCCGGACTGAACGAGGAGCAGGAGCAGGCAGTGGGCCGAGTCCGGGAAGCCTGCCGGGTGGCGCTCTCCGACTCCAAGCCCGAGCCCGGGGAAACCGCCGACGGCGGACGCCAGACCGCGCGGTCGCGGCTGATGGCCGTGCTGTCGCTCTGTGAGCGGCTGCTGGGTGCTCCCTCGGCCGGTGAGGTGATCTGGGCTTCGCGGCCCAGCTCCTTCTCGCCGTCGGGCGGCTACTCGCCCCCGGATGAGACCGCTCCCGCCACCCTGAACGTGGCCCCGCTGTCGGTCGCCGGCCGGCTGCGTGAAGGGCTGTTCGACGGCCACACCGTGGTCCTGACCTCGGCGACCCTTGCCATCGGATCCGAATTTGGCCCTGTGGCCGGCGCTCTGGGGCTCCTGGGGCCTGGCGCGCCGTCGTGGACGGGGACCGACGTCGGCAGTCCTTTCGACTATCCGCGGCAGGGCGTGCTGTACGTGGCGAAGGACCTGCCCAAGCCCGAGCGGGGCACCTCGGAGGCGCAGCTGGATGAAATCGAGGCGCTTCTGAAGGCCTCGAACGGCGGAGCACTGGGACTGTTCTCCTCGCGCCGGGCGGCCGAGGAGGCCGCCGACGCGATGCGCACCCGGGTGGATTTCCCGATCCTGTGCCAGGGGGAGTCCTCGATGTCCTCGCTCGTCAAGCAGTTCTCCGAGGAACCCGACACCTGCCTGTTTGGCACCATGTCGCTGTGGCAGGGCGTTGACGTGCCGGGCGCCGCCTGCAGGCTGGTGCTGATTGACCGCATACCGTTCCCGCGTCCGGATGACCCGCTGATGACCGCGCGCACCCGCGCAGTGGCCAAGGCCGGCGGCAACGGCTTCATGTCAGTTGCCGCGACCCACGCGGCCGTCCGGCTGGCGCAGGGTGCCGGCCGTCTGATCCGTGCCGCGGGGGACCGCGGTGTGGTGGCCATCCTGGACTCCCGCTTGGCCACGGCCCGCTACGGCAGCTTCCTGAAGGCAGCCCTGCCGCCGTTCTGGTCCACGACTGACCGCTCTGTGGTGCTCTCGGTTCTGGGGCGGCTCGCCGAGCAGTCGGCGGCGGCGGAGAAGGCCCCTGCGCGGAAGTAGCGCCGGCACCACTGAACGGGCGGCACCACCGAACGGAAAGGGCGGTCGGAGATAACTCCAACCGCCCTTTCCGCGTTACTCCACCCGTTATCCGCTCCAGCCCTCGCGGGAGACCACCCGTGGAATCCCGCCGCGGGGACCGCTGCTGTGTGCGGGGCCCGCTAGAGCGAGCGCATCACCGAGACAACCTTGCCCATGATGACTGCATGGTCGCCCACGATGGGCTCATAGCGCGTGTTCTGCGGCAGCAGCCAGGTGTGGCCGTTGCGCTGCCGGAAGGTCTTGACCGTGGCTTCGTCATCCAGCAGGGCGGCAACGATGTCGCCGTTCTCAGCCGTGGGCTGCCGGCGGACAACCACCCAGTCACCGTCGCAAATCGCGGCGTCGACCATGGAGTCGCCCGAGACCCTGAGCATGAACAGGTCTCCGTGACCCACCAGCTGGCGGGGCAGCGGCATGATGTCCTCGACAACCTGTTCAGCGAGGATCGGACCGCCGGCGGCGATGCGGCCCACCAGCGGCACCATGGCCGTGTCAACGGAGGTCGACAGCTCGGTGACCGTGGCCATTCCGGCAGCCGAGCCTGCTTTGTCGCCGGCGCCGTCTTCGCCGGTGCGGGAGCCGGCGGCTGCCGGCGCAGACTCGGCCGGGGAACCGGCTGAGTCCTCGCCCGGAGCGACGGCCTTTCCGTCCCGCAGCATTAGCGGAATCAGGATTTCCATGGCGCGGGGGCGCTTGGGGTCGCGGCGGATGTAGCCGAGCTTCTCCAGCTGCATGAGCTGATGGGTCACGCTGGAAAGGCTTGCCAGCCCCACGGTGTCTCCGATTTCCCGCATGGTGGGCGGGTAACCGTTGGTGCTGACGGAACGCTGGATCATCTCCAGAACGGTCTTCTGCCGCGGAGTCAGACCTTTCGCACGCGCACGGGAGCCGGTTGCCGCTGGCTGGTTGGTGCTGTCTTCGGAAGCAGTCCTGCGGGCCACGTGGGGTTCCCTTCGGGGTCAGCTGGTCCGGTCGGTGCCGGAGCTGGTCGGGTGAATGTCGGGGCTGGAACGCTGTGCAAGCCGTGCCGGCGGTTATGTCAGAGGCAGCTGATTCAGTGGTCCTGTACGAACCGCTGCGGAGCCCGCGCTCCGGCTTCGGTCCGGACGGAACCGGATGAACCTCTTCCTCATGCTCAACGCTAGGCGAGCGGAGCAACGTTTTCAAACATTTGTTCGAGCGAGTCTCGACTTTGTTAGTAGATAGGTGCTAGAAATGAGTTCACAAGAATCGAACATACTTTCGATGATGGCAGCGCGCCGGAGTCCAAAGATGTCAGATAGCTTCCAATCGTTCGAATATGGCTTCGGTTATTTCCTGCGGCCATCGAACCGGAAAGGTGCTGAAATGCCCGCCCAGATACACCTGTCAAACCCCATCTCACGTTTCATCTCCGCCCCGGCCCGACCTCAGCTGACGGCCGCCCGGGCCTCAGCGCCGAGGCCCGTTGCCGGGTCCACCAATCCGGCCGCTGTGCCGGTGCCCGCCGAGCGGCGGCAGCTGCGGCTGACGCGCCGCGGCCGGCTGGTGTTTATCGGCCTTCCCCTGATGCTGACCGCGGCTGCCGCACTCACGGTCCTGGGATTCTTCACGGCTCCCGCCATGGCCTCCTCGGGCGGGGCGCCCGACGTTACGCAGACCGTGCAGGTGAGCGTCGGTGCCGGTGATTCTTTGTGGGCCTTGGCCGAGGAATTTGCTCCCGACCGCGATCCCCGCGATGTGGTCGCGGAGATCATGGAGCTGAACAACCTTTCCGATGACCGGGTTCCGGTCGGCGTGCAGCTGTTCATTCCCACCCAGCGCTGAGGCGCCACGGCGCTGCACAAACACAAACGGTGCAATCGCAAGTTGATGTGCCGGCGGCGCGGCGCAATGACACACGGCGCTATCCCAAGCGGCGCAATCACACACGGCGCCATTACAAACAGCGCAACTCGGGGCGTAACAACCCGCCTGCCCGGCCGGAGGGATTCTTCCCGCCCCGCCTTCGAGTCTTAAGCTGTACAGGTGACTGAACAGCTGGAAAGACTGAACCGACTTCCCCTGCGCGAGGATCTCCGAGGATTGACACCCTACGGTGCGCCGCAGCTGGATGTGCCCATCCTGCTCAATGTCAACGAGAACACCCACGGGTTGCCCGACCAGGTGCGGAAGGCGATCGTAGCTTCCGTTGAGCGGGCGGTGGCCGGACTGAACCGTTATCCGGACCGGGAATTCACTGAACTTCGCGAGCGGCTTGCCGGCTATCTCGGCCACGGACTGAGCCCGGAGAACATCTGGGCCGGCAACGGCTCCAACGAGGTCCTGCAACAGATCCTCCAGGCCTTCGGCGGCCCGGGCCGGACCGCCTTGAGCTTCCCGCCCACGTATTCCATGTATCCGCTGCTGGCCAGCGGCACCGGCACCCGCTATGTCACGGGCGTCCGCAGCGGCGATTTCACGCTGACTCCGGAAGCCGCAGCGGAACAGGTCCGCGAGCAGGCTCCGAACATCGTCTTCCTCTGCACGCCGAACAACCCCACCGGCACTGCGCTGCCGCTCGAGGTGGTGGAAGCCGTGTACGAGGCGGGGGCCGCGTCACAGGCCATAGTGATTGTGGACGAGGCCTACGGGGAGTTCTTCCACGCCGGCACCCCCAGCGCCCTGCAGCTGCTGCCCGGCCGTGAACGGCTGATCGTCTCCCGCACCATGAGCAAGGCGTTCGCGCTGGCCGGAGCCCGGGTCGGCTACATGGCCGCGGCACCCGAAGTCACCGACGCCCTGCGCCTCGTGCGGCTGCCCTACCATCTCTCGGCGATCACGCAGGCCACTGCGAACGCCGCGCTGGAACACGCGGAAGCGCTGCTGGCCAACGTTGAAGCCATCAAGGTCCAGCGGGACCGCATTGTCGCCGAGCTGCTCAGCCTGGGCCTGAAGCCTGCGCCGTCCGACGCCAACTTTGTCTTCTTCGGAGGTGTGGAAAACCCGCACGCGCTGTGGGAGGGGCTGCTGGAGGCGGGCGTGCTGGTGCGCGACGTCGGCATCCCCGGCCATCTGCGCGTCACGGCCGGCACCGAAGCGGAAACCAGCGTTTTCCTGGCCCGGCTGCGCGAGCTCCTGGCAGCCGGCACCCGCTAGGCCACAGGCAGCGGCACGGCGGCGGCACCGGCGCCGGCCGGTCCGCGGCCGGCGGAGACCAAGCCGCAGACACCCACAGACACTAAACTGTTAGCAGAGACCACCTTCTTTCAAAGGAAAACCATGACCGTGGAGACCACCACCGGACGCACCGCACGCCTGGAACGGGTGACCAGTGAATCGTCAGTGGTTGTGGAGCTGGACCTGGACGGAACCGGCCAGTCCAACATCAGCACCTCGGTGCCGTTCTACGACCACATGCTGACGGCCCTGGCCAAGCACTCCCTGATCGACCTCACGGTCCAGGCCACGGGTGACACCCACATCGATGTGCACCACACCGTCGAGGACATTGCCATCAGCATCGGTGAGGCGCTCAAGATCGCTCTGGGCAACAAGGCAGGAATCCGCCGCTTCGGCGAGGCCACCATTCCCCTTGACGAGGCCCTGGCCAACGCCGTCGTCGACATCTCCGGGCGGCCCTATCTGGTGCATTCCGGTGAACCGGCGGGGCAGGAATACCACCTGATCGGCGGACACTTCACCGGGTCGCTGACCCGCCACGTCTTCGAGGCCATCACCCTCCACGCCCAGATCTGCCTGCACATGACGGTGCTCGGCGGCCGGGATCCGCACCACATCGTGGAGGCCCAGTTCAAGGCCTTTGCCCGTGCGCTGCGCGCCGCCGTCGAACCCGACCCCCGCGTTGAGGGCATCCCCTCCACGAAGGGTGCCCTGTGACGGCGCGCAACGTGACGGTCCTCGACTACGGGTCCGGGAACATCCGCTCCGCCGTCCGGGCCCTCGAGCACGTCGGCGCCAACGTCACCCTCAGCTCCAAATCCGATGACGTGCTCAACGCCGACGGGCTCCTGGTCCCCGGTGTCGGCGCCTTCGCGGCCGTCATGCAGGGGCTCAAGGAAGTGGACGCCCTGCGCCTGATCGGCCGCCGGGTTGCCGGCGGACGCCCCGTCATGGGCATCTGCGTCGGACTGCAGGTCCTCTTCGACGAGGGCGTGGAACACGGTGTCAGCACCCCCGGAATGGGGGAGTGGCCCGGCGTCGTCGAGCGCCTCAAGGCTGACGTTGTTCCGCACATGGGCTGGAACACCGTCCAGCCGCCGGAGGGCTCACAGCTGTTCGCCGGCATCGAGGATGAACGCTTCTACTTTGTGCACAGCTACGGTGTGCAGAAATGGGACTTCGATGTCACCCAGCCCGCCATGCGCGCACCCCAGGTCACCTGGGCCGAACATGGCAGCCGCTTTGTCGCCGCGGTGGAAAACGGTCCGCTGACAGCCACCCAGTTCCATCCGGAAAAGTCCGGTGATGCCGGTGCGGCATTGCTGGAAAACTGGCTGAAGACGCTGGGCTAGGGCGATGTGGAGTCTTCTTCTCATGGGTCTGGCCGGGCTGCTGATCGGCGGCGCCATCTCCTTCCGCAGCCAGGGCATGTCCAAAATCATCGTCGTTCTCTTCTGGATCCTTGCGGGCATGTCCCTGCTCGGCGCCTACCTCCTGATCGACAGCGGCTCCTGAGCCGCCCGTTCCTGATCCGCCCTCCGGCACCGCATCCGGACAAACCTCCCCACGGAAAGCAGAACCATGTCACTTGTTGAAACTCCCGTCCTTGAGCTGCTGCCCGCCGTGGACGTCGCAGACGGCCAGGCCGTGCGCCTGGTCCAGGGTGAGGCCGGCAGCGAAACCAGCTACGGCGACCCGCTGGACGCCGCCATGGCCTGGCAGAACGACGGCGCGGCCTGGGTTCACCTCGTGGACCTGGACGCAGCCTTCGGCCGCGGCTCCAACCTCCCGCTGCTCAAGCGCGTGGTGGAACAGCTGGACATCAAGGTGGAGCTCTCCGGCGGCATCCGCGACGACGCCTCCCTGGACATGGCCTTGGAGCTGGGAGCCAGCCGCGTCAACCTGGGCACCGCAGCCCTGGAAAACCCGGAATGGACCGCCAGTGCGATCGCCCGCTACGGCGAGGCCATCGCCGTCGGACTCGACGTGCGGGGCACCACGCTGGCCGCCCGCGGCTGGACCAAGGACGGCGGAGACCTCTGGGAGGTCCTGGCCCGCCTCGAGGACGCCGGCTGCCCGCGGTATGTGGTCACCGACGTCACCAAGGACGGCACGCTGCGCGGGCCCAACCTGGAACTGCTGCGCGAGGTCCTCACGCGCACGGAACGGCCCGTTGTCGCCTCCGGCGGGATCTCGTCCCTGGATGACCTGGCCGCCCTGCGGGAGCTCGTGCCGCTGGGTCTGGAAGGCACGATCGTGGGCAAGGCCCTCTACGCCGGGGCCTTCACGCTGCCGCAGGCGTTCGACATCGCCGGGCATCCGGAGCGCTAGAGCCATGGCTGAGCGCGCCCTTCCCGGCCACATAGCGGCCGCCCTCGCAGGGGCCGGGGGACCCGCCGATTCCGCGGGGCAGTCCTGGTCCGGCCGGGACCTCTCCGGCGAGGGCAACCCGCTGCACAATTTCGACGCCGACGACGGCAGCCCCGACGCCGGATACCTCTCCGCCCTGGCCGCGCTGGAAGCCGGCAGCGGCTCCGAAGCGCAGGTGGTGGCTGCCCTGGCCACCGCCCGCGTGTTCGTGCCCATCGTCGCCACCCTCGGTGCCGAGGCGCAGTCCGAACATGGACTGACCGCTGACAAAGAGGCCGACATGGCCCTGGTGACGCTGACCGCCCCGGACGGACGCAAGGCGCTGCCGGTGTTCACCTCCGTGCCGGCGCTGGCGCAGTGGCATCCGCAGGCGCGGCCGGTTGCGGTGTATGCCGCCCGCGCCGCCCTGTCCGCCGTCTCCGAGGAAGCGCAGCTGCTGGTGGTGGATCCGGGTGCGGACATCACCTTCGTGGTGCGCCGCCCGGCCATGTGGGCGCTGGCGCAGCAGCGGACCTGGACGCCGTCGTACGCCGACCAGGAAGTCGCGCAGGCCGTGTCCGCCGCGGTCGACGTCGAACCCGCAGTGACGGGGGTCCAACTGGCGCCGGGACCGGGAACGGTGACACGGTCGGCGCGCGGGACGGTGGTGGCCGGAGGCGGCGCCGGTCCTGAGCTTAGAATGGTTCTTCACCTGGCACCGGGACTGGATGCGCAGGCGGTGCAGGGCATCGCCGGATTGCTGCAGCAGCGGCTGGCTGCCGATCCGTTATTCGTTGAGCGTGTGGATTCCCTGGAACTCAAAATCACGCGCTGACCTTGCTGGGCGGTGGACCGCCGGAAGTGAAGTGCCGTGAATTTTTCCGCCTACGGGGAGCTGCTCCGCGTTGCCCCGATCCGCCGGCTGCTCCTGGTCGGAATGATCGCCCGTTTTCCGCATTCCGCCGCCGGCGTGCTGCTGACCCTGCACGTGGTCCTGACCATGGACATGGGCTACGCCAAGGCCGGTGCCGTTGCCGCCGTCGTCACCGTGGGCATCGCCTTTGGCGCCCCGTGGCGCGGCCGCCGGGTGGACAATGTCGGCCTGCGCCGCGCCCTGATTCCCTCGGTGATTTCCGAGGCCGTCATATGGTCCATTGCCCCGCACGCCAGCTATGAATGGCTGCTGGTGCTGGCGCTGGTCGGCGGGGTGTTCACGCTTCCGGTCTTTAGCGTGGTCCGGCAGTCGCTGGGCGTACTGGCAACGGGGGACCAGCGGCGGACTGCCTTCGCCCTGGACTCCATTGCCACCGAAGTCGTTTTCATGGGCGGACCGGCGCTGGGCGCCGTCCTGGCCACCTCGGTTTCCTCAGTGGTCGGGCTGACCCTGGTGGGCATCACGACGTCGCTCGCCGGGCTGCTGCTGATCTGGTTCAATCCGCCGACCCGGTCCGATAACCCGCGGACCGCAGCGACCGCCGTCCAGGAGCGCGAGGCGGCCAACGCCGCCGTCGTCGCGGCCGCACCGGCGCACCTGTCCGAAGCCTCGGCGGAACTGCAGCCGCTGGCGGCGCTGAGCCGCGGAGCCCGCCTGCGCGCGGGGTTCTCCTGGTTCACGCTGAGCGTGGCCGTGGTGTTTGCGGTCGCGGTGGGGGTGGGCCTGCTGCTGTCCAGCTCGGACGTCGGCATGGTGGCCCTGGTGGAATCCACCGGCGAACCCGGGCAGGTGGGGATCGTTTTCGCCGCCTGGTGTGCCGCCTCGGTGGTGGGTGGCCTGGTCTACGGAGCCATGCACCGGCGCGCCTCGCCCATGCTGCTGTTGCTGGCGATGGCAGTGCTGACCCTGCCCATGGCCCTGGCCACGGACACCATCAGCCTGGCCCTGCTGTCCATTCCCGCCGGCCTGCTGTGCGCCCCGGTGCTGTCCTCCGCCTCGGAACGGGTGGCCGACCTGGTGTCCGAGGAACGCCGCGGCGAGGCGATGGGCTGGTACGGCTCCGCCCTGACCTCAGGCACTGCGCTCGGCGCCCCGCTGGCCGGTGCGGCGATTGACGTCATCGGTCCGTGGGCCGGATTCATCTTTGCCGGGGGCTCCGCGTCGCTGCTGGTTGCGGGAACGTTCGGCGTGCGGAAGTTCAGCCGGCGCGGACAGCGCCTGCTGCGTCAGGAGTAGCCTGCCGCGGCCGGTTCACAGCCGACAGCCGAAAGCCAACCGACAGCCGGCCGCCAACAGCCAGCCAACCGACAGCCGGCCGCCAACAGCCAGCCGGCCGGACAGTCGGTTACTCCCGGTGGCGTGGATGCCCCGGGGATCCCGGCCGCAAGCGCGGCAGGCGGCGGCGCAGCCGGTGCAGCCAGCCCGGCGGATTAGCCCCGCCGCGCACCGCCGGCCGCTGTGCTGCGGCGTCCTCCGTGCCGGCACCGGGTTGCTTCGTGCCTGCGTTCCCCGGGGCGGTTTCGGGCAGGCCCCGGCGCTGCCGCCAGCCCCGCACCTCGTCCTCGACGTTCCGGATTCCGGTGACCACCGGCGGGCCGCCCAGCAGTTGTCGGCGGGCCTCGATCACCCGGGCATTGAAGTCGTCGACGGCGTCGCGCACCTGGCGCTCGGACGGCAGCCGGTCCAGGCGCGGTTCGAACTCCTTGTCCTCCACCCGGAGCAACAGGGCGGGCGGACCCAATCCCGAGAGGTTCTCCCGTCGGATCAGCCGCTTGATCCACCAGTCCGGATCCGGGTCGGCCAGGTCGGGGATCGGCTTCCCGGCGTAGCTGAGGTTGTCAAAGTCGCCGCGGTTCATCGCGTCCCGGATGAGGTAGTCGGCCTTGGCTTCGGCGCTGATCTTCCGGCGCTTTTCCGCCAGCTCTGCTTCTTCAGCCCCGGCCAGGCCCTCGGGCAGCTTGTAGCCGGCATCCTCCGGTGTCCCCGCGGCCTTGAGCCGGGCCGCCCTCTCCAGCCTCTTCTTGTACGCTTCGGCCCCGCTGCCGCCCATGCGAGTTTGCCCCTTCCGCTCAACGTTTGCTCAGCGTCCCGTACAGGTTACGCAGCCGGGCGGGCAGAAAAAAGCCCGGGGAGTCTGCCGCAACCGGCAGGCTCCCCGGGCCGGGGTGCTGACTAAAATGGAAGAGACGCGCTGCGTTAGTTGACGGGGCCGGTGAACTTCTCGCCCGGGCCCTTGCCCGGAGCGTCCTGGATGTCGGACGCCTCACGGAAGGCAAGCTGCAGTGAGCGCAGGCCGTCGCGCAACGGGCCGGCGTGCTGGCTGCCGATCTCGGGAGCCGCTGCGGTGACGAATCCGGCCAGGGCGGTGATCAGCTTGCGGGCCTCGTCCAGGTCCTTCAGCTCCTCGGCGTCGTCGCCGTCGGCCAGGCCGCACTTGACGGCTGCGGCGCTCATCAGGTGCACGGCGGCAGTGGTGATGACTTCAATGGCGGGGACCTCGGCAATGTCACGCATCTGCGCAGCCACTTCCTGCTCTTCAGCGGAAGGTGCCTGCACCTCTTCCGTGGTGCCGGGGAAGGAATGGCGGGTGTGCTCGGCCGCCGGGTTGCTCTGTGGGGTACTCATACTGGTAAGCTTGTCACAGACCAACTGGTTGTCGTTACTTTCAGTGCCCTTCACGGAGCGTTGAATGTTTCACATCAGCCAGTATGCAAGCGGAGAATCCTCCCACCCGCGTCAGCCTGAATCTTCAGTCCATGTGCCCTAGGGTGCCTGTGCAGAAGACAGAGTTGCCGGGTACGGTCGGCCCCCGGTGGCGGGTCCAGGTTAACCTGGTCCAGCCGATCCGGGAGGTTGCTGCTGATGCAGCTCCCGCCGACCCCTCGAGGCCTCCGATTGCGCGTGCAATTGGGGGCCTTCTTCAGTTGCAGGCGGTAGCCGTTTTGGATACAACAGGAGCTGCAACATTAGCGAGCCAAGAATCAATGATCGAATCCGCGTCCCTGAGGTGCGGCTGGTAGGACCGGCTGGAGAGCAAGTTGGGGTTGTCCGTATCGAAGACGCCCTGCGTCTGGCAGCCGAATCCGACCTGGATCTTGTTGAGGTGGCACCGCAGGCGAAGCCTCCGGTGTGCAAACTAATGGACTTCGGCAAGTACAAGTACGAAGCCGCTGTCAAGGCCCGTGAGGCACGCAAGAACCAGACGAACACCGTCCTGAAGGAAATCCGGTTCCGTCTGAAGATTGACACTCACGACTACGAAACCAAGCGCGGCCATGCCATGCGCTTCCTTGCAGCCGGTGACAAGGTCAAGGCCATGATCCAGTTCCGCGGCCGCGAACAGCAGCGTCCGGAAATGGGCATGAAGCTGCTGAACAAGTTCGCAGCCGACGTCGCCGAGGTGGGCATGGTGGAATCCACGCCCCGCATCGACGGCCGCAACATGGTCATGGTCATTGGACCGCTGAAGAACAAGGCGGAAGCCAAGGCCGAAGCACGGCGCGCCTCGCAGCGTGCCGATGCCAAGGCAGCCAACGAAGCCGTCAAGAACGGCGAGGCCCCCGCCCGGGTGGACACTTCCGCTGAGAACAAGGCGCCCCTGACGCAGAGCCTGGCAGATCTTCTGCCGGACGGCCTGCGGCTCGGTTCCTCCGCTGCCGAGGCTGACAAGGCCCGTGCAGAGAAGGAAAAGGCTGACAAGGAAATGGCCGAAAAGCGGGCGCAGGCTGCAGCCGAAAAGGCAGCAGCCGACGCACGACGCGCGGAAGAGGCTGCCAAGGCTCCGGCTCCGGCGCCGGTTGCAGAGGCTCCCGCCGCTGCGGCTCCCGTTGAGTCCAAGCCCGCTCCGGCCCCCAAGCCGGCTGCAGTGCCCAAGCCCACGGCCATGAAGCCGGCGCCGAAGCCCGCTGCCCGGCCGAAGCCTGCTGCTGCTTCCAAACCTGCTGGCAAGGCTGCTCCTTCACGGGGCGCAGCAAGCCAGAACAAGCCCGGAACTGCGGAGTAAGACTCAGCTTTTCCCCGCAGGACGTCCCGGCGTCCAGTAAACCCCTGGCACTGCAAAGTGCCCAAAGCCCCGCAGGCCCCGGCCGGCGGAAACCCAAAGGAGATCGGTAGTCATGCCGAAGATGAAGACCCACAGTGGCGCCAAGAAGCGCTTCAAGCTGACCGGAACCGGCAAGCTCAAGCGCCAGCAGGCCAACCGCCGCCACTACCTCGAGCACAAGCCGTCCACGCTGACGCGCCGCCTCGCCAGTGACAAGCTTGTTGCCCCGGCAGACGCCAAGGTCATCAAGAAGATGCTGGGCATCTAGTCTTTCCCCCTCGACAGGCGGCCCGTTCGGGCCACCGTCACACCACCAAGCTTTTCCGGGCCTGAGTAGCAGGCCGAGTGCCTCACAGCAGGTGCACGGAAGATTTATCTAAAGGAGTACGCACGTGGCACGTGTGAAGCGGGCGGTAAACGCCCACAAGAAGCGTCGGGTTATTCTCGAGCGCGCCAAGGGTTACCGCGGACAGCGTTCACGCCTGGTCCGCAAGGCCAAAGAGCAGCTGCTGCACTCGTTTGTGTACAGCTACGGCGACCGCCGCAAGCGCAAGGGTGACTTCCGTCGCCTGTGGATCCAGCGCATCAACGCTGCATCCCGCGCCAACGGCCTGACCTACAACCGCCTGATCCAGGGCCTGAAGGCTGCCGAGATCCAGGTTGACCGCCGCATGCTGGCCGAACTGGCCGTCAACGACGCCGCCGCGTTCGCCACGCTGGTGCAGATCGCCAAGAACGCCCTGCCGTCCGACACCTCCGCTCCGGCCGTTGCCGCTGCTCCGGCTGCAAAGCCTGCTCCGGTTGCCTCCAAGCCGGCCGCTGCTGTTGCCGACGCTCAGGGTGGCTTCAAGGCTTCCGAGGGCGACGCCCCCGAAGGCTTTGTCATCAAGGGCAACCTGGGCTCCGGCAAGTACCACGTTCCGGGTTCCACCTGGTACGAGCAGACCGTAGCCGAGTACTGGTTCAACTCCGTCGAAGCCGCCAAGGCTGCCGGACTGGAGCCTGCTGGCGGAGAATCCCGCCAGAAGTTCCAGGGCTAGAAATCGGTTATTAGCCGATCATGAACACTGTTGGGCGCCCGCCGGCTCCGCTTATGTCCAATCCCCGAGCAGATCGGGTCAGGGATGTAGCGAAGCTGGCCGGGCGCCCGGCGCGTTTAAAAACCGGACGGTTCGTGGCCGAAGGGCCCCAGGCCGTCCGTGAGGCTCTGCTGAGCCACCGCGCCGACGCCTCCGCCGGCGGGTCCGGCGTCGTCCTCGAAGTTTTCGCCACCGAGGCCTGCCTGGACCGGCTGCCCGAGCTGGCGGAGCTTTCCGCCGACGTGCCGCTGCGCCTGGCCACCGACGAAGTCATTGCCGCCATGGCCACCACCATTTCGCCCCAGGGCGTCGTGGCCGTGTGCCGGATCACCGATTACGCCCTGGATGATGTGCTGGCCGCCGGAGCCAAGCTCATCGCCGTGCTGTGCGAAGTCCGCGATCCCGGCAATGCCGGAACCATTCTGCGCGCCGCAGATTCCGCCGGTGCCGACGCCGTCGTGCTGACCGCGTCCAGCGTTGACATCCACAATCCCAAGGCCGTGCGTTCCACCGCCGGCTCCCTGTTTCATCTGCCGGTCGTCACCGGCGTCAGTTTCGACTTCCTGATGGCCGCCTGCCGCGCCCACGGCCTCACCGTCCTGGCCGCCGACGGCTACGGGAACGTGGACCTTGACAAGCTCCAGGACGAAAGCTCCGTCCGCCGCCTGGCGCCGGCACTTCCGGACGCACCGGCCACCGGAGAAGCGGCCGACGACGGCGCCCCCGAAGCCGCCGCGGCCGTGTCCTCCCAGCCCCGGCTGGAAAATCCCACCGCTTGGCTCTTCGGCAACGAAGCCCAGGGCCTCACCTCCGCGCAGCTGGCCGACGCCGACTACCGCGTGGCCGTCCCGGTGTACGGGCGCGCCGAAAGTCTCAACGTGGGCACTGCCGCCACCGTGTGCCTTTACGCGTCAGCGCGCGCCCAGAACCGCTAGGCCCGGCCGACGCCGGCGGGCGTGCCTGAAAGTGCTAAGCACATCAAGTCACGGCTGCTGGGCGAATCGGCCACGGTGTCCGATGTCCGCGCCATCGAAGAAGCCGTCCGCTCCGACGGCACGCGCATCATTCACCTCAAGACCCTGCACCTGGGCCCCGAGGAACTGCTGGTCGCGGCCAAGATCTCGGTGGGCGAAGGCGAGACCGGCGAGCAGCTCGCCGAAGCCATCAACGAAGCCGAGATGCGGATCCGCTCGGCCGAACCCAATGCGGATTATTTACTCGGAACCGGATGTGCATGCGCCGCGGACGGAGCAGGTGCCTGCGGACTCTTCCGGTCCAGCCAGCCGCTAAGCAGTGCGATGCCCAGTCCCAACAGGGCCAGGACGGCGCCGACGACGGCGGGCGAGCGGTAGCCCCACCCCCAGGCAATGACCAGGCCGCCCAGCAATGCTCCCAGCGCGTTGGCCATGTTCAGTGCCGAGTGGTTCAGGGATGAGGCCAGGGACTGGGCTCCCGGGGCGGCGTCGAGCAGCCGGGTCTGGAGCGGCGGGACCAGCATCGAGCCGATCGCTCCGACCAGGAAGACCAGTGCCAATGCGCCTGTCTTGTACTGCACAAGCCAGGCGTAGGCCGCCAAGATGACCGCTGTCCCCAGCAGGATTCCGTAGATGCTGCCCATGACGCTGCGGTCGGCCAGCCGGCCGCCGATGATGTTTCCCGCCACCTGGCCCAGGCCGTAGAGGCCAACAATGAGGGGCAGGAGCGAGGCATCGAAACCTGCGACATTGGTCATTGTGGGGGAGATGTAGGCATAGACGGCGAAGAAACCGCCGAACCCCACGGTGCCCACCAGCAGGGCAAGCCAGACCTGGATCCGGCGCAGGGCGCTTAGCTCGCGCCGGATGCTCGCCTCCGGGTGCGTCGCTTGATGCGGAACGTACCGGGCCACCAGCGCCACCGTGAGCACCCCGATGGCGGAAACCATGACAAACATCCACCGCCAGCCGGCCTGCTGTCCGAGCCAGGTGGCAAAGGGAACCCCGACGACATTGGCGATGCTCAGCCCCAGCATCACCATGGAAATCGCCCGTGCCCGGCGGGTCGGTGCGACCAGCGATGCGGCGATCACGGCGGCAACCCCAAAGAACGCGCCGTGCGGCAGCCCGGACAGGAACCGGGTGGCCAGCAGCCAGTTGTAGTCCGGCGCAAAGAACGACGACAGATTGCCGACACTGAACAGCACCATCAGTCCCAGAGCGAGCGTCTTGCGGGGTATCCGCGCGCCCAGGGCGGCGAGGATCGGAGCGCCGACCACCACGCCCACCGCGTAGGCGGAGATGACGTGTCCGCCGGCCGGAACGGAGATGCCCAGATCGAGCACCATCTCCTGGAGCAGGCCCATGATGGCGAACTCGGTGGTGCCGATGGCAAATCCGCCGGCAGCGAGGGCAAAAATGGCCAGTGATGCCCGCCTGGCCTGAAGCGCGGGTGTTAACGACATAAAACTCTCTCAGAACAAAAAACGGATCCTGGCGGCGGCCGCCGCGGTCAGTCGGGCGAATCCGCGGTCAGCCGGATCCTGATGGGATCCCGGTGGGGTGCTGGTGCGGGAGAGTCGGCGCAGTGTCCGAAGCGGGAAACCGCCCGGGCTGCGGTCGACCCGCTACAGCGCTGTGAATCCAGTTTAGTTCAGCGCTGCCCGTAGACTCGATCCGTGTCTAACGGAGAACTGAAGCAAGTAGTCGGCGCCGCCCTCGTGGACAGCCTCGCCGCGCCCACCAAGATGCTCGCGGCCCGGCGCACGGCACCGGAGCAGTTTGCCGGGATGTGGGAGTTTCCCGGTGGAAAAGTGGAAGCCGGGGAAAGCTGCGAAGAAGGCCTGCACCGGGAGCTCCGGGAGGAGCTCGGTGTCGGCGTTCGGCTCGGTGCGGAAATCAACGGCCCGGGTGCCCAGGGGTGGCCGCTCAATGAGAAGGCCGCCATGCGGGTTTGGCTCGCCGAGATCACCGAAGGGGCTCCGTCGCCGCTCGAAGACCATGACGAGCTTCGCTGGGTTGCGCTTGATCCGCGGGAGCTCGGCGCCCTGGCCTGGATCCCCGCCGACCTGCCCATCGTCACCGCCATGCTCGACGCAGCCCGCCGGCGGTAAGCGCGCGCAACCCCTGCCGCAGGAGATGTCTTTGACCGGGTTGGGCCTCGCGGTTCCTTGCGGGAATCAATGCCAACCTCGTCGACCTCCCGACGCCGGTGCCGGCTTCGGGGCAGGCAGCCCGGCACGCGCCGTCCACTCCGGATTCCCGCTAGAAAAGGGTTGCCGCCTGCCCGCCCTGAGTCGCCGGCACCGTACTGTCCTGAACGGTTTCCAGCGGATCGGCGCCCGTCCCGGCCGCGGGTCTGCGCAGCGGCATGAACTGCCCGTTGGCGGTGAAACCGTGCCTCCTTTTGAAGAAGTTCACCCGTCCCGCCAGCCATTGCCGGTATTCCTTGGAGGCATACGTGCCGCCGCCGTACAGCCGCGCATACTTTCCGGCCAGATGGGGGTAATCGCGGCTGATGAAGCCCAGATACCACTCCCGGGCACCGGGCCGCAGATGGAGCGCTCCGGCCGTCACGCCGGTGGCGCCGGCGGCGGCAAGTGCGGCAAAGAGCGCGTCCAGCGACTCGTCTCCGTCGGTGAGCCACGGCAGGATGGGCATGGCCATCACCGAGCACGGCAGTCCGGCCTCCCGCAGCCGGCTGATCAGCTCCAGCCGCGCCCTGGGGGCGGGCGTTCCGGGTTCCACCCGGTGCGCCAGCTCCGGATCCAGCAGTGCCAGCGAGATGCCCATGCCGATTTCGGTGTCCCGCCCGGCTCTCTTGAGCAGCGGAATGTCCCGGGCCAGCAGCGTGCCCTTGGTCAGGATGGAAAACGGGGTTCCGGAATCCGCCAGCGCCCTGATGATGTCCGGCATCAGCCGGTACCGGCCTTCGGCCCGCTGGTAGGGGTCCGTGTTGGTGCCCATCGCCACGTGTTCGCGGCGCCAGGACGGGCGGGCCAGCTCCCGCCGCAGCACCTCCGCCACGTTGGTCTTGACCACCAGCTGGCTGTCGAAGTCCAGGCCGCTGTCCATCTCCAGATACGTGTGCGTCTTCCGCGCAAAACAATAGACGCAGGCATGGCTGCAGCCGCGGTACGGATTGATGGTCCAATCGAACGGCATGCCGGAGGTCTTGCCCACCTTGTTCAGGGCGGATTTGGAGAGCACCTCATGGAAGGTGATACCGGCAAACTCGGGTGTCTTCACGCTGCGCACCACGCCCTGCAGCGCCAAGAGGGCATCTTCGGCGCCGGCGGCCTTGGGTTCCTGCGCTTGCCATCTCATGCCGACCATTAGAACACATGTTCTAATGGCGGCGGTAGGCGGTGTCGCCCTTTCCCCATCCGCGAGATGGCACAAAGTGCTCTTCCCACCCTCAAAACCTCCACTTTCTGCCATTTCGGCGGGGGCGGGGGTGTCGCAGGGGGCTGGGGGCGCGGGAGGGAGCGGGAGAGACGGTGCGGCGGTAGCCGCCGTCGTCCAATCCCGCCAGACGCTCAAAAATATTGCCCGACGCCGGATCGCCGTGCCGCAGTTTGGAGACCCCCGCTGCCAGGAAGTACAGCGGAAGAAACGCCAGCCCCAGTCCCGCGTACTGGCTGCTGTGCCGGGCCTCGTGCCGCAGCAGGGGACTGGAACCCGGGCCGCCGGTGCCGGGCCGAAACAACGGGGCCGCCCGGGAGCGGTACAAAACTACGTTGCCCACGGTGAAGGCAGCGGCCTTCGGCAGCGTCCAGGACCAGCCTTCGGCCAGCACCAGCCCGTCGGGGCCGCGACAGATTCGGCAGCGTCCGGCCCGGGCCAGGGCAAGCCCGGCCGGCGTGGTCAGGTTGACGACGTTCAGCAGCCGGCGCAGCCGAACGAACGCCGACGGTGCGGGTAACGGTGGAGTCGATAGCCGTGCAGCCGACTGTGCTGTTGACCGCGTAACTGACCAAGCAGCCGACCGTGCATCGGAAAAAACGGATGGTTGGCGGATGTTCACGCTGCCAGTGTAGGAGCCCAGCCCGAGCCCGTCACCGGCGGACACCGCCTCCGTCATCCCGGTGCCGCCATGTCCGGGTCGCAGGCCGGGTTGGTTAGACTGGAAGCTACGGGCATTTTCCCTCGTTTTTTCACGACCAACGCCCATCAAAACGTCCATCAACAGGGCCGGAAATAGGTAAAGAACTGTACATGTCGAACTCCATACCGGGGACGCACTCCCCAGACACCGCCCCCGAGCCGCCCAACCCGCTGGATGAAGCGGCAGTCTCTGCCGCCGTCGACTCCGCGCTAGCCGCCATCGCCGCCGCAGCGGATCTGGACGCCCTCAAGGACGTCCGCATCGCCGTCGCCGGCGACAAGTCGCCGCTGAGCCTGGCCAACCGCACCATCGGCTCCCTTCCCAAGGACCAGAAGTCTGCCGCCGGCAAGCTTGTCGGGCCGGCACGCGGACGCATCAATGCCGCGCTCGCCGCCCGCACCGTCGAGCTGGAAGCCGAGCGCGACGCACGGATCCTGGTCGAAGAGGCCGTTGACGTCACCGCCGCTCCGCGCCGCCGCCGCATGGGCGGACGCCATCCGCTCTCCACCCTGCAGGACCGGGTCAGCGACATCTTCGTGGGCATGGGCTGGGAGATCGCCGAAGGCCCCGAGGTTGAATCCGAGTGGTTCAACTTCGACGCGCTGAACTTCAAGCCGGACCACCCGGCCCGTGAAATGCAGGACACGTTCTTTGTCGAGCCGCCCGAGGCCCACCTGGTGATGCGCACGCACACCTCGCCGGTCCAGGTGCGCTCCATGCTTGAACGGGACCTGCCGATCTACGTGCTCTGCCCGGGCAAGGTCTTCCGCACCGATGAGCTGGACGCCACTCACACCCCGGTGTTCCACCAGTTCGAGGGCCTGGCCATCGACAAGGGCCTGACCATGGCTGATCTCGTCGGCACCCTGGAACACTTCACCCGCGTGCTGTTCGGCGACGAGGCCAAGGTTCGGCTGCGCCCTAACTACTTCCCGTTCACCGAGCCCAGCGCCGAGCTGGACATCTGGCATCCGGGCGCCAAGGGCGGCCCGCGCTGGATCGAGTGGGGCGGCTGCGGCATGGTCAATCCGAACGTGCTCCGCGCGGCCGGCATTGACCCCGAGGTCTATTCAGGTTTTGCCTTCGGCATGGGTATTGAGCGCGCACTGATGTTCCGCAACGAAGTGGGGGACATGCGCGACATGATCGAGGGCGATGTACGTTTCAGCGAACACTTCGGGATGGAGATCTAAGTGAGAATCCCACTTTCCTGGCTGCGCGAGTATGCCCAGGTTCCGGCGGAAGCAACCGCCGAAGACGTCATGGCGGAACTGGTCCGGGTAGGGCTGGAGGAGGAGGACGTCCACCGTCCCACTGACGAGCTCTCGGGCCCCGTTGTTGTCGGCCAGGTGCTCTCCATGGAGCCCGAGCCGCAGAAGAACGGCAAGACCATCAACTGGTGCACCGTCCGCGTGGTGCCCGAGGGCGCCGAGCAGACACTCACCGGCGACGGCATCGATCCCTCCGGCGTGCAGGGCATCGTCTGCGGTGCGCATAACTTCACGGTCGGGGACAAGGTGGTTGTCACCCTGCCCGGCGCCGTGCTGCCCGGAGACTTCCGGATCAGCCCGCGCAAGACCTACGGCCACGTCTCCGCCGGCATGATTGCCTCGGTCCGCGAACTGGGCATCGGAGAAGACCACGACGGCATCCTGGTCCTCTCCCGCCTGGGCCTGGATCCGGAGATCGGCACCGACGCCCTGGACCTGCTCGGCCTGTACGACGAAGCAGCGGAAATCAACGTCACGCCGGACCGCGGCTACGTGTTCTCCATCCGCGGCGCGGCCCGCGAGTACGCCCACGCCACCGGAACGAAGTTCACCGACCCGGCAGCCGCCGTCGTCGTCCCCGAGGCTGACGGCAACGGCTACGGCGTGCGCCTGGAAGACGGGGCGCCGATCTACGGCAAGGCCGGCTGCGACCGCTTTGTGGCCCGCACCGTCCGCGGCGTGGACCCCGCCCGCCCGACGCCGCCGTGGATGGCTTCCCGGCTGCGCCTGGCCGGAATGCGCTCGATCTCGCTGATCGTGGACATCTCCAACTACGTGATGCTCGAACTGGGCCAGCCGCTGCACTTCTACGACCTGGACAAGCTGTCCGGCGACATTGTGGTGCGCCGTGCGGCTGAAGGGGAGACGCTGAAGACCCTGGACGAGAAGGTCCGCACCCTCGATCCCGAGGACCTGCTCATCACCGACGACTCCGGCGTGATCGGCATTGCCGGCGTCATGGGCGGCGCCGCCACCGAGGTCTCGGATACGACCAGCAACGTCCTGATCGAGGCCGCGCACTTCGAGGAAGTCAGCATCGGCCGCTCCCGCCGCCGGCACCGCCTGCCCTCCGAAGCGTCCAAGCGCTTCGAGCGCGGCGTGGACTGGAACGTCGCCGACGTCGCCGCCCAGCGCGCCGTCGATCTGCTGACCGAGCTGGCCGGCGGCACCGCCGATCCCTCGGTGACCGACGTCGGCACCAAGCCCGAAGCCAAGGCCATCGAGCTGCCCGCGGACTTCGCGTCCAAGCTGATCGGCTACGACTTCAGCGAGACCCAGATCACCGGCACCCTCACCGATCTGGGTGCCGAAGTGGCCAGGACGGCTGCCGGCTACTCTGTGACGCCGCCGAGCTGGCGCCCGGACCTGGAGACGCGTGAGGACCTCACCGAGGAAATCATCCGCCTGGTCGGCTACGAGCACATTCCGTCCACCCTGCCCACGGCTCCTCCCGGCCGCGGCCTGACCCGGATCCAGCAGCAGCGCCGCCGCCTGCAGCAGGCGCTCGCCGCCGCCGGCCTGACCGAGGTGCTGTCCTATCCGTTCGTCACCCAGGACGACAACAACACCTTCGGAACGCCCGACGCCGGCACCTCGCCTGCTGCGGTCAAGCTGGCTAACCCGCTCAGCGCCGAGTTCGGCTACCTGCGCACCTCGGTGCTGCCGGGCCTGTTCGAGGTGGCCAAGCGGAACCTCTCGCGCGGCTTCCGCGACCTGGCGCTGTTCGAAGCCGGATCGGTCTTCCTGCCCGGCGAGCAGCTGGGCACCGCAACGATTCCGCCGCTGGGCGTCCGCCCCTCCGAGGAAGTCCTCGATGCCCTGTACGAGGGGGTTCCGGACCAGCCGCTGCACGTAGGCGTGCTGTTCACCGGCCACGAGTCGCAGCCGGGCGCCGGCCATGCGCCGCGCGCCTGGGACTGGGCCGACGCCGTCGACACCGCCCGCCTGATGGGCGACGTGCTCGGCGTGGAACTGGTGGTCAGCCAGGGCGAGCACCAGGCCTTCCACCCCGGACGCACCGCCAAGCTCTCGCTGCGCAGCGGCGAAACCGTGGGCTACGCCGGCGAACTGCACCCCAAGCTGCTCGCAGCCCGGGACATGCCGGCCCGCAGCGTGGCTCTGGAACTCGACGTCGACGCACTGTTCGACGCCGCGCCCGAAGTTATCGTGGCCCGGGAGATTTCCTCGTTCCCGGCCACCACGCAGGACGTTGCCCTGGTAGTGGAGGCGGGCATTCCCGCGGAAACGGTCCTGGAGACCCTGCGCGAAGGCGCCGGGGAACTGCTGGAAGACATTTCGCTGTTTGATGTGTACTCCGGCAAGGGCATCGAAGACGGCCACAAGTCCTTGGCCTTCGCCCTGCGCTTCCGGGCTCCGGACCGGACCCTGACGGCCGATGAGGCCTCAGAGTCCCGGGCCGCCGCCGTCGCGCTGGCCGCGGAACGGTTTGGTGCCGTCCAGCGCTAACCGCTGCAAACCAGGGGGGTTTCCCCGGAAGGGCTCTGTTGGATGACCTCCAGCAGAGCCCTTTTCCATGTGTTGGCCCGTTAATCGGGCTGTCCGGGAGCTCTGCAGCCCCGGAAGGAGAATTGCTCTTTCTGCCGGACGGTCTTTGTCACGGCCAGCTAACGGCCGCCCTTGGCAATGTAGTCCGGTCCGTCGTAGTGCAGGTTCAGCGTGCTGATGACACCGTCACCGAAAGTGAAGAACTCCGCAAAGCGAACCGTCCCGCCGGGCATATCGGCGTCGTACAGCACCGCGGATCCCGCATTGTCATGGACATCGCTTATAAAATCGATGCCCCGCACAGTCCCTATGAAGCCGGTGACTCCCTGCAGGAAATGCTCCGTGGCGTCAGGGAGGTGGCCTGCCAGGGACCCGGTGAAATCGAGTCGGCCTGACAAAAGTCCGCGGAGGTCCCTGCCGTCGCCGAACGCCTCCGGACCGGCGGTCAGGACCCGGTAGTACTCCTGCAGCACAGGCGGGGCAGAAGGCGAGAGATTACCTGTCATGGTTACTCCTTTGGTTCCGGGGGGACTGCCGGCAGGTCTGCAGTGAACGACACTTCCGCCGCCGCATGCCCCGAATGATAATCCGCAGCAGGGGCAATGGGTAGACGACGGCGCCTAGTTCCTGCTGGCCCCGGTGCTGCGCCAGGACCGCCGTTTCTGGCCCGCCGCGACGTCATCAGCCAGGACACCGCCATGGCCAGGAACAGGGCCGGCATCGCGAAACCGAAATAGTCATTGTCGCCCTGCAAGAACAGCCGCACCGTCCGCAGAAGCCAGACACGGCCGAAAGCAAGCCAGAGGATCAAAAACACTGCGGCTGTGGCAGGATCGGCCTATGTCATCCCCGCCCTCCCTGGTGCTGATCGGACCGGCAGCTGCCGGTAAGTCCACCATCGGCGCCAAGACGGCGAAGATCCTGGGACTCCCGTTTGTGGATCTCGACGACGTCGGCCCGGACTACTACGCCGAAGTCGGGTGGAGCATCGAGCGCCTGGTGCAGCGCAGCAGGCGGGTGGGACGCGTGGCGGCGGAGCGGGAGTGGGAGTCGGCCCGTGCCCACGCCGTCCGGCGGGCGCTCGATGAGCATCCCGGAGCCGTGCTGGCTTTGGGCGCCGGACACACCTCCTACACTGACCCCGGCTGTTTCGCCGTGGTGCACGCCGCCCTGCAAAGCGTTCCGAAGGTGGTTCTGCTGCTGCCGTCCTATGACCGGGAAGCTGCGCTGGTTGAACTGAGGCAACGGTCGCTGGCTTCGAAGGGGACCGAATGGATCAGCTCCGGTCACGATTTCCTTGCTGAATGGCTGGACGATGCAGGTATGCGATCCCTCGCGACCGAAACCGTCATTACGGTCGGCAGTCACCCGGATGAAACAGCCGCGCAGGTCGCAGCCGGGTGCGCACCGGGCGCCCGGGACTCACCCCGCCGGCCAACCGGCTATTCAACAGGCCTCCCTGACGGCCCCGAGGTCCAGGGGTTTCAGCAGTGAGGACAGCCCCTGTTGATTGGACTCAGCGCAGAAGTGTTTCATAGTCCACATCGAAAATGCCCGCCTCAACGGTGAGGTCCAAGGCGCCGCTGAGCTGCCACTGCCAGCTGGCACCGGGCGACGGCAACCACCGGGGGTCAGCCGGATCCGCCGATACTTCCCGGTCGGCGGCGTCACCTGACGCGGCTTCCGTGGACCTTCGGTCCCCGGACGTCGGTGAGTTGCCGGCGGGTGCGCAGCCCGCCAAGGCCAAGATGAGAAGGGCTCCGCCGACCAGCCGGCCAGCCCCGCAGCCTCACCGATGCACCGAGGCATCCAATAGAGCTGTTCCCGGCGGAACATTCACGAGTACCGACTACGTGCCCGGGTACTCGCGAATGGCGGAACGTGCCAGAATCGGGGCCATGCCGCTGTCATCCCTCGCGACCGAAGACGATTCCCTCACGATTTCCTGGTTGCTCGCTGTCCCCGCCCAAACGGTGTGGGCGGGGTTCCGCGACCCGGCGCTGCTCTCCCAATGGCTGGGCCGGCCCCTTGTATGTGACGCTAAAACGGGCGGCATGATTGTCGTCGACCATGGCGGGGGCTGCCTGTCGCGAAGCGTCGTCACCGAGGCGGACGAGCCGCGCCGGTTGGCCATGACGTGGGACTTCCCCGACGAACCCGACTCGCAGATTGCGTTCGCGCTGCACCCGGCGGAGTCCGGCACCCGGATGGAGCTCGTGCACAACGGGCTGGGCAGCCTGGTGGATTCCTACGGTCCCGGCTGGGTCACGCATTTGACCTACTTGGAGGCTGCCGTGGGCGGGACCCCGCTTCCCTGGTCGCAGTTTTGGCCGCTGCACACCAGCTTCGAGATGTTGTACGGAGCAGCGGATGCTACGGCAGCAGCAGCACCTTCCCGGTAGTCTTCCGGCCTTCCAAGGCAGTCTGCGCCGCAGCGGCCTCGGCCAGCGGATAGGTCGCGCCGATGCGCACGTCCAGTGTGCCGTCACGAACCATTTCAAAGAGCTCATGGGCGCGCCATTGCCGCTCCTCAGCGGTCAGCAGGTAGTCGCCCAGCGTGGGACGGGTCAGGTAGAGAGATCCTGACGAGTTCAGCCGCTGGATGTCGAACGGCGGAACCTGGCCCGAGGCGCCGCCGAACAGCACCAGCATGCCCCGCTTGCGCAGGCTGCCCAGGGAGCCGTCGAAGGTTGCCTTGCCGACGCCGTCGTACACCACGTCCACGCCCCTGCCGTCGGTCAGCTGCCGGACCTCCTCGGCGAATCCGTCGTAGCCCAGGGCGTGGTCGGCGCCGGCGGAGCGCGCCAGCTCACGCTTCTCATCGCTGGAGGCAGTGGTGATGACGGTGGCGCCCTTGGCCTTGAGCAGCTGGATCAGCAGCAGGCCGACGCCGCCGGCACCGGCGTGGGTCAGGACCGTCTGGCCCTCCTCCACGGGAAAGGTGGAGTTGCAGAGGTAGTGGGCGGTCATGCCCTGCATGGGGAGCGCCGCGGCAATCTCGTCGCTGACGCCGTCGGGTATGGGCAGCGCCTTGTCCGCCTCCATGATGGTGTACTCCGAATACGTGCCGCCACCCTCAGCCGTGGCAACCCGCGCACCCTCCCGGAACGCTGCCACATCGCGCCCGGAAGCGACCACGGTTCCGGCCGCCTCGGCACCGGGAATGAAGGGATGCGCCATGGGATAGATGCCGCTGCGCTTGTAGGTGTCGATGAAATTCACGCCCACCGCCCCGACACGGACCAGCAGTTCCTTCGGACCGGGCTGGGGCAGGTCGACGTCTTCAAAGCGCAGGATTTCGGGCCCGCCGGGTGCGGGGACCACAATAGCTTTATGCATGGAATGTCTCTTCTGTTGCAGGCATCGGTGTCGCTGCCATCGTAGGGCAGCGCGCGGACCAGCGCACCGCCCTGTTCCCTCCTTCCGTGCTGCGGCCGGCGAAAAAGGGTCCGCGTCATCTATGCATAATTATGTAGGCCTATGCATAAATCTACTGTAGGGTGAAGCCATGACGATTTCAGTTGCTGTCTCAGGAGCCTCCGGGTACGCCGGGGGTGAGGTGCTGCGCCTGCTGGCAGGGCATCCCTCCGTCACCATCGGTGCCATTACCGCGCACAGCAACGCCGGTTCCCGGCTCGGGGAATTGCAGCCCCATCTGCACGCGCTCGCCGACAGGGTCCTGCAGGACACCACGGTGGAGAACCTGGCCGGGCACGACGTCGTCTTCCTCGCCCTGCCGCACGGCGCCAGCGCCGCCATCGCTGCGCAGCTGGATCCCTCCGTTCTGGTGATCGACGCCGGCGCCGACCACCGGCTCGAAGACCCGCTGGCCTGGGAAAAGTTCTACGGCTCGCCGCACGCCGGCTCCTGGCCCTACGGCCTGCCCGAACTGCCAGGCCACCGCGACCGGCTCAAGGGCGCCACCCGCATTGCCGTCCCCGGCTGCTATCCCACCTCCTCGCTGCTCGCCCTGACGCCCGGCTTCGCGGCCGGCCTGCTGGAGCCCGACGACGTCGTCATCGTCGCTGCCTCCGGAACCTCCGGCGCGGGCAAGGCAGCCAAGCCGCACCTGCTGGGCTCGGAAGTGATGGGCGGCATGAGCCCCTACGGTGTCGGCGGGGGACACCGCCACACGCCGGAAATCGAACAGGGCCTCTCGGCCGCGGCCGGCGAAACTGTCGCCGTGTCCTTTACCCCCACGCTGGCGCCGATGGCCCGGGGCATCCTGACCACGGCCACCGCGAAGGTGCGCCCCGGCGTCACCGCCGAGCAGCTGCGCGCCGCCTGGGCTGACGCCTACCGGAACGAACACTTCGTCCGGCTGCTCCCCGAGGGGCAGTGGCCGGCCACCAAGATGGTGGTGGGGTCCAACTACGCTGCCCTGCAGCTGGCCTACGACGCCCACGCCAACCGCGTCATCGTCACCTGCGTGATCGACAACCTGAACAAAGGCACCGCCGGCGGCGCGGTGCAGTCCATGAACATTGCCCTCGGCCTTGAAGAAACCGCCGGACTGACAACGCAGGGAGTTGCCCCGTAATGAGCACCACCGAAAACAGCACGGCAACTGCCGCCGACCAGACAGCCGCCACCGGCATCACCGCTCCGGCCGGCTTCCGCGCCGCCGGCATCACCGCCGGGTTGAAGGCCTCCGGCGGCCGCGACATGGCGCTGGTCGTCAACGACGGGCCCTCCAAGGCGGCAGCCGCCGTCTTCACCCGCAACAGGGTGGCCGCCGCACCCGTGCACTGGTCCCGGCAGGTGGTCTCGGACGGCCGTGCCGACGCCGTGATCCTGAACTCCGGCGGCGCCAACGCCTGCACCGGACCGCAGGGCTTCCAGAACACCCATGCCACCGCCGAGAAAACCGCCGAGGTCCTGGGCCTGTCCGCCGCCGACGTCGTGGTCTGCTCCACCGGACTCATCGGCGAGCAGCTGCCGATGGAGAAGATCCTTCCCGGCGTGCAGGCGGCAGCGCAGGCGCTGGCGGCCGACGGCGGTGCGGCGGCCGCCGAGGCCATCATGACCACCGACACGGTGGCCAAGCAGTCCGTCTTCACCGGCAACGGCTACAGCATTGGCGGCATGGCCAAGGGCGCCGGCATGCTCGCTCCGGGGCTGGCCACCATGCTCGTGGTGCTGACCACGGATGCGCAGCTGCCGGCCGCCGGGCTGGATGCCGCCCTGCGGGCCGCCACCGCCGTCACCTTTGACCGCACGGACTCGGACGGCTGCATGTCCACCAATGACACCGTGCTGCTGATGGCCTCGGGTGCCTCCGGCACCGCTCCGCAGCCGGACAAGTTCACCGCAGGCCTCACCGAGGTCTGCCATTCGCTGGCGCAGCAGCTGATCACCGATGCCGAGGGGGCAAGCCACGACATCGCCGTCACCACGGTGAACGCCGCCACCGTGGCCGACGCCGAGACGGCCTCCCGCGCCGTCAGCCGTTCCAACCTCTTCAAGACCGCCATCTTTGGCAACGACCCCAACTGGGGACGGGTCCTGTCCGCCGTGGGCACCACCGACGCCGCCTTCGAGCCGGACCAGCTCAACGTCACCATCAACGGCGTCCAGGTCTGCCGCAACGGAGGCATCGGGGATTCCCGCGATCTGGTGGATCTGCGCGGGCGCAAAGTTACAGTGGAAATCGACCTGAATGCCGGCACGCACAGCGCCACCATCTGGACCAACGACCTGACCATGGACTATGTCCACGAAAATTCGGCCTACAGCAGCTGATCGGGGACATCATGAGTACACCCACGCAAGCCAAGGAACAGCTGGCCGCCCAGGACAAGGCCGCCACGCTCATCGAAGCGCTGCCCTGGATCCAGCGGTTCGCCGGCAGCATCATGGTGATCAAGTACGGCGGCAACGCCATGGTCAACGATGAGCTGCGCCGCGCGTTCGCGGAGGACATCGTCTTCCTGCACCACGTCGGTGTGCACCCCGTGGTCGTGCACGGCGGCGGGCCGCAGATCAGCGCGCTGCTCGACCGTTTGGGCATCAAGTCCGAGTTCAAGGGCGGGCTGCGCGTCACCACGCCCGAAGCCATGGACGCCGTCCGGATGGTCCTCACCGGCCAGGTGGGCCGCGAGCTGGTGGGCACGATCAATGCCCACGGGCCCTACGCCGTCGGCCTTTCCGGTGAAGACGGCGGACTGCTGCAGGCCGTGCGCATCGGTACCGTCATTGACGGTGAAGACGTGGACCTCGGGCTCGTCGGGGAAGTCACCGGCGTCAATCCCGGCGCCATTGTCGACCTGATCGAGGCCGGCCGCATTCCCGTCATCTCCACAGTGGCTCCGGAAGTCGACGACGACGGCGGCCTGACCAGCCAGGTGCTCAACGTCAACGCCGACACCGCGGCAGCCGCACTGGCCGTCGCCTTGGGCGCCTCGCGGCTGGTGGTGCTCACCGACGTCGAGGGCCTGTACGCGGACTGGTCGGACAAGTCCTCGCTGATTTCATCACTCACCGCCGGGGAGCTGCGCGCGATGCTGCCCACGCTGGAAGCCGGCATGATCCCCAAGATGGGTGCCTGCCTGGCCGCGGTCGACGGCGGGGTGGACCGTGCCGCCGTCGTGGACGGGCGGATGGCGCACTCCATGCTGCTGGAGGTCTTCACCACCGCCGGCATCGGCACCCAGGTAGTTCCGGAGGAGCAGGCATGAGCAACGCCATGAGCAAGCAGACCGAGCCCCAGCCGGCCGCGGAGCCAGCCGCAGCCGCACCGGCCGTGGAGCCCGCAGCCGCACCGGCCGACGCGCTGGTGAACCTGACCGGAACCTCGGAGGACTGGCTGCGCCGCTACGGCTCCTCGCTGATGGGTGTCTTCGGCACGCCGCAGCGGGTCCTGGTCCGGGGCAACGGCTGCACGGTGTGGGACGCCGACGGCAAGGCCTACCTGGACCTGCTCGGCGGCATCGCCGTCAACGCCCTGGGCCACGCGCATCCGTTCCTGACCTCGGTGATCACCAGCCAGCTGGCCACGCTGGGCCATGTCTCCAACTTCTTCACCAGCCCTCCGCAGGTGGCGCTGGCGGAGAAGCTGCTGCAGCTGGCCGGGGCGCCGGAGGGATCGAAGGTCTTTTTCGCCAATTCCGGCACCGAAGCCAACGAAGCAGCGATCAAACTGGCGCGCCGCAACACCGGGGCCGCGGGCCCGGACGGCACCGTGCAGCGGACCCGCATCATTGCCCTCGACGGCGCCTTCCACGGCCGCACCCTCGGCGCGCTGGCGCTGACGGCCAAGAAGGCCTACCGGGAACCCTTTGAACCGCTGCCCGGGGGAGTGGAGCACATCCCGTTCGGGGACATCGAGGCGCTCCGCACGGCAGTCGACGACACCGTTGCCGCGGTCTTCATCGAACCGATCCAGGGTGAAGCCGGCGTCCGCCCGCTGCCCGCCGGCTACCTGCAGGACGCGCGGGAGATCACCGCTGCCGCCGGCGCGCTGCTGATCGTGGACGAGGTCCAGACCGGCATCGGCCGCACCGGAAAATGGTTCGCCTCCGAGGGCGTGCTGCCCGATGCGATGACCCTGGCCAAGGGCCTGGGCGGCGGCTTCCCCGTCGGCGCGCTGATCACCTTCGGCGGAACGGCGTCGTCGCTGCTCTCCGCCGGCCAGCACGGCACCACGTTCGGCGGGAATCCGGTCGCAACCGCCGCCTCGCTGGCCACGCTGCACGTCATCGAGTCCACCGGGCTGCTCGGCCAGGTCCAGGCCACGGGATTCCACCTGCGCGCCGCCTTGGCCGCGGTTCCGGGCGTCACCGAGGTCCGCGGCGAAGGTCTGCTCATCGGGTTCGACCTGGCTGCCGGTCCCGGCGAGGACATTGCCCCCGCGGCGGTGACCGCCGCGCTCGAGGCGGGATTCATCATCAACGCCACGGGACCGCACACCCTGCGCCTGGCGCCGCCGCTGATCCTGACCCGCGACCAGGCCGACGATTTTGTGCAAGCACTGCCCGGGATCCTGGCCGCCGCCCGGGCCGCCGAAGAAACCGCCCGCGCCGCCGATCAGACAGCCCGGGCCACCGGAAAGACAGAAGGACAATCATGACCCGCCATTTCCTGGTCGACACCGACCTCACCCAGGCCGAGCAGACCGAAGTTCTGGATCTTGCCGACGCGCTGAAGCAGGACCGCTACAAGTATCAGCCGTTCGCCGGCGCCGCCGCCGGCCGCAAGACCGTTGCCGTCATCTTCGACAAGACGTCCACCCGCACCCGGGTGTCCTTCGCCGCCGGCGTGGCCGATCTCGGCGGCGTGCCGCTGATCATCGGAGCGGGCGACTCCCAGCTCGGCCACAAGGAAAGCGTTGCCGACACCACGAAGGTGCTCGAGCGGATGGTCTCCACCATCGTCTGGCGCACCTACGCCCAGTCCGGACTGGAAGAAATGGCCGCGAATTCCGGGGTTCCCGTGATCAACGCGCTCTCCGACGACTATCACCCGTGCCAGCTGCTGGCGGACCTGATGACCATCCGCGAGCACAAGGGCACCCTCGCCGGCCTGACCCTGACCTATCTGGGAGACTGCGCCAACAACATGGCCAACTCCTATCTGCTAGCCGGCGTCACGGCCGGCATGCACGTTCGGGTAGCCGGTCCCGTGGGCTACCTGCCCGATCCCCTGGTTGTCGACGCCGCTGCCGTCCGTGCCGAGGAAACCGGCGGGTCGGTGATGATCACCACCGATGCGGCCGAGGCGCTGGCGGGAGCCGACGTCGTCGCCACCGACACCTGGGTCTCCATGGGCCAGGAGGATGAAAAGGCCGCCCGCTCGGAGCTGTTCCGCAGCTACGCCGTGGACGCCGCAGCGATGGCGCAGGCGGCGGATGACGCCGTCGTGCTCCACTGCCTGCCGGCCTACCGCGGGTACGAAATTGCCGCCGAGGTCATCGACGGCCCGCAGTCAGTGGTCTGGGACGAGGCCGAAAACCGGCTGCACGCGCAGAAGGCGCTGATGGTGTGGCTGATGGCCCGCTCGGGCCTGACCGGGGTTCCGGAGGGCGCAGTATGAGCATGCCGGCCACCAAAACCGCCCGCCAGGCGCGCATCCGTGCCCTGCTGACGGGACTGTCGGTCCGCTCCCAGGCCGAACTCGCCGCCCTGCTGGCCGACGACGGCGTCCAGGTCACCCAGGCCACGCTCTCCCGCGACCTGGTGGAGCTGGGCGCGGTGCGCATGCGCGGCAAGGAGGGAGTGCTGGTGTACGCAGTGCCCTCCGAAGGAGGCGAGCGCGCGCCGAAATCGGGAGTCACCCAGGAGGTTCTGGACGCCCGGCTGGCCCGGCTCTGCGGGGAACTGCTGGTCACGGCCGAGGCCTCGGGAAACATCGTGGTGCTGCGGACGCCTCCGGGCGCTGCAAACTTCCTGGCCCTGGCCATCGACCACTCGGTGCTGCCGTCCATCCTGGGCACCATCGCCGGGGATGACACCGTGCTGATGGTCACCCGCGAGTCCGACGGCGGCGCCGACGTCGCAGCGCGCTTCCTGCGCATCGCCGACGAGGCCACTGCCAACGGCCAGGCCCCGGACAGCCGCATCCTCTAGCTGCACCCCTAAAACTTTCCACCTACCTTCATCAACCAGCAGCCTGCAGAGGCTGCACATAACGCAAGGAGCGTATTTCGTGAGCGAACGCATTGTTCTGGCCTACTCCGGTGGCCTCGATACATCGGTGGCCATCGGCTGGATTGCCGAAGCGACAGGTGCCGAAGTCATCGCAGTGGCGGTCGACGTCGGACAGGGCGGCGAGTCCCTGGAGACCATCCGCCAGCGCGCCCTCTCCTGCGGCGCCGTCGAAGCGTACGTGGCAGACGCCCGGGACGAATTCGCTTCCGAGTACTGCATGCCCGCGCTGAAGGCCAACGGCCTGTACATGGATTCCTACCCGCTGGTCTCTGCGCTGTCCCGCCCGGTGATCGTCAAGCACCTGGTCGCCGCAGCCCGCCAGTTCGGTGCCACCACCGTCTCCCACGGCTGCACCGGCAAGGGCAACGACCAGGTCCGCTTCGAAGTCGGCATCCAGACCCTGGGCCCGGACCTGAAGTGCATCGCCCCGGTCCGCGACCTGGCCCTGACCCGCGACAAGGCCATTGCCTTTGCCGAGGAGAAGAACCTGCCGATCGTCACCACCAAGAAGAACCCGTTCTCCATCGATGCCAACGTCTGGGGACGCGCCGTGGAGACCGGCTTCCTGGAAGACATCTGGAACGGCCCAACTCCGGACGTTTACGAGTACACCTCCGATCCCGCCGCCGGCCTGGCCGCCGACGAAGTGGTCATCACCTTCAAGGAAGGCGTTCCGGTCGCGATTGACGGCAAGCCCGTCACTCCGCTGCAGGCCATCGAACAGATGAACCGCCGCGCCGGTGCCCAGGGCATTGGCCGTATCGACATCGTCGAAGACCGCCTCGTGGGCATCAAGAGCCGCGAAATCTACGAAGCCCCCGGCGCCATGGCCCTGATGGCCGCGCACCGCGAACTGGAAAACGTCACGGTCGAACGCGAGCAGGCCCGCTTCAAGAAGACCGTCGGCCAGCGCTGGACCGAACTGGTCTACGACGGCCAGTGGTTCTCCCCGCTGAAGAAGTCCCTGGACGCGTTTATCGAGGACACCCAGAAGTACGTCTCCGGCGACATCCGCATGACCCTGGAAAGCGGCCGCGCCGTGGTGACCGGACGCCGTTCCGACACCTCGCTGTACGACTTCAACCTGGCCACGTACGACACCGGTGACAGCTTCGACCAGTCAATGGCGCGCGGTTTCATCGAGCTGTTCGGCATGTCCTCCAAGGTGGCCTCCGGCCGCGACCAGCGTGCAGCAGAAGGTAAGTAGAAAATGAATCACGGCAAGCCGCCGGTTGACCCGGCCGGAACCGCAGCTGCGGGTTCCACCGTCCAGGGTGCGCTGTGGGGTGGCCGCTTTGCCGGCGGCCCCGCCGACGCCCTCGCGGCGCTGAGCAAGTCCACCCACTTCGACTGGCGGCTTGCCGGCTATGACATTGCCGGCTCGCGGGCCCACGCCCGCGTGCTGCACACCGCCGGGCTGCTCGACGACGCCGAGCTGGAGGGCATGCTGGCGGCCCTGGACGCGCTCGACGCCGATGTCCGCTCGGGCGCCTACACTCCGGCGGACTCCGATGAGGATGTCCACGGTTCCCTGGAACGCGGTCTGATCGAGCGTGCCGGCCCGGCGCTGGGCGGCAAGCTGCGCGCCGGCCGGTCCCGCAACGACCAGATCGCCACGCTGGGCCGGATGTACCTCCGCGACCACGCCCGCATCATCGCCGCCGGTGTCCTGGCGACGGTGGATGCCCTGATGGAGCAGTCGGAGAAGCATCTGGGCGTGGCCATGCCCGGCCGCACGCACCTGCAGCACGCCCAGCCGGTGCTGCTCAGCCACCACCTGCTGGCCCATGCCTGGGCGCTGCTGCGCGATGTGCAGCGCCTGATGGACTGGGATCGCCGCGCTGCGGTATCCCCGTACGGCTCCGGCGCCCTGGCCGGTTCCTCGCTGGGGCTGGACCCGAATGCCGTTGCCGCCGAACTCGGTTTCAACTCGGCGGTCTGGAACTCCATCGACGGCACCGCCTCCCGCGATGTCTACGCCGAGTTCTCCTGGGTTGCGGCCATGATCGGCGTGGACCTGTCCCGGATTAGTGAGGAAATCATCATCTGGGCCACCAAGGAGTTCTCCTTTGTGACCCTTGACGATGCCTTCTCCACCGGTTCGTCGATCATGCCGCAGAAGAAGAACCCCGATGTGGCTGAGCTGGCCCGCGGCAAGGCCGGCCGCCTGATCGGTGACCTGACCGGACTGCTGGCCACGCTCAAGGGCCTGCCGCTTGCGTACAACCGGGATCTGCAGGAAGACAAGGAACCGGTGTTCGACGCTGCCGACACTCTGGAGGTCCTGCTTCCGGCGGTGTCCGGCATGATCGCCACGCTGACCTTCAACACCGAGCGCATGCAGGCACTGGCACCGCAGGGCTTTGCCCTGGCCACTGACATCGCCGAGTGGCTGGTCCGCCAGGGCGTGCCGTTCCGGGAAGCCCACGAGCTCTCCGGCGCCGCAGTGAAACTTGCGGAGGGCCGTGGCGTCGAGCTCTGGGACCTGACGGATGAGGATTACGCCGGGATTTCCGAGCACCTGACTCCCGAGGTCCGCACAGTGCTCAGCACGGAAGGCTCGCTGGACAGCCGCAGCGCCCAGGGCGGAACCGCCCGGTCCGCCGTGGAGCAGCAACTGGCTGCGCTGAAGTCGGAAGTGGCGACGGCACGGAGCTACGCCGCGTAGCCCAGGCCGAGTCCGGGCTAAGGGTGCTGCTGGATCCCGGTGCCCTCGGCGCCGGCGGGGGGGGGGGGGGGGGGGGGGGGGGGGGGGGGGGGGGGGGGGGGCGCCCCCCCCCCCCCCCCCCCCGCCGCGCCGCTGCGTCCGGATCAACCCTGTTCTGCGCGAATGGAGCCGCCGGAGTTTACGCGGATCAGCGATTTCAGCGATTCCCGTGGTTCCGGTGATTTCAGTGGTTCCAGTGGTTCGGTGAGCCCCATGGTTCCGGCGATTCACCTTATGCCATTGATTCCAGTGCGTAGGGGGCCTTCCATCGCGACCGTCGTGCAGATCAGTGGCTTTTCAGAAATCCATAGTGCAGGTCAGGGGCTCTCCGGAAATCCATAGTGCAGATCAGGGGCTTTCCCGCGGCGAAAAGAGCATTCTGGGGCCGTCATCTGCACGAAGGATTCTTTGAAGGCCCCTCATCTGCACTATGAATGCCGTGCCCCCGGATGTGCTTCGACAGCTGGTTGGCCTTCATGAATCACTGTGATGCCTTCAGCTACCCTTGGCCCATGAGCGACTCCTTCCGGCGGATGCTGCGCGCCCTGCCCGACTTCCCGGACAACCTCCCGCGGTTCGACCCCGCGGCGGCCCCTGCGGATCCGTCCGACCTGTTCCGGTCCTGGCTGGACGAGGCCCTGGCTGCCGGAGTCCGCCAGCCCCATGCCTTCTCACTGGCCACCGCTGACGCAGCCGGAAACCTGTCCTCCCGCATGCTCATCCTCAAGGACCTCGACGACGACGGCTGGCAGTTCGCGACGTCGCGCACCTCCCGTAAGGGCCGGGAACTGTCGGAGAACCCGCGGGCCGCCATGAACTTTTACTGGTCCGAGCTGGGACGGCAGATCCGCGTCAGCGGCACCGTGGTGCAGCTGTCCGAGGCGGCCTCGGCGCGTGACTGGGCGGAGCGGCCAGCTGCCGATGGTTCGGAAAACCCCGAGTGGCAGCTCTACGCCCTCCAGCCGGTCGAGATTGAATTCTGGCAGGCAGATCCGGACCGGCGGCATATCCGGCACCGTTATGATCTGTGATCTGCGTGGCTGACTGCTCCCTGGCCCAGGCCGTGACCGCCGCCGCGGACACCGCCGCCACCTTACGGCGACACCGAAAAAGGACGTCTCTGCTGTCCCGTTTTCGCCTGTCGTGCCCCTAGGGTGGGTCCCATGACTGGTCTCCCTGATGTTCCCGGCGTTGCACCCCCTGCTGTTTCCAAACCGGAGCCCCGGCCCACCCCCTCGCAGCTGGTGGCCATCCTGGACGCGGCGGCTGCGGACTTCCGGGATCGCATTCGATTCCTTACCGACGACGACGTCCGCTCTCCCTCGCAGCTCCCGGGCTGGTCCCGCGGGCATGTGCTCGCGCATGTGGCGGGTGTCGCTGACGGCATGGCCCGGCAACTTGAGTACGCGGTCCGCGGAGAAACGATCGAGCTGTACGACAGCGGCGCCGAAGGGCGGAACCGGGCGATCGAAGAAGGCGCGGTGCTGAATGCCGACCGCCACCGCCGCGAACTCAGCACCTCGCTGGACCGCGTGCTCGCGGCATTCCACGGGCTGCAGGCAGCCGACTGGCAGGCTCCGATTTCCTATCGCAGCGGCGTCGTTCGGGACGGCGGCCTGGCGTTGTGGCGGGAACTGGTCATTCACCTCACGGACCTGGGTGTCGGAGTGGAGGCCGACACCTGGTCGCCGCAGCTTTGCGAGCACCTGTTCGGTTTCCTCTCGGCCCGGGTTCCCGCCGGAGTACGCCTCAGGCTTCAGCCGCTCGGTCTGGCGCCCCGCGTCCTTGGCGGTTCCGCCCCGGGGGAGCCGGTTTCCAGCACCGTCTCGGTGAACGGCATGGCAACAGACATCGCCGCCTGGCTTGCCGGACGAACTCCGAATCTTGCCAGCCTGCGCGCAGAAGCCGCAGCCGACGGCGTGGACCTGCCCAAACTCCTGCCCTGGCCGTCGGCGCTGCCAACGAAATAGCGCGTTGCAACAGGCCGCCGCCCTCGGACCCCACCAAGGTACAGCCCTAATAACCCGCCCCAATAATCGGCCTAATCACCGGCCCTAATAGACGGCCTAGTAACCGGCCCTAAGACACAGCCGTAATAACCCGCCGTAAGACGCTGGCCTAACAAGCTGCCCTAAGACTAGCCTTGGCCCCCTAAGGCCTGGCCCAGATTGAAGGGCGCTGGACGCCTCAGAACGGCGGCGGCTCTCCACCGTCCTTTCCGCTGTCTCCTCCTCCCGAGAACACCACGGAGAGTGGCACACGCTTGGCCGCGGGGCGGGCACTGACTGAAGGGCCGGAATCAAGGCGGTGTTGCGGTGTGAGGGTGAGTTCGGGCTGGGTCGTATAGTGCCGGCCCAGCGGGGAGATCCATTCCAGAACGCCCGGTGTGACCTGTCGTGCTTTCCAGAACCCCAGTGTCTTGAACAGGTGGTGCTTCTTACAAAGGTGCGCCAGGTTCCAGTGTTCTGTGGGTCCTCCTGCCGCCCACGGGATGGTGTGGTCCGCTTCGGCCCGGGCGGTGCCGGCGCTGCAGCCCGGGAACCGGCAGGTCTGGTCCCGCGCCTGCAGCCATCGCCGCAGTCCGGCCGGGACCTTTCGGCGCCGACCCACGCCCAGGACCTGCCCGGAACACGGATCCTGGACCAGCCCGGTCCACCGGCACGCTGCTCTGGCGAGCCGCCTGGCTGCTTCTGCGGTGATCGGCCCGTATCCGGCCAGCTCGGCCGGCGCGTCATCGGCCCCGAAGAGCGTGTCAGCATTGATTAGGACCATGATTTCCGCGACCGTGCCTGGAGGCAGCGGCGGGAGGTCCCCGGCATCGGCAGACCCGTTGCGTCCGTTCGGTCCGTTGGCTCCGTCAGCTCGGTTGAAGCCGGAAGACCCGTTGAGTCCGCTGAAGCCAGCTGGCCTACTGGCTTCATCCGGGGAGCTGTCTCGATCGCTGCCGTGGTTGGTGTCGGTGGTGCTGGCCTCGCCGGCTGCCGGATCCGGACTTTGACCGTTCCCGGGCTCGCCGATCCAGGGTTCGGGAGTGTGCAGGAGCAGGGACGCGAGGATATCGGTGCGCAGCTGATCCAGGCACCGAGGATCGCCCTGGGCCTGCTCTCCGCGGGCTGCACCGGTCAGCGCGCCGTAGATCTGCTGACCCTTGTCCGCCGGCATATAGGCGGTGAGGTGTCCCATGCCGTCGGGCCGGGGCTGGAACCAAACGCGACGCTGATCAAACGCGGTCCGGTGCCGGACCGGAATGCTCTGCGGATAGATCCGTTCGCGCAGCCGCCGGGCTTTGCGGGTGAGTTGGGCATTGGTGAGCTCCGGTGCGAGTTGAAGCAGGTCCTGCTCGAGGGCAGCAGCGGCTCCGGGCGGAAAAAGCCGGCCATCGTCAACGCCTGGCTGATCGTTCTCCTGCCCCTTGTTGTTCTCCGGCCCGGTGTCTTCCCCTCGAGGCCCTTTCCCGGGGTCGCGTCCTGCTTCGCTGCCGGCAGCAGCCACGGGTGCCGGTTCCATGAGGGATCTGGTCTGGTCCAGGATCGTCCGCGCCTGGGCAAGGGTGATCGCTCCGGTTTCCAGCAGGGCCAGCGTGTCCGGGCAGCGGGTGCAGAGCTCCTCGGATTCTTCGACCAGGGCCATCGCGGTTCCCTCGGGCAGCCGAAACAGGGTGGCGATCTCGGTGGCACAGAGACTGAACGCCAGACTCCGGTCTACGCCCTGCCCGGCAGAAACGCCCGGCCGGGCGGTTCGGGCGCACCGGGCGCTGGTACCGGTGCCGGTGCCGGTTACGTCTTCGCCGGCTGCCCGGCGCTCGGCATCCTCGGCCGCCCGTTGCCGGTCGAACTGCTCAAGCTCCTCGAACATGAGCCGGTGCTGGCGGTGCACCAGCCGTGCCTTGGCGGCGGCGGCCCAGCCTTCCAGAATCCGCACACCCTGCAGCGCGGTGCCGGTCAGCTCCTGATCCAGGCCCGCAGCATCCAGCAGACCCAAAGAACCGGTGAACCCCTCGGGCAGGGTCGCTGCCAGAGCGTGGCGCTGAGCAGCACTAATTGCCGGGTCAGCACAAAACACCGGGCTTGCACCGGCGCCGCATGCACCGGCATTGGCACGGGCGTTGCTGCCGCCGGCGCCATGGTGACCGCCGCCGTCGGGACCGCACCCGCCGGCGTCGCCGTCGGCCCGCGGGGGAGCGGAACCGTGGTCACCGACCCACAGGGGATCAAACGGGACGGAGTCGGGCGGCCACTCCGGATCGGGCGGTTGCGGTTCCCACACCAGAAAATCATCACGCCACGGGGCATCCGGAGGAGGGTCTGTCCGCTGGTCAAACGTCGTTGTTGTGTCCATGAATTCATGGTTTCAGCTGCCACCGACATTTCCAGCTGGCCCTCAAGACGGACTTTCCCCGCCGCAGCACACCTCGGGTCTGCCGGCGACTAGTCAACGGACAGCCGCTCGGACTTACGGAGCATTCCCACCGCGGCTAGGCTGGGACTTCAAAGCCGGGGTTCCACCGAGCAGGAGGACGGCCGCCATGTCTGAGCAATCTGGCCCCGCAGTTCCGGAAGGGCAAGCAGTCCCTGAGGGCCGTATCCAGAAACTGACCGATGGATATGCGGTGGCCTTCGACCGCCAGTTTGACTACCCCACGGCCCACATCTGGGATGTCCTGACCAATTCCGAAAAGGTCTCACGCTGGCTCGGCGACGTGACACCGCAGTGGCGGCTGGGCAAGGAATACACATTGGAAATGGACGGCGGCACCAGCACCGGCACAGTGCTCCAGCTGGAACCGCGTTCCAGCCTGCAGCTCACCTGGGAGGACCAGCTGGGCCTGGAATCGGTGCTGGAATGGCAGGTCCTGGAGAGCGGCGGGGGAGCGCTGCTGCAGTTCCGCTCCCGCACCGACTCACCGGACTTCCTGACCGAAGGCAGTGCCGGCTGGCAGGGGATCCTGAACTCCTTCGCCAGCGTCGCCGCGGGGCGGGAACCGGATCCTGACAGCATGGATCGGTGGCTTGCCCTGCGCGATGCCTACGCCAGCGAATTCGACATTTCCCCCACGATGGGCCGGGTGACCGGTGAGGGTGCCGACGCGGAGCTGGTGTTCGAGCGTTGGTACCGGGCGCCGGCGGAGGATGTGGAAGCGGCGGTGGAGACGGCCGGCAGGACGCTGAGTATTGGAGGGGACGCGCAGCTGGTGATGACCGATGACGGCCACGAAACCAAGGCCACCATCCGCGAGCCGGTCACCGGCAGCCAGGACCAGACCGCCACCCTCCTCGCCGCGTGGCACGCCGCCCTTGACGCCGTGCGCGACCAGCTTGACGGCCAGACCCCGAATCCGAATCTGCACCGGCGGGCCGCACTTGAGCGGTTCTACCGCGCCATGCTCTGACGGTCCCCGCGACCATCCCCGCATGGCAGGAGCGCCCCGATTCCAGCCACAGGACGGGATCTTGCTACGGTCGAAGGCATGGAAGACACAAGCGCACGATCACGGCTTGCGGTACCGGCCACCTCCGCCGCCCGCCTCCTGCTGGGCTCAACCCTGACGCACGACGACGGCGGCCGCCCGGTGAGCGTTCGGGTCACCGAGGTGGAGGCCTACATGGGGGACGCGGATCCGGGCTCCCACGCGTTCCGCGGCCGCACGGCCCGGAACAACACCATGTTCGGTCCGGCCGGGCACCTTTACGTCTACTTCACCTACGGTATGCATTACTGCGCCAACGTGGTCTGCGGTGATGAGGGACAGGCCACCGGACTGCTGCTGCGGGCCGGGGAAATCACTGACGGCATCGAAACCGCACGGGAACGCCGCGGAAATCCGCGCACCGACCTGGACCTCGCCCGCGGACCGGCCCGGCTGGCCCAGGCCCTGGGCATCAACAGGAACCTCGACGGCGCCGATGTCTTCGCGGCCCCGCTGCGGCTGGAGTTGCCGGACCGGGCGGTGCCGGAAGAACTGGTCTCGTCCGGACCGCGGGTGGGTGTCAGCGGCCCCGGCGGTTCAGGCGAATATCCCTGGCGGTACTGGCTCACCGGTGACCCAACTGTGTCCAAGTACCGTCCCGCCCAGCCGCGCAAGCAGCCGGCATCCGCAGGAGCGACGGCCCTGCGGCCGTGAAACGCAGAACGGCGTTCCAGATGAGTGCCATCCCGGAACGCCGTTCGGCGAAGCAACCTGCTAGGAGCGCGGAAGCGGAGCCTGCGCGGAAATCAGCTTCTTTTCCAGCAGTTCGTCCCAGAACGCACCCGGAATTTCGGCCTTCATCGCCGCGACATCCTCTGCGACGCGTCCGGGCCGGCTGGAGCCGGGAATGACCGCAGCCACAGCGGGGTGGGCGGCGGAGAACTGCAGGGCAGCGGCCTTCAGGCTCACCTCGTGCCGGGAGGCCACCGAGGTCAGCTCGGCGATCCGTGTCTTAACCTGCGGAGGAATCTCGGCGTAGTCGAACGTGTCGCCGCCCAACAGGGCGCCGGAGTTGAAAGGTCCGCCGACGATAATGCCGACGCCCTTCTCCAGTGCAGCGGGCATCATGCGCTGCAGGGCGCGCTCGTGCTGCAGCAGCGTGTACTGAGTGGCTGAGAGGCTCATAGTCGGAGCTGCCTCATCCATGTCCATGGCCAGCTCGATGGGCTCGGTGGTGTTCACGCCGAGGCCCCAGCCGTTGATGACGCCCTCATCCTGCAGCCGCGCGAGTACCCGGAACGCGCCGGTCCGCGCCTCGTCGAACTTGGTGACCCACTCATCACCGAGGAAGTCCCGGGAGGTGTCGTGGACGAAGACAAAGTCCAGCCGGTCAGTCTTCAGCCTCTTCAGGCTCTCCTCGATGGAGCGCAGGGTGGCATCCGCGGTGTAGTCAGTGGCGATCTTATTTGAACGCCCGTGCGTGAAGAGGCCGGAGCTTTTTTCCTCTTCCTCATCCAGGATCAGCCGTCCCACTTTGGTGCTCAGCGCGTACTCATCGCGGCGATGCTGTGAGAGGACCTCGCCCAGGCGGGATTCCGCCAGGCCGGCTCCGTAGAAGGGTGCGGTGTCGAAGTAGCGGATGCCTTCATTCCAGGCGGCTTCAACCGTCGCCAGCGCCTCATCCTCGGGAATGTTCCGGAACATGTTTCCCAGCGGAGCCGTGCCGAATCCGATCTTGTTCTTGAGCACTTCGTGCAGGTTAGCCATATGTGTTGCAATCCTTGACTGTTGGTGCCGTTAAATTCAGTGGCCTGTCCAAAGGGGCAAAGGGCACTGACAGATGGCAACCGCCGTCGAAGGCCCCTTTATTCCTCCAGCCGATAACTCCGCTCGATTCCGCCCGCCCGACCGACCCGGTGTGCGTGCCCGCTGTCACGCGGGCGCCGGGCGTGGCGAGACAAGTGCCACAGCTGTCCACGCGGCTCGGGCCGGAGCGGACGCAGCGGGTAAGGTGGACGGGTGAAAGATGCCCCGGCAGAACCGGTTAACAACGAGACCATTGAACAAACGATCGAACGTCTGGGTGCAGTCGTGCCCGACTATCCCAAGCCGGGAGTGGTCTTCCGTGACCTGACCCCCGTCTTTGCCGACGGACAGGCCTTCCGGAGCGTCGTGGATTCGCTGCTGGCCGAGTACGAGGGCCGCTTCGACTACGTTGCCGGAGTGGAAGCACGCGGCTTCCTCCTCGCCGCAGCTGCTGCCTACGCGGCGGACAAAGGCGTCATCACGATCCGCAAGCCGGGCAAACTGCCGCGCCGCGTGCATTCCGAGAGCTTCTCCATGGAATACGGCGAAAATACACTCGAAGTCCACCAGGACGACATTCCGGTGGGCGCCCGCGTGCTGATCCTGGATGATGTACTGGCCACCGGCGGCACCCTCGGGGCGACCGCACGCCTGATCGAAAAGGCCGGCGCAGTCGTGGCCGGATTCGGCGTCGTGCTGGAGCTGAAGGACCTGGGCGGACGCCAGGCTCTTGCCGGTTACCCGGTGCATGCACTGATCGGTTACTGACCGAGGATTCATGCTCTTCCGTCCGGCGGAGCACCACCCGCGCCGCCGGACGGAGGCGCACCACGACCACCCCGAACAGGGCCGGTATCAGCCGGTTAGCTCAATGCATGGAAAAAGTCCAAATGCGCGCTAAACTTGACGGTCTGCCTTTGCGAGAGGGAACGCGAACATGCCTGAAACGTCTTCTGCCCACCACGAGCTGGAACATGAGCGACACTACGTCGCCGGTTTGTACCAGCGACTCGACGAACTCCGCGAGGAAAAGCGCGAACAGCTGGCCCAGGTGCGGCGCAGCCACTCGGCCGGTTCACACCAGAACCGCTCCGAACGTGACGCCTTTGCGACCATGTATGAAGACCGCCTGGCGCAGCTGAACGCCGTCGATGACCGGCTGGTTTTCGGCCGCCTGGACCTCGACGACGGCGAAGAGCGTTACATCGGCCGCATCGGCCTGTCCACCGAGGACCTGCAGCGATTGATGGTCGACTGGCGCGCCCCGGAAGCGGGCACGTTCTACCAGGCCACAGCGTTCGAACGGCAGGGCGTACGACGCCGCCGCCACCTGATCCTCAAGGGCCGGAACGTCCAGGCCATCGAAGACGATGTGCTGGACTACACCATGCTCGAGGAGGAGGCTGCACTTCAGGGCGAAGGCGCCCTGCTCGCTGCCCTGAACTCCAAGCGCACCGGACAGATGTCGGACATTGTCGGCACCATCCAGGCCGAGCAGGACCGCATCATCCGCGCACCGCTGGCCGGCACCCTGGTGGTGCAGGGCGGACCGGGAACGGGCAAGACCGCCGTCGCGCTGCACCGCGCCGCCTATCTGCTGTACACGCACCGGGAACGGCTCAAGTCCGCCGGTGTCCTGCTGGTGGGCCCCTCCAATGCCTTCATCCGCTACATCGAACGGGTGCTTCCCTCGCTGGGCGAGACCGGCGTCGTCATGTCCAGCCTTGGCCAGCTGATGCCCGGCATCACGGCCGTGCAGGAAGAAAACGCGCACGTCGCCGAGATCAAGGGACGGATCGGCATGGCTGAAGTGATGGCCAACGCCGTCGCCAACCGCCAGCGGCTCCCGGCCGAACCGCGGAAGCTGAACGTTGAGGGAACCATCCTCACGCTGACTCCGAAAATGGTCCAGCGCGCCCGCGACAAGGCCCGTGCCACCGGCAAGCCGCACAACGAGGCCCGGGTGACCTTCGTGAAGATCCTGCTGCGCGAACTCACCGAGCAGCTGACCGACCAGCTCGAGGAATCGTCCGGTGCCGGCAACAGCACCGACCGGGCGTATCTGGCCGAGGACGTGCGCAGCGCCCGCGACGTGCGGGTGGCACTCAACCTGTGCTGGATGCCGATGATGCCGGAGAAACTGCTCTCCGAACTCTTCAGCAAGCCCGGACACTTGGAAGCAGCCGCACCCGAACTGAGCCCGGAGGAAATCCGCCTCCTGCGCCGCAGCCCGGACGCACCGTGGACCGAATCCGACATTCCGCTGCTGGACGAGGCGGCGGAGCTGCTCGGAGAACTGGACGCCTCCGCCGGACGCGACTTCGCCCTGCGCGAGGAACAGCGCAAGCGGGACCTGGCAAACGCCGAGCGGGCCATCGAGAACACCGAGGGCTTCCTGGAAGACTCCGGCGCGCACGGCATCCTCTCTGCCGAGGACCTGGCGGACCACAACACCGAGGGGGAGGTGCGCCTGACCGCGGCCGACCGCGCCGCCGTGGACCGCACCTGGGCCTTCGGTCACATCGTCGTTGACGAGGCACAGGAACTGTCGGCCATGCAGTGGCGGCTGCTGATGCGCCGCTGCCCGCTGAAGTCTTTCACCGTGGTCGGCGACATCGCCCAGACCAGCTCCGCCGCCGGGGCCACGTCGTGGCAGCAGGCGCTGGCGCCGTTTGTGGGGGACCGCTGGACGCTCGAAGAGCTGACGGTGAATTACCGCACCCCGGCGCAGATCGCCGAGGCGGCGGTCCGCATGGCCAATGCTTCCGGTCTGGTGGTCTCCGCACCCAAGGCCGTCCGCGAAGGCCGCTGGGCACCGTTCGTCGACCGGGTGCCGGAGGGTGGATTGGTTGCCCGCCTGATGGAGGTCCTGCCGGAGGACCTGGACTCGCTGGACGGCGGCCTGCTGGCGATCATCGCCGAGGAACACCACCTCGACGCCGTCCGCCGCGAAGTCGGTGCTGTCTACGGCAGGCGGCTGGGCACCGGCGCCGGTGGGCTGGAACAGGACATAGTGGTGACCTCGCCGCGGGAAGCCAAGGGCCTGGAGTTCGACGGCGTCGTCATCTTGGAGCCTGAAGAGCTGCTTACCGCTGCGGCCGGGAAGGTCGGGGACCTGTACGTGGCGATGACCCGCCCGACCCAGCGGCTGCGTCTTATTGCCGCGGGTCCGATCCCGGCCGGCATTGTGGAAGAAGAAGCCTGATATTTTGGAACACGTGACTACTGAAACCCCAGCGGGCCTGCGCGCCCAGAAGAACGATCCGACCTTCGACAACATTTGGCAGGAACTGAAGTGGCGTGGACTGGTCCACGTATCCACTGACGAGGCCGAACTGGAGAAACTGCTCGCCGGGGATTCAATCACCTACTATTGCGGCTTCGATCCGACGGCGCCGAGCCTGCACCTGGGCAACCTGGTGCAGCTGCTGACCATGCGCCGGCTGCAGCTGGCCGGCCACCGCCCGCTGGCCCTGGTGGGCGGCTCCACTGGGCTGGTGGGAGATCCGCGTCCGACGGCGGAACGCACCATGAACACCAAGGAAACCGTTTCCGAGTGGGTCGGCTACCTGCAGGGCCAGGTGCAGCGCTTCCTCAGCTTCGAGGGAAGCAACGCCGCGCAGATGGTCAACAACCTTGACTGGACCGCGCCCATGAGTGCCATCGACTTCCTGCGGGACATCGGCAAGCACTTCCGGGTGGGCACCATGATCAAGAAGGAGATTGTCTCTTCGCGGCTTAACTCCGACGAGGGCATTTCCTACGCCGAGTTCAGCTACCAGGTGCTGCAGGGCATGGATTACCTCCAGCTCTTCCGGGACTACAACTGCGTGTTGGAAACCGGCGGTTCTGATCAGTGGGGCAATCTCACGGCCGGCACCGAGCTGGTGCGCAAGGTCGAGGGCAAGAGCGTCCACGCCCTGGGCACCCCGCTGATCACAAACTCCGATGGCACCAAGTTCGGCAAGAGCGAGGGCAACGCCATTTGGCTGGACGGCAGCATGACCAGCCCGTACGCGATGTACCAGTTCTGGCTGAACACCCCAGATGCCGACGTCGTCGACCGGCTGAAGGTCTTCACCTTCCTGTCCAAGGCTGAAATTGAAGAGCTGGAACGCTCTGTGGCGGCCGAGCCGCACAAGCGCGCGGCCCAGCGCCGGCTGGCCTTTGACGTCACGTCGCTGATCCACGGGGTGGAGGCTACCGAAAAGGTTATCGCCGCCTCCGCTGCGTTGTTCGGACAGGGTGACCTCAGTGAGCTGGACGAAGACATCCTGACCGCAGCCACCGCCGAGCTCCCGCGGGTAGTAGTGGACGCCAGCGGCCTGGGCATCATTGACCTGCTCGTGGCTTCAGGCCTTTCGGCCAGCAACTCCGCGGCCCGGCGAACGGTTGCCGAGGGCGGCGCCTACGTGAACAACCACAAGGTCACGGATGCAGAAGCGGTGATCGGCGGCACGGAGCTGCTGCATGGCCGATACCTGCTGCTGCGCCGCGGCAAGCGCACTCTTGCGACCGTTGAAGTGTCCGCCGTATAGTTTTAACGGCCCGTTAGAAGGCTGGCTTCCAGCGCCCTCGCTGGTTCCGGATTTTCCGGAGCTGCGAGGGGCGGGTGCCGGCTTTCTTCGTTCCGGAGCTGTCCGCAAGGAGGCATCCGGAACCGGCGGCGCAGCGTGCAGGAGGTCACACTCCAGGGGTTTGCGCCAGCCGCCGAGGGTGTGTAAAGTTTAGTGAGTTGCCCCGGTGAGCGCCTGACAGACATGTTCTGCAAGTGAGACTCCCGGACTCGGCAGCCACAACCCATCGCAACGCAACGGACAAGGTCCGGAAGCTTCGTGGCGGGTTCACCCGGTTGTTTCGGCCAGGTTTCGCGGATAACGCGGAATTACTAAAACAGTCCGGATGAGATAGAATAAAGAAACACTGCAGCGAAGAGAAAAGAAAGACATTCAATTGTTTTTCCGAGTATTTCGGATGCATCTGTTGTTTGAGAACTCAATAGTGTGCCAAGTTTATTGATACCAATTATTTTAATTGGTTGAACTGGTTCTTCCGCCCACCCCGTGGGTTGGGAGGACTTTTTTAGCTGGTTTCGAATTTAGTGCA